>WRMX01000102.1 GCA_009776905.1 Oscillospiraceae bacterium
CGCCGTATAAAATGCAGTTTGTGGGGGCGAGGCGCAGCGGATATCATGCTCCCGAGAATCAAGTCAGCACCGAAAAGACCAATGAAAAATATCTGCACCCTTCAAATCTTGTGTTTAACTTGTGATAATGTCAGACCTGACAACTCTTAACTAGATTCTACTAACGCAGTGATAATTGCTATTATAACGTGCCGTTTGTCAAAATAGTTCCATCGAGTATATGCCTCAACTAGACTGAAGATCCTTTAGAAAGCATGTATTCCTTATTGTCGCTTTCCACATTATTCACGTAATACGGAACCAATACTTCACATTCCCTTGTTGCCATCTTGCTTCAACTTCAAAAAGCGTTCCGATATCGACTGATCTTACAATGAACGAGTCTTCAACAAGCTCACTTATCTCATAGTTATCAATTATTTCCGGTCTATCCAAAAATTCGGATGGCCATTTACGTAATTCATACTCAATGGGTGGATAATTGAATTCCAGTCCCAGTAATACATCAGTATTATCAATTGGTATACTGGTATAGAATTGCTGTGCGGCCAATTCTAGTGGGTTTAGCAACATGAATGTGCCACTGGTGCTTGTACCGTCATCAGTATCTGATGTCCACATTTCGACCAAAGGATTCAGTGCAATTCTTTTTTCTGTTCCATTATAACTATATACAATCGCTAAATCGAGCATATTAATGCTAGTATTAGCTTGTTTTCGAAAGTAGATTCCTAAAGCTGTTGCCGCTGTCAGAATGAGGAGTAGCAGTAACTTGATTCTAGCAGATTTCTTCATTCAAATCTCGCCTCGTAAATACTGTCCGAGGTACGGTATCGAAAATGCCAGCATGCCGCGAGACAGCGAATGAATCAATCCCGCATCAATCAACCGCCGCCTATAAGTCTGAGCATACGACCTCCCTATTTGCATTCTATCGCAGATATCCGAAATCTTGCTTTCATCTCTATCAATTGCCATTGCCTTCAAAAACCGTTTATCCTCTGCGGACAAGGGATTCAAGCATGGCAATATCACATCGCCGGCCAACGCCCGTTTTGAGTTGGAAACAGCAAGCTCAACAGTCGTTGCAGAAAGCCTCTTTTCACCATCGAGAAACTTGAGCATATGATATCCAACCAATTGAAGCAGATATGGATACCCATCGGTTGCCTGCGCGGCTGTGTCCAGCACCTTCGCATCAAATTCTATCCCAAGATCGCGGAGAGCTTTAGCGAAGCATGCGCTCACATCTGCGATTTGCAATGAATTGAGGTCAACTTTATTCGCTCTGTTCAAAAACGTAAGAATTTTGTCGTTCAACACAGTAGAGATAGCATTCGGCAATCCGGCCATCGCAACAGCGACATTCATTCCATCTCCAACCAGATTTTGATAAGTAGTAGCAAACACGCGCATCTCGGCCGTGCTGGCACGTATCTCATCGATAAGGAACAACACGCCTTTTTTGCGTTTTGCCAATGCCTCGCACAGGAGCGACAATTTTGTGCTGAATCCATAATTCTTGCGTATATCATCAGTAAATGAGAGTCCGACAGAAAACCCAAACGCTCCCGCATTAATGCTTTTGAGCGGATTTTTTTTATCTTCCGTGGAACGCTCGCCCGCTATCTGAACACCCTCAACAATTTCGTCAAGCATCGTTTCGCTCGCAGAAACACGGACAACAACATAGCCTGCTTTTTTGGCCCTCTCCGCCAATTCAAGCAATAGGACGGTTTTCCCCATGCCCCTTTGTCCAATAAAGAAAGTCGCGCGATTCGGATGGCCGGGTGCTTCAGCAAGGCCTTCCATGAATTCCGATATTTCTTTGTCGCGTCCAACGATGTATTTTGGCTTATATCCAAATGTAGGCGAGAATGCATTTGTCATACTGTTGCTTTCCGTTCGCTTTGCCACTCCGTATTGCTCCTTATTATTCTTTATTACTCTTTATCATTGCTTATTATTCTTTATCATTGTTTATCATTGCTTATCATTGCTTATCACAGAGTATAGCACGGAAAAAACCAACGGTCAACTATGAAAACACGCGAATTGACACTATGAAAACACGCGAATGGGATGCTACAACTCACGCCCTGTGGGGTAGACGTTTGAAAACGTCTTCCGAGCGCAAGGGCGTGAACATTCAAGCTATTTATAATAATTGTACTTGTTCTTCTCGTACTCGTCCTGGATCCATCCGTTCCGCTCCCTCGCGGACTCGTCGCCGACCGCACCGAGCACTCCGCCCGAAAAACAATACGACCCAACGGGCGCGTACAAATCCAAGACGCGCCGCACCTCCGCGCGCACCTGCTCCTCCGTCGTTTCCGGCCACGAGCAAAAACCATTGCTCGAAACGCCGGCCGACACGGTCAGCCTGCCCCCGAACCTCTTGATGATGCCCACGACATCGTTGGACTCCTGCGCCCCCCATGCATCATACCCCATATCGACGATGAACGGCACGAAAGGCTCGAAATATCCGCAGTTGTGGTGGAGCGCGAGCAGCCCGGCCTCCTTGAACTGCGCGACCTCAGCCCGCCAAACCGGCTCAAAGATATCGAGGAAAACCTCCTCGGACACGAACGGCGCGCGCTCATGCGCGATATCGTCAAGCCCATGGAACATCTCCGGCTTATAATATTCGAGATATTTCTTTCCCGTCTCGAGATTGATCTCGAGCAGGAACTGCATAAGCTCCTTGACCTCCTCGGGCTCCTCAATGCAAGCGACGAGCCCCTCGTTAAACCCCATGAAACTCATCAGTGCCTGGAAATACCCCATCGTGACCCCGCCCTCGATGAGCAATATCCCCTCCGGGTCGCGCTTCTCCAAATCCTTCTTCGCCATCATCTCCCAATCGATCTCATCCAGGAGCGCAGGCCTCTTGATGACGTCGCGCCACTTGCGGATGTCGTCGAGCATGAACTCACCGGGCTTCGGAATCGGCCCCCCGCCCGCGGCGGCCTCCGTGACGAACTCCACGCCCAAGATGTTCCTGATCTTCCCGTCCTCCATGAGCTTCCCCGTCGGGTGGGGCAGCGCGGAATTCATCACCGTCCCGCGCATCAGCGTCCTCCCGCTCGGCACGTACTCCGCCGCCTGACCGTTCAGAACCCTCAATAAATTTTCCTTTTCCGATAAATGAGCCGCCATATCAAAATCCCCCTTACATAATATACATAAATCCATCGCAGGGCGCGGCTTCCCAGACGCGCCGAAGGTAGGCATTTGCATCCCAAATGGCGCGTCAAGGATGCCGCGCCCTACATAAGGACGTTGTCACGCTATTACGTTATTGTGCATTTTGCTATTGAATCCCGATAATCGGACAGTCTGGCCCGTCACTTCAACAAATAATCGGACAGCAGCTTCAAAAGCTCGTCCATGTCCAAAGGCTTCCCAATGTGCCCGTTCATGCCCGCCGCGAAACACTCCTCGACATCCTCGCGAAAAACATTCGCGGTGATGGCAATGATCGGGACATCAGCCGACCGCCCGATGCCGAGCGCGCGTATATGCCTCGTAGCCGTAAGCCCATCCATCTCCGGCATCTGCATGTCCATCAAAACCAGATCATAAAGGTCCGGCGAATCCTTGAACATCTGCACGGCCTCGAGACCATTGACGGCGGAATCTATGGCCAGGTTCGTCCCCTCCAGCATCGCAATCACGATCTCGCGGTTCACCTCGACGTCCTCGGCCAGCAACACATGGCGGCCGTCGAACTGCGGCAACGCGGCCGCCGCAGAAACCTCCGGACGCACCTGCTCGCCATCCTGGTATTCCCCGACAAGATCGGCGATCGTCGACGGGAAAAGCGGCTTTTGCAAAAGCTTCTTGATTCCGACTTCATTCGCCTCACGCGCGATGATGCTGCTGTCGGCGGCCGAAATCATCACGACGACGGACTCGCAATCGTCCGGCAGCCTCTTCTTCAGCTCAGCCGCCAATTCGATCCCGTCGAGGTCCGGCATCTTCCAATCAACGAAAATATAATCATATTTACACTCATAGCCGATCAGCTCCAGCGCTTCCCTGCCGCTCGAAGCGACGTCGCACACCGCGCCGAACTTTTTCGCGATCCCCTGCATATCGGCCAAAATATACTCATCATCGTCCACGGCTAGCATGCGGAGATTCGCCCAATCGATCTCGCCCCCCTCGCGCAGCAGTCCAACGTCCTCGCCGCGCCGTATCTTGATGGTGAACGAAAACACGGAGCCCTTCCCAAGCTCCGACTCGACGCTGATAACCCCGCCCATCATTTCCACGATGTTCTTGGAAATGGCCAAACCAAGCCCCGTCCCGCCGAACCTGCGTGAAATGCTGCTCTCCGCCTGTTGGAACGGTTGGAACAAATTGACCTGCTGCTCCTTTGATATGCCGATGCCCGTGTCCGTCACCGAAATCTTAAGCTCGCATTCGCCATCCACTTCCCCGACAAAATACGTGTTTAAGCTGATCGACCCCTTCTCCGGGGTAAATTTCACGGCATTTCCCAAAAGATTCGTGATCACCTGCGCCAGATGCTGGTCGTCGCCGACCATCATCCTCGGAATCTCCCTATCGACATAAACTGTGAAAACCTGTTCCTTCTCATCCGCCCGATAACTGATGACATTCGCGATGCGTTTCAACATTTTCTCAAAATCAAACTCAGTAACGGACAGCTCAAACTTCCCGGACTCGATTTTCGACACATCCAAAACATCATTGATGATGCCGAGCAGATGATGCGACGCATCTTTGATCCTCGCGAAGCTGTGGTCCTTGCGCTCCAAGTCGGCCGCCGACTCGCCAATGCTCACCATGCCGATGATGGCGTTCATAGGCGTCCTTATCTCATGGCTCATATTCGACAAAAACTCGCTCTTTGCCCTGCTCGCGGACTGGGCCTTTTCCAATGCCATCACAAGCTCCTGCGCGATGTCATTCGCCTCGTTTTTCGCCATTGTCAACGAATTGAGCGTCTTGACGCAAAACGCGCAAAACGAGTACGCGAGCACATTCAGCCCCATGACCGCCGCAAAAGAGATGATGTTATACACCATCGTATACGCCTCTCCGAGCAGATTGATCCTGAACCCGAACAGCACCCCCGCGATGATAACAAAGTTTGCGGCCATATGATAAGCAAGGCTTGCGGTGGAAAAATACGAAAGGGAAATAATGGCGACGCCGCAAACATAATAGAACAGCAGCCCGTCGCCTTTGAAATAAATCGCTCCATAAACAAGCACGGCCGTGATGAGTGTCGGCGAAAGGAACGCGGTGGCTTTCACGCTCAGCCTGCTCCGCTCGATGATGATATATATCGCGACTATGGCAAAGCTCATCAAGTAGCGAATGATCATCGCCTTCAGGTCAAAAAACATGAGAGTATACACCGGCACGACCATCGCATATACGAACAGAACCAGGATGATATACGGAGCAGACTGGTTCTTCGCTGAATTCCTCAATATAGCTTTACGTATCGCATTAATCATTTTATAAGTTTAATAACCTCCGAAACCGGATTAAAAACCGGAATAATCAAGATGGCCGGCCCGAACGCCGCGCCTGACATGATAATAACATATTCGCAGAAATCAGTCAAATGAACCGCGGCAACCTTCCACAGCAACTATGAACCGCAGCAGCCTTCCACAGCAACACGCGTTGCATTGTTGCAATTCACGAGGCAATCGCATGCGTGCCATTTCGGTTGCAATCGCCCATCACCCAGCGCCATACCCGTTCGGATTCTTACTCTGCCAACGCCACATGTCGCGGCAGCCATCAAAAACGGACTTAGAGGCCTTCCATCCCAGCACCCTCTCGGCCTTGTCCGCAGAACAATAAGTCACAGCCGCATCTCCGGCGCGCCTCGTGGAAACCTTCACGGGAACCACAACGCCGTTCGCCTCTTCAAACGCCGCTACCAGCTCGAAATTGCTCGTGCCCATGCCCGTCCCAAGATTGAACGCATCGACCCCGACATGCCCGTTGCAATACTCCATGGCAGCGACATGCCCCTTCACCAAATCGACAACGTGTATATAATCCCTGACGCACGACCCGTCAGGCGTGGGGTAATCGCCTCCAAAAATCTCCAGAACGTCGCGCCGCCCCACGGCGGTCTGCGCGATGAACGGCGGCAAATTCCTCGGGATGCCCGCAGGATCGTCGCCGATTTCCCCGCTTTCGTGCGCTCCAAAAAGGTTGAAATAGCGCAGAATCGCAACGGACCAATCCTGATTCGCCGCTGCTGCATCGCGCAAAATCTGCTCGGACATCAGCTTGGTCCAGCCATATGGGTTCGGACAATTGCCGACGGTTGAATCCTCAGTAAGCGGCATGGGGTTATCAGGGCTGTACACGCACGCAGATGATGAAAAAATCATCTTTTTGACTCCATGCCTTTCCATTGCCTCGCAAAGCGAAAGCGTAGCATTGAGATTGTTCGAGTAATACGCCAGAGGCGCCGACATGCTCTCGCCCGCCGCCTTAAACCCTGCAAAATGAATGATGCAGTCGAACCTATGCTTCCCAAATATCTCATCAAGCGACTTGCCGTCCCTGACATCGCAATTATATAGAAAAAAATCGCGCCCCGTCAGTCTCTTCACCCTGATCAAGGCCTCAGGAGTGCTGTTTGAAAAATCGTCTGCGACGACAACCTCATATTCCCGCTCCAATAACTCAACAAGCATGTGGCTGCCGATAAAACCCGCGCCGCCCGCCAAAAAAACTGCCATAACAAACCATTCCTTTTCAAAGATTTCAAGAATTCAACGTGGGGGTTCCACCCCCACAACCCGGACGCCGCACGCTCCGGCTAAATTCGCTATACGGCCTGAATGAATCAGGCCTACGAATTTTAGCCTCCGCACCGGCGCGCCGCGCTTCGCGCTGCGTTGGTACTTAAGCGCAGAAAAACATCTTACTATTTATTAGTGCTGCGAAGCGCTTAGGTACCAAATAATACCATATTGAACAATAACAGTCAAACCATTGAAAAAGCGCGCATTGCAAGCGCAAAGCCCAAAAAAGAGGCTGCCGGTCAATATGACCAACAACCTCTTTTTATGCCATCGACGATTGCAACTGAAAACAATATACCATAGAAATACGCATCTGTCTATAATCGTTTGTTTCACACAATCGTTTGTTTCACACTTGCCATATTTACATCGCGCCATCAATACATTATAATGAAAACAAAAAACAAAGGAGCGGACAACCATGTACAAATGCAAATACCCCCACCTATTCAGCCCGATAAAACTCGGAGACACCCTGTTCCGCAACAGAATCTTCGCCTCCCCCACCGGCGTCTTCTATGCAGACACAAACCACCGGCCAATCAACGAAACCATGAGCTTCTACGAACGCAAGGCACGAGGAGGCGCGGCGTCCGTCTGCGTCGGCGACGCGATAGTCGACGGCAGGCACTCCATGCACGGCGGATACAGCCTCGCGCTCGACACCCCCGGGATCATGCCCACGATGAACAGGCTCTCGCGCATGATCGACCGCCACGGCGCGGTTGCCACCATCGAGATGTTCCACACAGGCTCGGCCGCAACAGTGATCGACGGGGTCGAAATCTACGGCCCGCAGGACGAACTCGTGAGCGGCCCGTTCGGAGGCCCGCCAGTCAAAGTCACCGGCCTCACCCGCGACAAAATGGACGAAATAATAGCAAAGCACGTCAGCGCCGCCAGGCAAGTCAAGGAATATGGATTCGGCATGATCATGCTGCATGGTGCGCACGGATTCCTGATACATCAGTTCATGTCGCCAACGCTTAACCACCGCACGGACGAATACGGCGGGACCTTTGAAAACAGGATGCGCTTCCCGCTCGAGATTGTAAGAGCAGTGCGCGAGGCAGTCGGCCCCGGCTTCCCGATCGAGATGCGAATATCGGGCAGCGAAGTATACGAAGGCGGATATGGCATCGAATACGGCTGCCAAATCGCCGAAGCGCTTGACGGTATCGTCGACCTCATCCACGTGTCCGCAGGCTCCCATGAAGACGCGCGCGTGTTCACGGTGACGCACCCGTCAATGTTCCTTGAGGACGGAGTCAACGTCAAATATGCCGCAGAGGTCAAAAAGCACGTCAAAATATCAAAAGTCGCCACGGTCGGCGCGCTTTCAAACCCCGCCCTGCTCGAAGAGATCATCGCATCCGGCAAGGCCGACGTCGTGGAAATGGGGCGCGGCATATTATGCGACCCCGACCTGCCCAATAAAGCGCGCGAAGGACGCGATGATGAAATAGTCCACTGCATGCGCTGCCTCACATGCTTCTCCAGCCTGATCAGGCGCGGCCAAATCGTCTGCGCGCTCAATACAGAAATTGAAAACGCCTCCGAGCGGAAGTTCGCCCCTCCCGATACGTCCCCGAAAAAGGTTCTGGTCGCGGGCGGAGGCATCGCCGGAATGGAAGCGGCCATTACCTGCGCGGACCGCGGGCACGAGGTCATCCTCTGCGAAAAATCATCACGTCTCGGCGGGGTTCTGCTCTGCGAGGACAAGGTTCCGTTCAAAAAGCACTTGGGCGAATATCTCGACCAGCAAGCGAAAAAAATTGCAAACCGGCGCATCAAGGTCCTGCTTAACACCGAAGCGACGCCCGAGCTGGCAGCCGAGCTTGCGCCCGATGTAATTATCGCTGCCCTTGGGTCAACTCCGCTGATCCCCGATATAAAGGGAATAACCGGCGCGAACGTCATCGGAGCGGTCGATGTATATAAGTCTCCCGAAAAGGTCGGCAAAAAAGCAGTCATTCTCGGCGGAGGCCTGGTCGGCGCCGAGCTTGCGATCTACCTTGGCAGCCTTGGCCATGATGTCACGATCGTCGAGATGATGCAAAGCTACAACATCGGATATAACTTCCTGCACGGCATGGCCATCGGCATTGAAATCGACGCGCTCGGCATAAACACGGCATTCGGGACAAAAGTCGTTGAAATCGACGAAAAAGGCGTCGTAGGAGAGGGTCCTGACGGCAAGAAACTGTTCGAGGCCGATACGGTCATTAACGCCCTGGGCATGGTTCCCATGCGCGATGCCGCAGAGCCGCTGCGCTTCTGCGCGCCCGCGTTCCACCAGGTCGGCGATTGCCTGTCCGTGAAAAACGTATATGAGGCGACAAGCGCCGCCCACCAAATAGCAATGGACATCTGATCGCCTCAAACCACCATTACAGCCGCGTGACAATCGCATTCCCCGACTCATACCGCTTCAACCCAAGATAAAAAAACCGGCACGCCAAAACGCAATACAACCCCGCGCCGCCCACCGCCGCAAGCAACTGAACAGCGGAAAACCCCCCAAGCAACCGCAACGGCAAATGTACCGCAACGGCGACAGGGATAAGGCTGTACATGACCGCACGCACGGCAGGAGCATAAATCTTCTCCGGATAAAGAGAAAAGTTGATGGCAAACTCAGTCGCCATTCCGCCGATCACGGTCGCATCACCCAAATAGAAACTGAGCGTATGCGCGGTCAGGACAATCGCGGTCAAAATCAGCCCATAGAGCACCACGCCAAAAAAGAACCACAACCATGCCGCGCCGTTCCCGGCGTAAAATATGAACATTATGACGAAACCGTAGATAAAGTCTCCATAAGCTGCCAGACTCGTTCTGGCGCAAAGCACGTTGAGCAGGATATTGCACGGCTGCAGCAAAAACGTGTCGAGCTCGCCTGTCACTATAAGCTGCGTAATCCTGGATGCGTTTGCGAAAACAACCGTCGACAGCCCATAGCCCGTGCTCGTCACGGCCCATATGAACAGCACGTCGTCAAAGGTATAGTCCGCTATCCTGCCGCCGATCTGCCCAAATGCCACCCACCAGAAAAATATGAATGAGCTGTTACTCAAAGCCATTCCGAACGCCTGGCTGAAAAAACTCGCCCTATATTCCAAAGCCGAAGCAAAGTTCAGCTTAAAGTAGCACGCAAATATCTTTAAATGCTTTTTCAAATTAACACATCCCTTTCTGCGCACCCCTCACCCTCCATTTACCTGCAACCTGCGAATGCAAAAACGATAACTGACAAGCGTCGCAACGACGGCGCAAAACGCCCACATCGCCTGGCGCGGGATCAGCTCCAAACATAGCGCGGGCGAGAAATCCACGAATAGCTTCGCGGGCGCCCAATAAACATATGAAAACGGAAGACTCTTCGCAACAGCCTGCATCCCCTCCGGCAAAAACTCCACCGGCAAAAACATCCCCAGCATGAACGCAGTCTTTTGGTATATTAGATACATCGCGAAATTGTCCTCCATCACAAATGCGGACAGCCCGATGAGCATCAAAACAAAGAAATTCAACACAATGCTCAGCACGACCGATAATGCCACAAGAGGCAGCCCCGCCCACGAAAATGTTGTCAAAGGGCCTACGAAAACATACCCGAGCGCCACCGCCAGCAACCCAAAGCTCACGAGATTCAAGAGCACCTGCCCCATAGAATTGGCAAACTGGTAAAAAACATAGTGGGTCGGCCGCCCGAGCTGATATGCGATCGATCCTGATTTGACTTCATCATTCATGGTGTTGTATATGCTCGTGCCGCA
>WRMX01000103.1 GCA_009776905.1 Oscillospiraceae bacterium
TCATCGGTTAAATACCAATGGGTATTCGCCCTCTTCGCGCCTTGTCTTGCGAAAAAACCCAGCGCGATTTTGGTCCAGTTATTTGAAATGCGAAGCACTAGGCGGGTGGTTGTAACTATGGCATGATCTACGGCTCCTCGGGATCAGGCGGTGGATAAACCGGGTCAATAATTACTTCTGCCAAGACTTCCACATTAAACGTCGCCGTCCTTGTGACGCCGCCCTCAGCATACGAGACTGTTATAGTCTTTGTTCCCGGAGTTGAACTATTGAACCCGCTGAAAGAGCATGAAGATGGAGGTATGCTCTTCGTCGAGCCGTCACTGTATGTTGCGTTGATCAACACCGTGCCTTGGTTGAAGGCTTCACCTTGATTGTACGTCGTCTTTGTCGTCCCAACGCTGAGGCCCGTCAGCGTGACATTCTGCGCGACCGTTACGTTGCAAATGCCGACTTTTGTGGAGTCTACGTTGCTCACCGCCGTGATCATCACCGTCCCGGCCGCCCTCGCCGTCACAAGCCCGCCTGACGACACCGTTGCAATGCTCGTGTTGCTTGATGTCCAAGTGACCGTCTTGTCAGAGGCGTTCGTCGGAGACACCGTCGCCGTCAGCTGCCCCGTCTCGTTGATCTTCAACAAAAGGTTCGCAGGGGTCACCGCCACGCCGGTTATTGACGAGGTGTTGACGGTGACGGTGCATATGCCGACCTTCGTTTTGTCCGCATTGGCCGCGGCAGTGATGATCGTCTGCCCCGGCGACTTCGCCGTAACTACGCCGTCGGAAGACACAGTCGCCACGCTCGTGTTGCTAGACGACCACATGACGCTCGTGTCCTTAGCGTCCGTGGGCAGCACCGTCGCCGTAATGGTCTCCGTTTCGTTGACATTGAGCGTGATCGTATATGGCGACACCGTGACTCCCGTGATTGCCAGCGGATAAACCGTCACGGTGAATAACTGCCTTTGAGAATACCCGCCATATGTCACGTCGATGTAGACCTGGATGGCTGATGATCCGTTGTTTACGAGCGCCGCGCCGTTCGCGGGATTCGTCGTGATGTCGCTCGAAACGACCTCTGTGGAGTTGTCGGCATATGTGACCTTCAGCGACAGCCCGCTTATGCTCAGTGTCTCGCCCGCTGTGTATTCGCGCTTGGAAGGCATGGACGATACTTCAAGCCTTCTGATCGCTTTCTTCTCCACCGTCACATTGCAAGACCTTGATACATTGCCTGCAACCGCCGTCGCTGTGATCGACGCTGACCCCGGGCTATTGGCAGTGACGAGTCCGTTTGCATTCACGCTCGCTACGCTCGGGTCGCTCGATTCCCAGCGTATGGTTTTGTCCGTCGCATCTTGCGGCAGCACGGTCGCGTTGATCTGCTGCGAGCCGCCTTCCGACAGAGTCATATATGACGGCGACAGTGTTATGTCTGTCGGCAGCTTCGGGCCCGTGTCGCGCTTGCCAAGACTGATCGTCAATACGACCCTGTCTCCCTTGGCCACCGCAGAGCCTGCTGTCGGCGATTGCGAAATGACATTATCTGCTGCGACGTTGTCGTCATTATCTTCCCGATAATCGACATTCAGCCCAAGATTCCTGAGCGTATTCGTCGCCGAAGTTCTGCTTTGGTTGCGGACATCGGGGATTGTGACCGTTTCCTTGCCCTTGCTGATGGTCAAGGTCACTGTGTCTCCTTTTTTAGCCGATGCGCCCGCTGCCGGCGATTGCGTTACGACGCTTCCTGCCGGAACGGAATCGCTGAACACCTCCGTGTTGCTGACGCTCACGTTGAGCCCCGCGTTCCTTATGGTGCTCTCTGCAGACGAGCGCGTCCTGTTGACGACGTTCGGCACAGATATCGGCGCGGGGCCGTCGCTCACATTGATGACGACCGTCGAGCCCTTTGCTTGCGTCGTGTTTGCGGCGGGGTTTTGCGAGATTACGTAGTCTTTTGCAACATTATCATTATATGTCCTGTTTACGTTGACTTTGAACTCCCGATCAGCGAGCGTGTTTCTCGCGTCTGTCTCGCTCTGCCCCCTAACGTTCGGCACGACCGCCGTGTTTTGCGAGTTGCCGCTTCCGCTGCTGACGACGATGCCCACTTCCGTCCCTCTACTGACTTCCGTGTTCGCGGCTATGCTCTGGCTTATGACCATGCCCTCGGCGACTGTCGTGCTCTCTGCGCGGCTGGATGCCACAACTAATCCGAGATTCTGCAGTGCATTGCGGGCATCAGCTTCGCTCATCCCTATAACTGGGGGCATCTGAAACTTCTCGCTTCCACCGCTCACATATAATGTGACCGTGTCTCCGGGGCCGACCATCGTATCCTTGAGCGGATCCTGCTCGGCGACGACGCCGCTTGCGACTGTTGTATCACCCTGATATTCCTCCACTTCGACTTTCAGCCCCATAGATGCCAGCTTGATGCTCGCATTCGTTTCGGTCATATATACGACATCAGGGACTCTGATCTGCTGAATGCCGAGGGACACCGTCAGCTCGATCGTTTCTCCGCTCATCATGCTAGTGCCCGCAGCGACGCTCTGTTCCATGACAATATTTTCATCATATATGCCGCTATACTCGCTTGATGATATTCTCACGACGAACCCCGCATTCCTTGCCGCCTGCATCGCATCTTCATAACTAAGCCCGACCAGTTTCGGCACCGTGCTCATCACCTGCTCAATATCCGCGCCTAGTGACACCATGAGCGTGATGCTCGCGCCAAGCTCGTACTCTTCATTGCCCGCGACGCTTTGTGACACCACGGAGTCCTTTGCGATGAACTGGCTCTCAACATAGTCTATCTGCACGTCAAATCCGAGATCTTCCAAGATCTGCCTCGCATCGTTTATATCCCATCCTTCCACATTGGGGACAGTCCTGGTCTCTGCGCCTCCGCTGACGACGATGTCGATGGTCGTGTTTTTATATACGACCGATCCTGCGCTGATCGCCTGCGTCAACACCCTGTTTACGGGGATGTCGCTGGAGTATTCCTTGCCGACGATTGATTGCCACAAGAGGACTTCGGACAGCCGCTGCTCGGCTTCATCTATCTCATTATTGATGATCGATGGCACAAGGCTCATATCTTCCGGTATCTGCGCCATTGCAGGCAGGGCGGGCTCAAACTTTATTACCCCCGCCGCGAACAGCGCCCCGATGACGACGACCGCCAACATTGCCGTCATCGTCGCGATCTTTGCCCATATCGGCCATTTGAGCACGTCGATTTTGCCGATTCTGCCTTGGCGCCTTGCGATGTCCCCCTCTCCCGAGAGTTCGATTTCCAGCGAGGCCATGTCCGGGGTTCTGTCCTCAATACGGACATTGAGCGCGTTTAGTATTGCTGTTTCCTGGTCGTCCGTAATGTCTTTATAATACGCGGAAAGCGGCCTCAAGACGTCCTTCCGCTTGCTTTCAAAATATGCGCGCCGTTCCAAGGCATCCGGAGGCACGGCGCCTGTTATCATGCGGTATAATGTCGCGCCGACTGCGTAAACATCGGTATACGGGCCTTGGTCGCCCTTGCTACGATATTGTTCTTCGGGCGAATATCCGGGTTTTATTATTACAGTCAGGCTTCGGCTGAGGGATGTCGTTGCGAACCTCGCCGCTCCAAAGTCGATCAGCTTGGCTTGCCCGTCCGATGTCAGAAAAATATTGTCAGGCGCGATGTCCCTGTGGATGATTCCCAGCTCATGCACTGCCCGCAACGATTTCACGACGGGCATCAGCAATTCGATGGCTTCGGCGGGCGGTATGGTCCCCCTGCGTTTGAGGCACTCCGCCAGCGTTTCGCCCTCGAGGCACTCCATTACGATATATGCTGTGTTGTTGTCTGCGAAGCTGTCAAATATTCTGACGATGCCGTCGAGGCTGTGGAACTTTGCGAGCCGTTGCGCTTCGTCCACAAACTTTCTCAGCCCTTCAACATATTGTTCGGCTTTGTCCCCGTTGAACACAGTCACCTGTGTCTGGCCGGGAATACGCGTCGAAAACTCGCTGGGCAGATATTCTTTTATCGCCACTTTTTGTTCCAGGAGAGCGTCCCATCCGATATATGTGACGCCGAAGCCGCCGAATCCCAGCACTTTCCCGACGATATATCGTCCTTGCAATATGTTGCCCGGTTCCATGTGCAGGACTTCAGTTGCTTTTGCGCCCTCTTGGAATCCGCATAACGGGCATATATTAAATTCTTCGCTGTAGGATTCCATACATCCTAAACATAATTTTGACATTACAGAGTCCTCCTGATCAATTAACAACTATGCGCGTGTGAGCAGGTGCGGTGGTGAAGATTCTTCGCTGCGCTCAGAATGATACGGATTGGGGCGGGCGCGGGCTTTTTTAGCGAGTGGTGGGGAAGCTGTAGTTCTCTATATTCACGAAAAACCCATTGAAATCATTATAAATATTGCTATAAAGATCGAGCGTGTTGCTGTTGATCGGGAGCGCTTGGCTCCTGTTCCTTATATAAATGAACTCCTGCGCATAATCGCTCAGCATGAACAATATGAGCTTCTCGGCAGCGTATTTTTGGTCGCTCGAGCAAAGCCCTATGCTCCATAAGTTGCGAAACTCGCCCATCACATAATCGCTGTCCACGCGCAGTAGCTTATACCTGCCCGGCATCGCTTCCTGGATGTCAAAGTACTCCGTCGCGTCTGAAAAATAGACTTCCGCGCCTCCGGTCGTGAATACTGTTTTCGCATCCGCTTCAACCATATACGCAGCGTTCTCGTATGCAGCCAAAAATGCCTGCAAATCCGAATTATTCAGGACAATTTCCTGCGCCGCCAAAGCGCTGATGTCTTGCACGCCGCTGTCCCCATAATCAATGAGCGTGGTGTTTATATATAGCACCGGCGCCGTGAAACCGAGCGGCATCTGGTTCTTGTTCGGAAAATACGCAGCGTATCGATCATAAAAGTTGCATGGCTGCAGTTCTTTATATTGGCTGGTGTTGAGCTGCTTGACGATGCTGCTCAAATCCGTCGTGTTCGCCAGCACAGCGCTGTTTATCCCTGTCGACTCAAAAAGCGTCGGCGCGGCTCCGTTTATGATCGCTTCGTTGATTTTTGCCGAGTATTCATCTTTTGGGAATGTTGTTATCGTTATACCCACATCAGGGTAATTTTTGACAAATTCATCTGTAATCGCCGCATATGCGGTGATTTTCGCTTCATCCATTTCCGCGTCGCCCGTCAGCGAATACCATATAGTTATATTTGCATTCGGCGCAGGGTCGGGCCTTATCGACAAATATAGCACGACCGCTGATATGATTATTATGAGCGCGGATGCCGTGACGGTGGATATCCTCCTGCGCTTCCTTATCTTTTTTTCCTTTGCGACAGGTAGGACCTTTTTTTCGTTATTGAGCGCTTTTTCAAAGTCTGCAACCGATGTAAACCGCAAATGCTTGTCGATTGCCATCGCTTTCATAATTGTGTTGCTGATGTTTTCGGGGATGCTGCTGTCGAGCTCCATCGGCGAGGCTAGTGTGTCGGAGACTCTTCTGTTTGTCGATTCTTCCGGTTTCGTGCCTGTGATCATGACATAAAGCGTCGCGCCCAATGCGTATATGTCTGTCCACGGGCCCTGGACGTTGACTCTTTCATATTGTTCGGGGGGCGCATATCCCGGTTTTAATATGATCGTCAGTTGCCGTTCTTCATCGGCATAAAACCGCGCGGCGCCGAAGTCGATGAGCTTGATGAGCCCGTTCGTGCATAGGAAAATATTGTCAGGGCTGACGTCTCTATGGACAATGCCGACGGCGTGTATGTCCCTGAGCGCTTCGCATACGTGCAATATGAGCGATATGCTGTTGGCAAGGTCTAGGCGGTTAGTTTTGAGGAACGCGCTCAACGTCGTTCCTTCGAGGTATTCCATGACGATATATGCCGTGTCGTTTTCTTCAAAAAAGTCAAAAACGTTGATTATGCTCTTATGCGAACTGAATTTTGCCATGCTTCTGGCTTCGTCGAGAAACCTTGTCATTCCGTGCCTGTATTCTTCGCGGCGGTTGCTGGTGAAGAGTATTACATCCATCGTCCCGGGAACCCTGTTGACAAGACCGCTCGGGTAGTATTCCTTGATAGCAAGCACCGTGCCGAGGCGTTGGTCCCATACTTTGTACGTGATGCCAAATCCGCCGAATCCGAGGACTTGTCCGACGATGTAGCGGCCATTGAGGACCGTGCCGGGGTATAGGTGATTCAGTTCCTTAGCGGGGGTGCCGTGCACATAGCCGCAATGGTGGCACACGCCATAGCTGTCGTCATATTGTTCAAAACAGTTTTCGCATCTAATTTGCATGCTGCTCACTCTCTTCGTTTAATTCAATAGGTATCCCCGGTGGGCCGATGCGGGCATCGTCCCCTGCGGGCGGGTGTTCAAATGGGTTATTTAATTTAATAGGAAACTATTTTTGCTGTTGCCGAGGTGAATCGTCGTGCCGCATGGAAGCGTCTTCATCACCATGCTCTCCAGCCGCGCGCCGTCCTCCGTATATGTCCCGTTGCTCGAATGATCCGTGACGATATATTGCCGGCGCCGGCCGTCATAGACTATGCTGCAATGCTTGCGGCTTACTTTTTCCGCGCCGGTGTCCACAACGATGTGCGCCATAGCCGCGTCACGGCCGATTATGAATTCTTCTCCGTCTCTGATCTTGAACGTGGCATATCGGTACATTCCGGCTTTCCCCACTATGACTCCGCTCGCTTCCTGGCCCGGCGCGGACATTGCGGCAAGGACGCGGCCGGAGTCAGGCGCCGTTCGCACGACTGCCGTTTTTGACGACATTGCGGACAGGCAGGAGACCAGAACCGTTGCCACCACCAGCAAGCACAGATTGAGATAGAACCCATAACCTACGGAATATCCGAANGCTCCTCCGAGAAAGCCNCCCAAAAATCCCCCCATNCGTGAATATATGATTATATGCATTAGCACGGAGAGGAAGCCCATGACTGCGGCGGCAAGGGCGAGGCGCCCCGGAGCTCTGTCGCTGAGCGACTTTGCCCCGCTGACGCCTGCCAACAAACATGCTGCTAACACCACGATGATCATCACGATGCCTGCTGCTGCTATCCCGCCGTTATATACCGGAGTGTTGGTGATGAAATCGAGCAACGAAAAGTTCATGTTTCGGTATCCGCCGCCGAAGTATGATGTCAACCCATCTGTGTATTGGGCATATGGTACGAAAAACGTGGTCAGGAATACGATTGCATAGATTCCGAGCGCGCACCACCTAAGCTTGATAAGTGATTGTTTCAAGTTTGTTGCCCCCAATACAATAATGGAATACAGCATCCAAGCGATGCGGACGGCCGATGGTCAAGACCATGCTTGCTCCGCCCCTTATGATGCGGGATGCGGTCAGCCGAGGCGGAAGCTGGTGTTGCGGCTTCCGATGATGATCACGGTGCCGCTCGGCATGGAAACCGGCACATTGGACAGCAGACGGCTGCCATCCTCCCTGAACGTGCCATTCGTCGAATAATCGATGACGCTGTACATCCCATCGTTGGGATTAAATCTGATGCCGCAATGCTTCCTGCTTATCCTATCCGCATCTTGGTCGATGATGATATGTGCCATGAGCGAATCGCGGCCAATGACGATCTCCTCGCCGACAGGGATATCAATTGTTGTGCCCCTATACATTCCCGAAACGCCGACGATGCTGCCGCGGCCATATCCGCCGCCATATCCGCCCGGCTGTTGGCCATAAGCGCCCGGTTGCTGGCCGTATCCGCCGGGTTGCTGTCCATATCCGCCCGGCTGCTGGCCGTATCCGCCGCTCTGCACGCGCGCGCGGCCGCCTTGCTGCGCGCCCGTCGGCACATAGTGGCCGGAGAACGCTATCATATAATCGAATATGAGGCCGACGACTCCGCCGAAGGGTACGAATATATGCATGGCAAAAAGCGGGTTAATGTTGAATAATCTGTAGAGCCTCTTTGTATATACGAACCTGTATCCGAACGAGCCTGCCAGATAGAGGAACACAACGACTGTGTAGATGACATATCCGGCCTGGATACCGGGTATCGACAGGAAAAATACTGTCATCACAAACCAGACGAACAGTGTCGCGAGGCGCCCAATGCCCAAATACAACAGCGCGAAAATGAGCAAGGATGCGAGGAACGGCGTCCCGAGGAAAAGGAAGAACAGGAAAAACGTCAAGGCATAAAACAAGTTGTCCGTCCAATACAGGAGCTTCCAGTCAGGTTCACCGAGTATTCTTTGCCTGTATGCTGCCTGGGCAAACGGTACGAACGCCATCCAGCCAAACTCTTCCGATATTCCGACTTTGCGCCCGATTGACAGGACGGAATACCCGCGCAGAAAATATACAATCGCAAAAACAAGGATTAAAATGATGACCATTGATATGAACAGGAACAGCGAACCGCTGACTATGCCATTTAGACCGCTCGATATGGAATCGAACAAATCTTCCAGTGGGTTGCTATAAAAGAAGTTATACGGCATTTGAGAATCTCCTCACTTTTCATTAATTTTCGTTCATGCTGCTATCGGGAAGATAGCCTCATTCGTCGATTTTTTCCACCATTCCCCAATGGAAAACGTCTGTGCAGCAGGGGAAGAACATGAGTCTTGTCGCGCCGACTTTCAGAATGTCGTTGATCCTCAGCTCCATCGAGCTCAAAACCAGCTTGTCGTTCAAGTAGCAAAGCTCCCTCGCATCGCCCGGTTGGACAAGGAATTGGTGGTTTTCGGGATCATATAGCACGATTGCGTGCTTTTCGCGTGAAACTGTATTGTCGCCTGACAAAACCACGTCCATGCCGGTGGCCCTGCCGATGAAATTGCGCCCGGATTTCAGCCTGAAGTCCTCTCCCAGATGGTTCCCTTCCACGCACACCAACCATCCGACGCATGGTTCGGTGCCGATTGCTCTGTTGTAGTAGCTGACCGTTACTCCTTCGTTGCCGGAAGGAACCGTCATTCCGCTGTTGATCACGTCTTGGACGGCACCGCTCAATGAGGCGCCCGGCGACTGTCCGAGCTGCGCGGTAGCAGTATCCTGCAGGTCGTTTTGAGTCAATCCAACAGTAACGTTATTGTTCCGGTTCATCGCGACAGTATTGTCGCTGTTCCGGCCGGCGCTTTCGCAATGGGGACACTGGTTGAATTTGTCCTCATCGTAGAAATGGCCATTGTTGCATCGGGTAAGCGTCATGTTAATCTCTCCTTTTATCTTCTAAATATTGTATCAAGATCACCGAAGTGTTATCTTTTGGCCCCATGTCAATGTTGATTGCGCGTTCTGTCAAAGAGCCGGCAGCCATGGTAAGGTTTTCCTTGTGTGTCGAGACCAATCTTCTTATTTCATCATTTGTGAGGGATTTCGTAAGCCCGTCGCTGCATAATAGCACGATATCTCCATCAAGCAGTTCAAACGGTTTTGCGTTCGCGTCGATGAGTTCTATATTCCCGGAGCCTACAAAACTGACCAGCGCTTCCCTCATCGGATGGGTGTCGGCCTCTTGCTGCGTGATTTTTCGTTTTTCCACATCCTCCTTCAAGTATAGATAATAATTATGGTCCCTGGTGACTTGCTCGATCTCGCTGCGCCGTATGAGGTATATCCGGCTGTCCCCAACCGCTCCCCAATAGAGTTTGTTGCCGAATATAACAGCAGTTACTACTGTCGTTCCTGCTACGCCCGCTCCATAGGCTTTTACGACCATCGCATCCAGTTTAAACATCATTTCGTTCATGAATTCGGCGATATTGCGGTCGCTTTTCAGCGCCTCGAGCTCGTTCCTCATCTCAGTCACAACTAGGTTGCTTGTTTCCTCACCGCTTTGCATCCCTCCCATTCCGTCGCAAAGAATTCCATATGCTTTTATTTCCTCTCCAAGCTGTGCGTTGACCGAATCGGATACATACAACGCATCTTGCTGGTAGTCGCGCGTGCCAATCACGGAATTACCCGCCGTGATGATACGAACCGGCGCCGTAAACGATGGCTGGACCGTAATCTCGGCTGCATCAACCTTTATAGGGCCTGTTCTCGGCGCAAGGTTGAGCGTGATTATTCTTTTATGGTTGAGGCTTTCCCGTTGTTTTTTATTGCGCATTATATCAATCCCACCATAAACATAAAGTCGTTTGTCGCTAAATAGAATTTGCTGTTCGGAGCTATATTGTAAACAGTGCCGGTTGCGAATCTTTGCCCGTTTTCACCGTAAGTGCCGTTTGTGGAGGAGTCCATGATGTAGAAGCTGTTTTTGCTTTTGTCATATCGGATAATGCAGTGCACGCGGCTGATATTGACGTCATCGAGGACTATGCTGCAATCCCTAACCGATCTGCCGATAATGATGTCCGTGTTGCCTTGGATCGTCCATTTGTTTCCTTTGTACCTGCCGCTTANAACCGTGAGGTATGGGCTGCTGCTCCGTGGTTGCTGCGGTTGCTGCGGCTGCGGTCGGGGCTGCGGTCTGGGCGGCTGCGGCTGCGGCCGGGGTGGTTGCGGTTGCGGTCGGGGCGGCTGCGGCTGCGGTTGCGGCC
>WRMX01000104.1 GCA_009776905.1 Oscillospiraceae bacterium
AGAAAAAAGATACCATGAAAATATTGCAAAAGAAGCGTAACTGTTGTTATAATAACAAATGTCAATAATCTTGTCGAAAGTAATGTGGAATTCATAGTATTTTTCTAACTATTGGGGGGCTATCAAATGATAAAGTCAATTTGTGCAGCCACGCGCGAGGCCGACGACGCAAGAGCGGCCGTCGCCGAAATCACAGCAGGGCTCGACTTGGAAAACCACCTATTGGCCAACTCCATCGGCATCATATCATGCTTTTCGGACTTCGACGAAACCGGAGTGCTTAAAGAGATTTGCGAAGCCTTGCCGTTTGACTGCATAGGCGCGACAACCTGCCTTGGCGCGGTCGGAACGGAAATCGACCAGATAATTTTCACAATAACAGTATTGACGAGCGACGACTGCAGGTTCGAGGCGGCGATGATCCCCATCGATAATAATGCCAAAGGCGCGGACAGCAAAGCTCTATCAGATTTTCTGCAGAAAAATAAAACGATGCCGGCAATGATGCTCAGCTACTTCCCCATGATGACCGAGGTCAGCGGCGACATGATCATGGCATCGATAGAAAAGGTAACCGGCGGCGTGCCCTTGTTCGGCACTGCGGCCGTCGACCACACAATGGACTATTCAACGGCAAAAACAATATATAATGGCGTGGCATTCCGGGAAGCGGCGATACTCTGCGCCATATACGGAGAGCCGCACGTGACATACGAGGTCGCCGCGCTCAATGAGGACAAAGTCAGGAAACAAAAGGCGATCATTACAGCTTCCAACGGCAACATCCTGATCGAGGTCAATGGGAAGACCGCGCTCGAATACCTGGAGGAAATCGGCCTGACAAAACAGGAACTGGCAACTGGTTTGGGCATTGTCCCCCTTGTCGTCGATCATCAAGACGGCACAAAACCCGTCGCCCGGGCGGTCTTCGGATTGACCGACGAGGGATATGCTTTCTGTGGCGGAGCTATGCCGGAGGGTGCGACTCTGGCGATAGGACGCGTCGATTTTGAGGATGTCCTGTCGACCACGGAAAGCTCATTGAGGCCGCTCGCGGACAAAGACAGCCTTGTGCTGAGCTACTCGTGCATGGCAAGATATCTCTCGTTGGGCGCAGATTATTCAGCCGAAGCGGAGATGATGCGCGAGACGGCCGGAGGCGCGCCATACCACTTTGCTTGCAGCGGCGGCGAGATATGTCCTCTACCGGACGCCGACGGAAAGCTGAGAAACTTCTACCACAACTACACCAATGTATTTTGTAAAATAAATTGAGCTGATAGGCGGATAGTATATTGGATAGCTTTGACCTTTCGGTTGATGACCTGCAAAAAGAAATACGTAGCCTGAGAAGGAAGCTCGCTCTTACAGAACTAAATCTGACGAGAGCGAAGCAGGTCAGCCTTGCGCAAAACAGGGTCGAATCCATCATGAACACGTCGCTCGAAAAAGAAATCCAATATTTCAAGCTAATCTTGGAGAATACTACAAACATCCTGCTGCTGCTTGATATCGACGGCCGATTTTCATACGCGTCCGACAAATTCATACACGACGCGGGGATCGCCAACTTCGGGCTCATAAACGGCAGGCACTATCGCGAAGTTCTGGAGCCGCTTATCCCCGGAAGCGATCTGGAAAAATTCACAGAGGCCCTCAACCGCGCGGTCGACTGCAAATGCACCGTGTCCATAGAGGAAGAGCTGGACTTCATGCTCGTTGGAGAACCACGAGCCTTCTCAATCATTATCACGCCAATGACTAACGAAGACGGCGTCAGCACAGGAATCATGGCGCTGTTCAATGACATAACGGAGATCAATAACGCGTTGGAGGCCGCGAATCTGGCGAGCATTGCCAAAACGACGTTCCTTGCAAATATGAGCCACGAAATCCGCACGCCGATGAACGCGATCATCGGCATGACCAGCATAGGCAAGAATGCATCGGACATCGAGCGTAAAGATTACTGCTTTCTGAAGATAGAGGACGCATCGACCCATCTGCTCGGCATAATAAACGATATTTTGGACATGTCAAAGATTGAAGCGGGAAAGCTGGAGCTCTCTCCGGTCATGTTCAGTTTCGAGAAGCTGCTCCAAAGAGTTGCGAATGTCACAAGCTTTCGGTTTGACGAGAAAAGGATCCGCTTTTCGTCAATCATCGACGAAAGCATCCCAAAAACCTTGTATGGCGACGACCAGCGGATAGCGCAGGTCATAACGAACCTGCTGGGGAACTCGGTCAAGTTCACTCCCGAAGAAGGTACGATCACGCTATCCATGCACTTATTATGCACAGAGGAAAACACATGCGACATTCAAGTTGATGTCACCGATACCGGGATAGGCATCAGCCCAGAGCAGCAGGCAGTGTTATTCCGCTCGTTCCAGCAAGCCGAGAGCAGCACTGCACGGAAATTCGGCGGGACTGGTTTGGGCTTGGCGATTTCAAAGAGCATCGTCGAGATGATGAACGGACGCATCTGGGTCGAATCGGAGCTCGGGAAAGGCTCAACGTTTTCATTTGTTGTCGGTTTACGGGTCGTCGCCGATATTGCCGGGCAAGCTGCTCCCGGCGTTGTTGCCACGCAAGCCGCCCCTGGCGCCGCTGCCGCGCAGATCATCCCCGGCACTGCCGCCGCGCAAGCCGCCCCTGTCGCCGCCGCCGCGCAGATCGCCCCAAGCGTTGCTGCCGCGCAAGCCGCCCCAAGCGTTGCTGCCGCGCAAGCCGCCCCAGGCGTTGCTTCCGCGCAAGCCGCCTCATACGTGTCAGAAACGAGCTTGCCATACTACCAGCCCGCGAACGAGGCCGCCCCCCACGGCATACCATCTGCAAACAAAACCGACTTTGCAGGCAAAAGCATACTACTGGCGGAAGATATTGACATAAACCGGGAAATCGTTGCCACGCTGCTCGAACCGACGAACGTCAAAATTGACTGTGCGGTCAACGGCATAGAAGCATTCGAGATGTATTGCGAGAACCACGAACGCTATGACTTGATATTGATGGACATTCAGATGCCTGAGATGGACGGCTTTGAAGCGACGCGGCGCATCCGAG
Source organism: Oscillospiraceae bacterium (assembly GCA_009776905.1). Classification (GTDB taxonomy): domain Bacteria; phylum Bacillota; class Clostridia; order Oscillospirales; family Oscillospiraceae; genus WRMH01. The sequence goes on from WRMX01000104.1 coordinate 3,067, forward strand.
CGTTGGAAAATCCCACAGCGAAAACCGTGCCGATCATCGCCATGACCGCGAACGTGTTCAGGGAAGACGTGGAAAAATGCATAGACGCGGGCATGGACGGCCATATTGGCAAGCCAATCGATTTTGACGATGTCATACAAACGCTATCAAAATGGCTCTCTCTTTGAATGACAGTTATCTCTGCAGCTTATCGTCCAGAGCGCAGCGAAGGATCTAATCCTTGTCATTCAGCGTGCTTATTGCCTTGTCATCCTGAGTGCTTAATGCCTTGTCATTCAGAGCGCTTAATGCCTTGTCATCCTGAGCGCTTACTGCCTTATCGTCCAGAGCGCAGCGAAGGGTCTTTCGCGTGGCTCACACCCAATAACTCAGCACCCTACTAAAAGCAATCCCTCATATCTTTAGCGCGACGTCCGCTCCCTCATGGACCGCATCCCTAATGCGCCCCGCTTCAAAAGCGTCGCCAATGACATATATTTCCGAAACCTTGCCGTCAAGCTCGCTTTGCAAAGGATTGTAAGGTTGTGACCCAACGGCCAGAACGACCATGTCAAATCCGGAAAGCACGGCCTCCCCAGCAGGAGTCGAACAAACCGCGCCGTCCTGCGTGAATCGTTCAACCTTCGTGCCCGTCAAGACTTTGACCCCACCATCATATAACGCATTCAAGAAAGCGTCCTTCATAACTGCCTTTAACACAAGGTCCTCGCCCACGGTATCCATCATCTCGACGACGGTGACGGACCTCATCTGGGTTAGAAGGAATTCCGCAGTCTCCAGCCCGACGAGCCCCCCGCCGACGACAAGCACATTCGTGCCGGCGACGATTTTGCCCAGCAGCACGTCGACGGCCTGCGCGACGGTAATCCCATCGTTCGGCACATTCAGAGAGATGGGCGTCGCTCCCGTCCCGATGACGACAGCGTCAGGCTCCATCGACAGCACCATCTCCGCCGTCGCCTCAGTATTCAAGCGAATATCCACATTGTGCTTTTTACACATCGTCACATAATATTTGACGGCAAGAGCCAGCCCCTGCTTATTGGGCGGAACGCTCGCGGCGATCGCCTGCCCTCCCGGCTTGCCGTTTTTCTCGAGCAGGACGACGTCATGCCCCCTCGCGGCTGAAACCCATGCGGCCTCCAGCCCTCCAACGCCGCCTCCGACTACAACGACCTTCTTGCTTTTTTCAACAGGCTCGATCTTCATACTCAGCTCGTTGCCCGAAAACGGGTTCAAGCTGCATTTGGCATATGGCACGACCCCCCGCCTGTTTGGCTCGGGAAATTCAACGCAGCTTGTCAAGCAGCCGATGCACGGCGAAATCTCGTCTGTCCTCCCCTCCATGACCTTGCGCGGAAACTCGGGATCTGCCATCGACGCGCGCCCGAGGCCGACGAAGTCCGCCATTCCATCCTCGATCACAGCATCCATCATAGATGGGTCTGTCAACCTTCCGACCGCAACGACCGGAATCTTGACAGATTTTCTTATCTCCTCGGCAGCATAAGTATTGAACCCCATTGGCGTCATGAACGATGCCAATGCCAGGTCCTCGTCGCCAAACGCGGATAGCAGCCCCACCGAGATATTCAACGCATCGGCGCCGGCTTTTTCCAAAAGCTTCACCATGACACGGGTCTCATTGATCTTCATGCTGCCGTCGACCTTTTCATCGCCGCTGATGCGCACGCAGACGGGAAAATCATCGCCGCACTTTTGCTTGATGTTCCGGATGATGCCCGCAGGAAAACGGGACCTGCCGAGGATATCTCCGCCATATTCATCGACGCGTTTATTGACATATGGCGACATGAATTGCGTAATCAAATAGCCGTGCGCCCCATGCAGCTCCACGCCGTCGCATCCGGATTTTTTGATGCGCAAAGCGGCATCGCCAAACCTCTCGATGATGTCCCCTATCTCGTCGGTCGTCAGCTCGTGCACGAGCTCGTCCCGCAGATGCCACGGAGTCGAGGTGGAAGAAACGGACAGCACGCCCAAATCGCCATTCATCGCCCATCTCCCAGCATGGTGCAGCTGGACGAATATTTTGCCCCCCTCCGCGTGAACGGCGTCGGCAAGCCTTTTGAAGCCGGGAATGCAATCATCGGAAATGGCCTTAAACTGGTGGAACCCGATCAGCCCCAGTGGGTCGACGCCCGCCGCCTCAGTGATGACCAGCCCGAAGCCTCCGCGCGCGCGCGCCGCGTAATACGCGACCTGGTCGTCCGTGACGGTGCCCCCCTTTCCACCGCGCATGGACCCCATCGCCGGCATGACGAAACGGTTCCTAATCTCGACGCTGCCGATTTTGCATTTGCTCAAAACATTCTCAAACACTATATATAACCTCCATAATAATCATGAATACAAATCAAAACTCCGCGCTGCCCGCCGTCCTCGGGAATGGGACGACATCGCGAATGTTCGAAACGCCCGTGAGGTACATCAGCAGCCGCTCGAAACCGAGGCCGAACCCCGCGTGCTTCGCGCCGCCATAGCTCCGCAAATCGAGATACCACCAGTATTGCTCCCTCGGCAAGCCAAGCTCCGCCATGCGCGTCTCCAGGACATCGAGCCTCTCCTCGCGCTGGCTGCCGCCGATAATTTCGCCAATGCCCGGGGCGAGCAAGTCCATGGCTGCGACGGTCGCCCCGTCGTCGTTCAGCCGCATGTAAAACGCCTTTATCTCCTTCGGGTAATCGGTCACGAACACCGGCCGCTTGAAATGCTTCTCCGACAAAAACCGCTCGTGTTCCGTCTGCAGGTCGCAGCCCCAGAACACAGGATATACAAACTCCTCGCCGCTGTCTTGCAAAATGTCGATGGCCTGCGTATATGTGACTGCGGCAAAATCCGCATCGGCGACGGCGGAAAGCCGCTCCGCCAATCCTTTGTCGACGAAATTGTTCAGAAACTCAATCTCCTGCGGGCATCGATCCATGACGTTGCGAATGATGTATTTCAACATTTCCTCGGCCAAAGCCATGTCGTCGCCCAAATCCGCGAAAGCGATTTCCGGCTCGATCATCCAAAATTCCGCCGCATGCCTTGGCGTGTTTGAGTTTTCCGCGCGGAATGTCGGCCCGAATGTATAAACATCGCCAAACGCAAGCGCGTACGCCTCCGCGTTGAGCTGCCCGGACACCGTGAGCCCCGCCCTGCTGCCAAAGAAATCCGATGAATAATCAACCGCCCCGCCATCTCCGATAGGCGGAGCCGCGATGTCGAGCGTCGTCACCGCAAACATCTCGCCCGCGCCCTCCGCGTCGCTGCAAGTGATGATGGGCGTATGGACGTATACAAATCCTCTGTCTTGGAAAAAGCAGTGTATGGCGTGCGCCGCGACGGAGCGGATCCTGAACACGGCGGAAAATAGGTTCGTCCGCGGGCGAAGATGCGCGATAGTCCGCAGGTACTCCGTCGAGTGGCGCTTCTTTTGCAGCGGGTACTCAGGCGAAGATGCGCCCTCCACAACGACGGAATCCGCCGATATTTCGAAAGGTTGCTTCGCGCCGTCGGTCAGCTTGAAAGTGCCTGCCACCACAAGCGCTGCGCCGACGTTCTGCTTGATGACCTCGGCGAAATTTTTAAGCTTGCTCTCCTCGAGGACGATTTGGACGTTCCCGAAGCAGCTCCCGTCGTTGAGCTCGATGAATCCGAACGCCTTCATGTCGCGGATGCTCCTCGCCCAGCCGCGCACGGTCACCTCAGCTCCGCCATGTTCCTGCGGATTGGCATATAAATCCCTGACCTTCATATGATAAATCTCTCCTTGCACTCAATTGCTTGGCGGCCCGTACCACCCCAAAGCTTGCAATCCTTGCGCCGGCATCCCGGCGCTACCTGCTTCGTACCGCCGGCATCCCCGTCACCACGTCCTCATGCTCCGCTCTCAAACTCCACCGCACCCCCGGCGGCCAAGCTCCTCTTCACATCGACGACCCGCTGGTTCCGGCTTCCGCGCCATCGCAACGACAACGTGCGCTCCTGCAAAACGAAAGCGCCATCGATAAGGACGTCGACGAGCTGCAAAAGCTCTCCAACATCAGAATCAGACAGCGCGATATCCATAAGCTCCTCAAACGTATGCCCGGAATACGCCCACACGTTCAAGCCATTTTCATGCGCTGCTGCCGCAAGAAGCGCGCACTCGGCGGCCTGCAAGAACGGCTCGCCGCCCGAGAGGGTCAACCCGTCCGTCAGAGGATTCGACAGCATCTCAGCGACGACATCCTCGACAAGCATTGCCGTGCCGCCCTCAATGTCCCATGTGTCAGGGTTGTGGCAGCCCTCGCAATGCATCCTGCAACCTTGCACGAAGACGACGAACCGGAAACCCGGCCCGTCGACTATCGAATCCTGTATCAATCCAGCAATACGCATATAATCAATAACCCCGCACTAACGTGAGGCTCGTGTCTCACTACTAACGTGAGGCTCCGCCCCGCAAACCATCGGAACAGCTCGCTTTCGAGCAAAGAAGCTGGCGCATGCCCGCAAATCAGCGGGTCGTCGCGGACACGGACACGCCTTGCGCCCCGAGCTTCACGCTGCCGCCGGCGTAATCATCGGAATCCTCGCCGCATGCGGGCGGCACGGATGCCCCGCCGCCTCCAAACTCGTGCTTCACGCGGTCCGCCTCCTCCGCGCGCTTGCCGTTGTTCCAATGGTCGAGCGTCCCAACAAGATACCCCGTGATGCGCCTGATGCGCTCGAAACCGACCTCGCCCTCGTCCTCGCGGCGTCCGCATTTCGGACACTCGTCGCCAATGACGCCGGTATACCCGCAAAGAGGATCGCGGTCGACGGGATGGTTCACGGAACCGAACCCGCAGCCGGACTGCTGCATGAAACGGATGATTTTCTCAAAAGCCTCGAGATTGTCGAGCGGGTCCCCATCCATCTCAACATAGCTTATGTGCCCCGCATTCGTCAGCGCGTGGTATGGCGCCTCGAGCCGTATCTTGTCGAAAGCGTTGATTTTGAAGTAGACCGGAATGTGGAAGCTATTCGTATAATAATCCCTGTCCGTGATGCCCTTAAGCACGCCGAATTTGGCCTTATCCAGCTTGACGAACCTCCCGGAAAGCCCCTCCGCGGGCGTGGCGATCAACGTGAAGTTCAAGCCGCGCTCCTGCGACTCCCTGTCGCACCTCGCGCGTAAATAGCTGACGATCTCGAGACCAAGATTCTGCGCGCGCTCGCTCTCCCCATGATGCTCGTTGATGAGCGCTTTAAGCGCCTCCGCAAGACCGATGAAACCGATGGAAAGCGTGCCGTGCTTGAGCACCTCGCGAACCTCGTCAAACGGCCCCAACTTTTCCGAATCAAGCCAAACCCCTTGCCCCATGAGGAACGGATAGTTATAAACATGCTTGCGGCACTGGATTTCAAAACGCTCCAAAAGCTGCTCCACGACGAGGTCGAGCTTGTGGTCGAGATCCTCGAAAAACCTGTTGATATCCCCGCCGGACTTAATAGCCAGCCTCGGCAGATTGATGGAAGTGAACGACAAATTGCCGCGCCCGTTGCTGATCTCCTGATCGGAATCATGGACGTTTGCGATGACCCTCGTCCTGCATCCCATATACGCGATCTCGGTTTCGGGCTGGCCCTCCTTATAATATTTGATGTTGAACGGCGCATCCACGAACGAGAAATTCGGGAAAAGGCGCTTGGCGGAACACCGGCAGGCCAGCTTGAACAAATCGTAGTTCGGATCGCCCGGGTCGAGGCTGATCCCCTTTTTGACGCGGAACACATGAATCGGAAAAATCGGCGTCTCGCCGTTCCCAAGCCCCGCCTCCGTCGCCAGCATGACCTTTTCCATCACCATGCGCCCCTCGGGCGAAGTGTCCATGCCATAATTGATGGTGGAGAACGGCGTCTGCGCCCCCGCACGCGAATGCATGGTGTTGAGATTGTGTATGAACGCCTCCATCGCCTGGTACGTGGCGCGGTCGATCTCCTTGGCGGCGTAGCCGTGCGCGGTCCTTTGGGCCTTTTTCAGCATATCGGCATCGCCATATGTCTCGACGAGCATCGGCAGCTCCGCGTCGAAATAGGCATCGCAATCGGCAAGCGTCGGCACAAGACCCGTCTTTGAAGCGACATCGGCAATAATTTCCCTGATTTTATCCTCCGGGTCGGGGATATCCTGCCAAATCATCAGGACCTTCGCGAAATTTTGACGATAAAGCCTGATGAACGTCTTGCGTACGCCCTCGGCCATGCCGTAATCGAAGTTGACGATGCTCTGCCCGCCGTGCTGGTCATTTTGGTTGGATTGAATGGCGATGCAAGCGAGCGCGGCATATGACGAGATGTCGTTCGGCTCGCGCAGGGCGCCGTGGCCGGTCGAGAACCCTCCCTTGAAAAGCTTGAGGATATCGATCTGCGTGCACGTCGTCGTCAGCGTCAGGAAATCCAGGTCGTGTATGTGGATATCCCCTTCCGAATGGGCCTTCGCGTGGTCAGGCTTCAGCACGAACATATTATAATATTGCTTCGCGCCCTCGGAGCCATATTTCAACATAACGCCCATTGCAGTGTCGCCGTCGATGTTGGCGTTCTCGCGCTTGACGTCGCTCTCGCGCGCGTCGGCGAAAGTGATCTCCTCGTATGTCTGCATGAGCCTGGTGTTCATCTGGCGCCTGCGGGTGCGCTCATTTCTGTATAGAATGAAAGCCTTTGCGGTGGTGATGTAACCATTGTCCATCAAGACCTTTTCGACAATGTCCTGGATGTGCTCCACCTCCGGGGACTCGTCGCCCTCCAGCTCCAGCAGCGAGAGCACCTCCATCGCCAGCGACTCCGCCAGCTCCTCGCTGCCCGGCCTGTATGTCGCGTCGAAGGCTTTTGAAATCACCGCCGCGATTTTGTCGATGTCGAAACCGACCGTCCTCCCGTCCCTTTTCGTGATATTCGTAATCTGCATCATGACCACCCTTTTGTGATATTATTGTTGTATTCTCAATTTGTTTGAAGGTTTTCATATGTTTGCGGAATGCATTGTTTGGCACTATATCTTGTGCTGTTTTTCGTTCATTGGGGTTTCATTATACAACCAATAGTTTGCCTTGTCAACACTTATTATGTTGATTTTCATATTTATTTTTATATGTTTTGAAGCTATTCAGTGCCGGTGAGGTAGACGTTTATTTTTGCTTCATTTAGCGCAGCAAGGAGGCGGAGCGGTGCGAAACTGAGGCAAGGATGCCTCATTTGAGCACAAATGAAGCA
>WRMX01000105.1 GCA_009776905.1 Oscillospiraceae bacterium
CTCAAATGAGGCATCCTTGCCTCAGTTTCGCACCGCTCCGCATCCTTGCTGCGCTAAATGAAGCAAAAATAAACGTCTACCTCACCGGGCGTGAATTGTAGTACTAAAAATCCCATCAGCGGAGGAAATCCATTAATGTGGGCTGTATGACCCTGGCGCCGGCAGACAATGCCGCTTGATAGACCGCTTCCGCCATTTTTTGATACATGATGACATCCGCCATGTCCGCGTCCTCGGCATCGGACTTCATCTGCTCGTAGTTCAACTCGTCCTGTTTATATCTGGCAGTCAGGAGATCGAGCCTGTTCGTCCTCCCGCCGATCTCCGCGGTTTTTGCCAAAAGATGATTCTGCGCGTATTGCAACGATGTTATGAAACTCCCGATTTCATCGGCCGGGGCTCCGCTCGACGTGGCCTGATACACCTCGTGCAAGAGGTTGAAGACATTCAATGTGGTATTGTCGGGAGCTTGGTACATCACAAGGTCTATGCCATTATACGTTACTGCCATGCTGACTCCCGGCCCGACATCGAATGTCAATACATCAGCTTTGAGCGTGTCCATCATCTCAAGCATCGACTGCAGGTATTCGATGCTCCCCGCCGTGGGATTGAGCGGATCGAGGCTGCTGTTGGCGACAGTTGCAATTACGGGCACGGCAGCCGGAGCCGTGTCATACCCTATCAGCGATACGCCGCCTATCGACAACGCGACTCGCCCGCAGGGGTCATATTGCGCATCGACGTTCGCAACATTGTTTAAGTCCGCAAGAAAACTATCGCGCGTTGCCTTCATTTCGGTCAACTCAGCGTTCTTCTCAGAGTCCAGCAACCGCAGCTCTTTGAGCCCGCCCGGCCCATTGAGTATCGCTTCCTTCTGCCCGTTAAGGGCATTTAACGTATCAAGGTCGCCATATTTCTCCATGATCTCCTTGTCGATACCCGCAATTTGGTTCTCCATTGTGGTGATTTCGATAGCCAACAGGCCGATTTCGTCGGATTTATTCCCAATGTCGGTATTCACCGCAGCGATTTTATATAGCAACCCATCGCCGGGAATTGTGCCGTTGATTGCATCGAGCGCCGCCTGCGCATCGGCGGCTGCCTTTGCCGCGCCGGAGGAGGCATCGATCCTCAATCCCCCAAAAATCCCGCTGACATCTCCGGAATAGACAGTGCTGCCATTTACCGTCAACCCGAGTAAGTCCGAAAGATTGTGTCCGTTATAATGCAGGTTCCAGTTATCGTCGAGCGTAAACGGCCCTGTGATCTTTTTGGTCGCAGCGTTATCCCCCGGGGTGTTATATCCGGCAAACATGTACTTGTCTCCGAATGTGGCATTGAGCGTATCGAGGTAGTGGTCGCGAAGCTGCGCGATCAATTGCGCAACGTTGTTTTTGTCTGCGGCGCCCTTTACGTCCGTTGCGGCATCGATGACCGAAGTATACACATCCGCAACGCGTCCTTGAAGCTCCATCAACCCGCTCTCGACGGAAGCCAGCCAATCTTGGGCAGTTCCGATGGTTGCTTGATAGTGCGAAAGGCGGGTGAGCCTGCTTCGAGCCGCCTGCGCATATATCAGAGCAACAGGGTCGTCGCTGATGTGCGCATATTTCCTGCCGCTGGCAAGCTGGCTCTCCAGCTTGTCCATTCTTGCAAGGTTCGTATTGAGATTGTTCATCAAATTGTTGACGAGCATTGAATTTGTAACGCGCATAATAGCCTCCCGGAATTCATTGCTGCATAAGCAGCCATTATATTTACAGCCCGACTCTGCCTGTGTTGTTGATGAGCCTGTCGAGCGCTTCGTCCATCGCAGTGATGACGCGGGACGCGCCGGAATATGCATGCTGATATTTGACCATATTGACCATTTCCTCGTCGAGCGAGACCCCGGACACCGATATCCTTTGATTCTCAGCGGCGATCAGCAGCGTCGTGCTATTGACCGTCGTTTTCTTAGCGAAGCTGAGCGTGTTTGCGACATCGAAGCGGATGCTCGTGATGAAGCCGTCAAAGCTGCCAATGTCGATGCTTTTGCCGTTTATCGACATGTTGATGTCCTTTTTCAGGAACAGCTCATAAAGCAGGTTCATGTTCTCGTTGTTGCCGCGTTGCAGTTCGTCAGGCTCGCCGTGTTTGACGATCTCTTTCGTCGAGCATGCGATGTTGTATTCGCTTTCCGCGACTTCCCTGCTCAGACGGATGTTTTTGGCCGTGACTTGCGAGAGGTCATAGACAATCGTCGTGAACCCATCGCCGTCCGGATCGGCAACGACATTGCCGTCTTTGTCGATCCATTGGCCCAAATCGTTCGCTGTAAGCCTTTCGTGACTGGCATTCTCCCTGAACCATGCAACGGATTCGTCAAAGAAGTTTATGCCTGTCTCGGAGCCATTGGGGTTGTCGTTCCAGCCCTCACGATGGACGGCGTTGACCTCCTGGACAAGCGACCGCGCGAGGTTGTTGAGCATTTCGATATAATATGGGATGCCGGGCGTCGGCGTGTTGACGGTGCCTGCCTCATAATTGTCGCGCATGTCGAGATAAGCTTTTAATTCGCCACCCTTGACGATGAGGTCCTCCGCAGGGACATCGACGTTGTGCGGCTCGATACTGACGCGCGCGCGATTGCTCTGGGCGTTCTTGTCGTCGCTGCAAGCATAGACGAACGGAATGCCGCCAATTGCAAGCCCTGTATGAACGCACCAGTCCCAATCCGGCGGCGGACCATCCATTTCAAATACGGAAACGCCGCCTCCGACGATTTCATTAAGCTCGTCGAAAAGCTTGAGCGGCTCTTCGAGTATCGATGACAGCTCCGCAAGTCTTGCTATATCCTCAGGATCTATAAGCGGGCTTGACATCACAAGATTCTGATACTCCTCCACATCTTCCCATCTCGGCGTGATTTTCGCGAACCTTGCGGCGATTTCATTGATCCTGTCGATGGAAGACTGCACGGCTTTCAGATCCTGCATATCGACGTTTTCATAATCCGGGGGAACGGCTGCGGGGTTAAACGCGTACAATTGCATTAACTGCGTATATGACCCATCAAGCCCTCTGAAATACGGCACATATTGATTTAATACCGGATCCATGCCCGGCTCTTTTGTTTTCGCCCATATAGGCGCCCAGACATCGGCCTCGCCGGCGATGGAGTTAGGCCGCAGCTCGACATCGAGAAGGTCGCGCTTGTCGTGGTCCAGCAAGGTGCGCCCGCCGATTTCAACGACCAACTTTTGCCCGCCCTTACCGTCAGACTCCTCCCTATACTCGATATCGATAAGAGCTGACAGCTCGTCGAGCAAAAGGTTTCGTTTATCGCGCAAATCATTGGCGATGTAACCCGTGACTTCAAAACCGTAGATGCTCTTGTTGAGCTCGACGATCTCGTTGGCAATCCTGTTAATGTCCTCGACAGTCACCTTGACGGCTTGGTTTTGCGAATCCTGCAGGTCTATGAGCCCTTCATAAATAGAATGAAGCTGCTGCGCCAAATCGTTGCCGGCAGTTTGCAGCAACTTGCGCGGTGAGCCTTCGACGGGGTCTTCCGCAAGGACTTTGATAGCCTTGAAAAACTGCCCGATGCTGAAGTTCAAGCTCGTCTCCTCGACGACATTGTCAAAATACGACTCCAGATACGTGAGCCCTTCCGTCCGTTTGAGCCAATAAGCGTTAATCGTGTTCTCAGTCCTATACCGTCTGTCGAGATAAGCGCTGCGTATCTGGTCCAGAATCTTGACGCGGACGCCGCCTCCGACGAGCGCCTCGGAAACAGGTATGGCCCTGCCGATAGTCGCAAACGGATCATATGCGGTCTGAACGATGCGCTGGCGGGTATAGCCCTCCGTCTCAACGTTCGCGATATTGTGACCCGTGACATCAAGGCCAAGCTGAGCGATGTTCAGCCCGGTCCTGCCTATTTCTATTCCCGCAAAAGTTGCTCTCATATCATTAATCAGTCCTTTGGAAATTCATGGTTATTGTTCATCGAGGCTTCCGTGAGCGAGCTGTCCCGATGGGCTATGGGGACGGAGCTCACACGTTAGTAATTTATGCATGGCCGTCGAAAAACCCCGTATTCTTCTTCTTGTCTTCGGTCGCCCTGCCGTCCCCTCCATAAAAATTATTGAGCGGATCCTCGGAATCTACTATTAAATTCAACATAGCATCGGAATATTCTATATGCGCCTTTATAAGCTCGCGGTTCTCCATGTTCAGCTCCGTATGTTCGCCGATCAGCTTCGTAAGCTCCGTTTGAAGCCTAACGATCTCGTCGCGTTCATACGGCTTGGCTTTATCTGCAATAGCGCTGACCGTCACATCATCCGGAAGCAGCCCGAACTCCTCCGCGAGGTCATCGTGCATCGCCAAACGCTTTTTTTCGATAGAATTCAGTTTAGACAGTTCCCGGAACTGCCGGCGAACGACATCCTCCAATGACACTGCATCGCTGCTTATAATAATGCCGCGCTCTTCCCACGAAAGCTCGAGCATTGTTTCCAAAACGCTCTTTTGCTCTGTGAGAAGACCGCACAAATCCGAAAGCACTTGTCTCACCATGACCCTCCTTTGAACAGAAGCCCCGTTCGCAGCAATGGTCAGGGGCGCCGCAAGACGCTGTCGAGAATCTTGTCGGCGATTTTGTCGCTATCGATCTTATAGTCGCCCTGCCTGACAGCGTTGGTAACACTGGCGATATGAGCCCGCTCTTCTTGGGTGCGAGTCTCAACCTCTGTCATAACCTTGGCAAAGCTGAGCGCCTCTTCCGAAAAGACGACCTCATCGCGGCCGCTCGCAACGCGGTTTTTGATCGGCGTGGCTTTGGACGCTTGATAGCTCCTTAAGATATTCGGATTAGAAATCGGATTGATTTTCATAGTGTCCACCTTCCAATGACCCCTGTCGATCTCGTTCGTAACAGATATTTCATAGCTGCCACGGAAACGAAAACTAAACAGTCGGTCATTTTATCCCCCCGGGCACATATGCCCGAAATAGTTGTTAACGTCTGATGCCGTCCGTATGCATCTTTGCATTATGCTTGCTGGCCTTCTTGTCGTTGGGCAACGGCTGGGCAGGTTTGGAGCCCTCCAAGCTTTTGCTCATGGTATTAGCGACCTTGCCTTTGCAGTCCTTGCACATGCGGCCTGTGTTGATAGGCGTCTTGCATAATTCGCAAAACAGCAGCCCATCGCTGTCCGGGTTATCAAGAATGAGCCGCCCCTCCCTTAAGAGATGCAGGATGACCGCACGCTCAACGCCCGTCTCCTCGGACACTTTATCGATTTTTGAACTCGCATTCGGGTTGTCGTATATATAATCCCTGACAGTGATGAAATCCCTATCAATTTTGTCCAGGCAGTCGGGGCAAGTCCTGCTCCCGAGGCTCTGGAAAGGTTTGTTGCACATTTTGCATTGAATGATGTTCATAGTCCCAACCCCCTCACAAAAGTCGTGCGTCAAGCTCCGCGATGCAACAAGGATGCATTATCGCCTCATGTTGTTGGCTATGCCTTCCATCTCGTCCGCAGTCGTAAGAGCGCGGGAAGCAAGCGAGAACGTCCTTTGCGTTCTGATCATGCGAGTCATTTCTTCGGCAAGATTGACATTGGAAATCTCGAGCGTCCCCTGCCTGATGACCGCAGACTCGGCGGTCATTTTTTCGCCGGAAGCGACAGTTTCGGAGTAGTTGCCGTCGCCAACGGATGAAAGACCGGTAATATTTCTGAATGTATAAAGCCCAAGAGCGACGGAATAGTCGTCCTCGCCGAGCGAGAAGGTAACGACGCCCCTCTCATCGATCGTCATATCCTCGAAAAAATCCGGAACGCGGATCCTCTCGCCATTGACATCGTGGATGTAACAACCATCGCCGTTGACGAGATAAAAACCATCGAACTCATTGCCGATGTTTAAGCTACCATTTCTCGAATAGACAAGATTGCCGTTGGAATCCTCCAGCTCGAGAAAACCCTCGCCCTCAATGGCGACATCGAGCTTCCTTTCGGTCTTTTGCATACTGCCCGTCGAAAAATCCTTTGTGATGCCGGCGACCATGACGCCATGGCCTTTTTGCTGGTTGCCCTCAGGAGTCCTCGGCAGCGCAGGAACGATTCCCGCAGTATACAGCGCATCTTTAAAGTCCAACCTGGCGCTTTTATACGCCGCCGAGTTGATGTTGGCGACGTTGTTGGCGATAGTATCCAGTCTGCGTTGCTGGTTCGTGAGCCCCGTTGCGGCAATATAGACTGCTTCGTACATTATCTCAATCTCCCGATCTCATTGACGGCCTTGCCGACTGTCTCATCTATCATCGTCAGCATGCGCTGGTTAGTCTCATATGTGCGGAAAACCGTAAGCATATCGACCATCTCGCGCCCAATATCGACATTCGATGTCTCCAGGAATCCTTGGAGCATCCTGTGCTGCTTCGTGTCGGCCTCTGGGGCGTCGATGGAGAAATAGAGGTTGCTGCCCTGCTTTCTGAGAGAATCGTTGTCGGCAAACGAGACGACGCGGATGCGGTCGATGTATTCCGCACCGTTCCAAACCCCGCCCGTGGCATCGACGGAGAAGTTCAGCCCGCCGACAAGGATAGGCCCGTTCTCGCCGAGCAGGAAATGCCCCTCGCCATCGACAAGATAACCCAGCTCGTCGATGTAGAACGCGCCGCTCCTGGTATAACGCTCGCCGCCGTCGGTCTGCATCACGAAAAACACATCGCCGATGAGCGCAATGTCTGTGCTGCGCTCCGTGCCTTCCAGCGAGCCGGTGTCGAAGTTAATATATAGCTGGTCGATCTGAGTGCCCCAATCGAGCGGGCCGACAAGAGGGCGCTGGCCAATGACTCTTGTGTCCTTGATGCGCTCTATCATGACATCGTCGAAGCTGTGGGAAACGAGATGTTCTTTTTTATACCCTGTGGTGTCGGCATTGGCGATGTTGTTCGTGATGTTTTCCATCAGCCTGCGCTGCAGCAGCATGCCTGTCCCCGCGATATATGTCCCTCGAACCATGTGCGATCGCTCCTTGGATTTTCAATAGTTTCGCGTGGTTTTGCGATGCTCGGCGGTTATATGTTTATACGCAAAAGCATAGAAATATCTTTCATATAGAAGATATCGTACTTTTGCGCATAAACTTAATAGTATTCGATGATTTTTAAGAGAAAAATCGTGTATTTAATTGTGTAGGATAGACCGCTTTGACGGCATTTGCGGGTGACTGTTCACGCCTTTAATGCGATGCGTCTAGTGCGAGCCGTTCAGGCCTATCACCAGCATGACTTCATTCTGCGTGATGCCGAGCTCCTGAGCGATTTGCGCATGCGACTTTCCGCTCGACGCCAACGCCAGAATCGACTCCCTCCTGCCATTCTTTATGGATGAATCATCGCGCTCATTTTCCGAAAGGCGCTCGCTTGAAGCATCGTCAAAAAGCCTTTGGATCACCTCTCCGCCATCCTTCTTCGCAGCAGGCGCGTTGCTCTTCTTTCCGCCGCTCTTCACCATCCGCTCGGCCCTCTCCAGGACTTCGCTGGCGGCTCTAATCCGGCTGGAATCGACAGTCATAGACCTTGGCGGGGAGCTATCTGCAGAAGAGGACGCAGGCCCGGAGGAATCGGCACGAGCCGGAATCTGGGACGGCGTCTGGATCTGTTGCTGTGAGGACGGCGCATTTGCCGCCTGCGCATATTGCTGCGGCTGCGGCTGCTGGGCCTGTTGCAAGGCGGAAGCTGCCATATGAGCGACAGCGCGGCTTTCATATTCCTTGATGTCATCGATCGATGCTCTTATCTGATCGTTGAACTCATCCATGATGCTCTCGACATTGTTATATAACTGCAGCAGTTTTGTTTCTTTTTCATCAAGCAACTTATGCTGCCTCTTCACATTTGCAAAGAGCACTTTGAACAAAATCGCGATCAAACAAATGAGCGCTGCAATGAACAATGCAAAAGAGTAGTATTCTATACCCATCTTACACCTTTATATCAATTATGTGATCATCTGCGGGGACAAGCAGGTCCGCATCATCTTTCCTTTTTCTGCCATCAGGGTCGGACCCTTGGCCGTCATATCCGCCGTTTCCGCCGCCCTCTTCGTCCGGACGCAGTTCCGACAATCTGGTATCGAGCGTTTTCGCAATCCTCGACTGGTCTTGCTCGTCATTGATTTTTTCACGGACTGCCAGATACTCCTGCGCGATTTCCGGTTTTTTTTGAATCGCGCTGGTGTCCTTTGCCATGTCGGCTGTCCTGGCCACCATTATTTGCGTATCGATGCTTTTTATGGACATTGTCTATCCCCCCAATCGATATTCGGCATCAAACCCTGTTCAATCATTTTTCCTGATTTCGCATGGAACATAGACAACCTGTCCGTCGCGGTATTTGAACGTTGCATATTGGATGTCGTCGTTCACCCTGTATGTGTCTGAAGAAATGACGATGCGCGCCCCTCTGTAAGCAGTGTCAAACACATGCACCTTGCCTTCCGTCGCATGCTCCAGCTCATTTTGCAGGCTCACCGACTCCACAGCATATTCTTCCAGCAGCTCCTTGTAGATGCGCCTGTTCTCGATGCCGGAGAGATAAAGTTTGTCCCAAGTGGCCGGATCTAGTTTCTCCTTTGTCTTTTGCAGATATGCATCAAGCTGGTCGAGCTTAATCAATTCGCCATCCAGGCGTTCAGTATCCTTTTCGATGAAAGCAATGCGCTCACGCTTTTGAGGCATTCCGCCCACTTCGACCTCCGTCTGGGTTTGCGAGACAGACCCGATCGTGTTGGCGATGACTTCGGTGGCGGCGCTTACCCTGCCCCCGATGATGCCGCCGCGCTTGCCCTTGGCATAAAGTCCGCCGCCGGCTTCAATCACACTGTGTATGCAAGCATCGACTGTCACCGATCCTCCGGCGATCGCGGTTCCCCGCTCGATATACAGCATGGAAATTGCGCCGCCTGCTTCAATCCTGCCTTTGTCCATCCCCTGCATGCCGCGCTTGACTTCGACGCTCCCGCCTGCAATGACCTCCGCAGCTTCAACAACGCCGCCGATCACGACCCCTCCCGATGCCTTCACGCTATAGCCTGCCATGACATTTCCGGAAACATTGACACTCCCGTCAAAATCTATGTTTCCGATGGCGGGGCCGACATCGCCTTCGATATTATACATATTTGAAACGGTGACGATTCCCTTTATCAGTTCGACCATGCCGGAATTGATCGCGCTCATTTCAGTCTTTTCGGCATTGATATTTACATTCTTTCCCTTTGGCATCGTGGTATCTTTACCATGCTTTTGCTTGAGCGGCCTGCCTTTGACGGTCGTCCCGGGAGTCCCCTCCGTCGCAAGCACCCTCTCGACCAATACCTGGTCCTTGCTCACAGGCTCAAAGAGGTCGAGCGATTTATAATCTACCCTGCCTCCGTCTATCTCCTTTGGCCTTGCTGTCCTTTCGTCCTTATTGAAATGGTATATCAGCTTGCCGTCGGCTCCATCGATCGGAGGTGTCGCAGTGGCGACGACGCAACTGTCCCTATAGTCCCTTCTTGCGAGAAACTCCTCCAAAGCCTGTTCATCAAGCCCGTGCACGACTCCCGCATCGATGATTTTTTGCTTCGCTGCTGCAATGTCGATAGCGGCCCCTCCGGGTTCGGGCGCCAACAGCATGATTCTGGCCTCGGATTCGTCCTTTGAAATCTCGACCGAAATATCCTCCCCGACGAATGATTCCTGCTGCGGGGGAGCTATTTTCGTGCGTCCGGCATTGCCGACGACCACAGTTTTATATGCGTTGTCATCTATCCCGGTTATGTTTTTTCTCCTGATATACGCTGCAGCTGCCGCGCGGTCAAGCGGTTCGCCCGCGCCTCTTTCTTTGAATATCTCCAAATAGACTCCGTCGCTGTCGTATATTATGCAGAAATCGCCTTTCATGTTGTCAAATTCCGATTTTCTCCCATTGAACGCAATTATCTGCAGCGGCATCCCTGTGTCTCCGCCACCGCTGATGTCTTCGGTGACAAGGCTTTCGATGTTCGTGACGAAATAGTCTTCGGCCATCGTTTCTGCGGCTGCGCGGTTTTCCGCGCTAAAATATCTTGATCGGGTTTTCATGTTTTGTCCTCCGATATACAAATAGCAGCCCTACATCGGCGCGCCGTGGGCATCGCGCCCTACATCGGCGCATCCGGGAAGCCGCGCCCTACATCGGCGCGTCTGGGAAGCCGCGCCCTACATCGGCGCGTCTGGGAAGCCGCGCCCTACATCGGCGCGTCTGGGAAGCCGC
>WRMX01000106.1 GCA_009776905.1 Oscillospiraceae bacterium
CTACATGACAGCGCGTCAAGGATGCTGCGTTCTACATAACAGCGCTTCTGGGTCGGCAGGTTGCCGCCCCTACATTCGGCGCGTCTGGGAAGCCGCGCCCTGCATGACAGCGCGTCAAGGATGCTGCGTTCTACATAACGGCGCTTCTGGGTCGGCAGGTTGCCGCCCCTACATTCGGCGCGTCTGGGAAGCCGCGGGCGCATGATATGCGCCCCTACACCAAAATTGCAACATTATTAGCATACCACGTGAGTTGCAATTCAGAATGTTACAGTTCTTGGAATACCGGCATGCTTGTCATTCGAACATGACGAGGTTCGCGCCGATGCGTCTGGCGGTTTCGGCGCATTCGTCGGAAAAGCCGGAGCGGGAGAACAGATATATGTATCTGTTTGCATATCGAAACGTCATGCTGCGTTCCAACAGAGAGTTGAGCGCGCCTGCCTGCGCGGGGTCTTCGGACCAGACGCAATCGCAGAACACGGCATTGTCGTCGTCCGCATAGGCGACGATGGGGAGCGTTACTTCGGTTTTCCATATGGGGTCGATTCCCCACCAACGTCCCATTTCAACATATTTGAGCGGCAGCCGTCCGGCTTGGTTGCGTTGTTCGAGCCATTGCCGGCAGATGTCTTCAAAGACTTTGCCCATGTAAGCGGGCATTTCGCGGGCGACGCCGCGCCATACTTTGTCAGCCATTCCGCCTTTTATGAGCGAGATGTTGGCGGGCACGAAGCGGTACCAGAAACGGAACATGTAATCTTCGATTTCGTAGATTGTTTTTCGTCCGGCTTTTTCGGTGACCGGGGTGTATTTGCCTACAAGGCCGAGGGCGATGAGGTTTTTCAGATATGCCGTGCACGCGCTTGTTTCAAGGCCGACCGATCCGGCGATTTCGGAGTTTTTTGTTTTGCCGGAAGCGATCGCGCGGAGTATCGCGTTGTAGTATGTTGGGTCGCGGACTTCCTGGCGGAGGATGTTGGCCGGCTCTTCAAACAGGAATGATGATGCGTCGAAGAAGTTATTTCGTATGTTGTCCTCTATTGGCAGGTCCGGGTCCATGAATTCCAAGTATTTTGGCATCCCGCCTGTGAGCGCATAGACGATGGCGATGTCAAATGGTGAAAATCCCGTATAATATCGTTTCGTTTCAAAAAATGAAAACGGCATGACGTTTATATGCGCGGTGCGGCGGCCATGGAACGGGCTGTTGTAACTGAGGGCTTCCTCCTCCATGATTGGTTCGGACGAGCCGCAGATTATGAGCATCAGTTTGCCGGTTTTGAGGTTTTTGTCGATTTGATTGCATATCAGATCGGAGATGCCGCGACGAGACGCTACTAGATGCTGGTAGTCGTCAATGACGAGGATGGTGCGGTCTTTTTGCGAGATGTCGTTGGCGAGGTCGAACGCTTGTTCGTAACTATTAAGGCTGTTTGTTGCGTTTCCTGTTACTGTGGGATATGCGGCGATGCGGTCGATGAGGTTTTGCAGATTGTCGATTGCGTTTGTTTCTTGCGCGGAATAGTATATGGCTCGTTTATCGGCGATGAACTCGCGGATGAGTCCGGTTTTTCCTGAGCGGTGGCGGCCGTGCATGATTATGCACTCGAATTTGCCGCTTTCATATAATGCGTTCAGCAGTTTGAGCTCGTTTTGCCGCCCATAGAACATTTCGTCACCGCCTGTCCAACGAGTTTTGTCGTGTCTGTATTATAAAGCATCGGTATGAGCAATACGATGGCCTCGTGTTTGTCATCGATTTTTGTCGTAGCCGCCCTTATATCGTTTGTGGTATTGCTTTTTCGTGGATGAGTCGTATTGTTGCTGCGACTTAATGTTTCTGTCGTCGGCTTTTGGATAACGTTCGCCGGCGGGGGAGTATTGCTTCTTTTTTTGGTCGGGCGCGGGACGTTGGTCGCGGCGGTCGGCGTTTTTAAATGCGTTTGCTTGTTGCGGCGCGTTTTGATGCGTATTGGGTTTCTGCGGGTTGGATTGGCGCGGGAGTGTTGCGGGTGTTTGGTGCGCCGTGGGGTGCTGGGCCGATGCTTGTTGGGGTGATTGTTCGTCGGTCGGAGTAGATTCGGCGGATTGGTGTTGCGACGCAGCTTGGCGCGGTGCGGCGGATTGGTGTTGCGCTGTTGTTTGGCGCTGTGAGGAAGATCCTGAGCGGGCGTCGAATGGCGGTTTTGCCGACAAAGAAGACATTGTCTTTGGCGCTTGGATGGGGCTTGCGGTGAAACCGGCTTCGGTGAGCCTGCCTTCGGCTTTCGCGGCGATGTATTCCGCCCTGCGACCTTTGCCGCCCAGAATTCCTATTTCGTCGAATGTAAATGTTTTGAGCGTCGTGTCGATATCGTCTTCGAGGCGTACTTTCGCGCTTCTTCTGAGAAGATTGACGTTGACGACCGTGCCCTTGCCGGAGGGCGTTTCTACAAATGCGTCGACTTTTGGCGCTTTTTTTACAAGTTCCTCATATGCAGCTTCTTCATATTTCAAGCAACACATGAGCCTGCCGCACGTGCCCGATATCTTTGTGGGATTCAGCGACAGCCCCTGCACTTTTGCCATCTTGATGGAGACCGGGTGGAACTCCGTGAGGAATTGCGAACAGCAGAATGGCTTGCCGCAGTTGCCGAGGCCGCCGATCATTTTTGCTTCGTCGCGTACTCCTATTTGGCGGAGCTCGATGCGGGAGCGGAATACTCCTGCGAGGTCTTTTACGAGTTCGCGGAAATCCACGCGCCCTTCCGACGTGAAAAAGAAGAGTATTTTGCTGCCTTCAAAGCCGTATTCAACGTCAACGAGTTTCATTTCGAGGCCGAGCTCGGCTATCTTGTCCTGGCAGTAGAGGAAGGCGTCTCGCTCGCGTTCTTTGCCCAGCAGCGCGTTTTGTTTGTCCGTTTCCGTGGCAACGCGCACGACGGGGCGCAGCGGTTTGACTATCATATCGTCGTTGACTGAATGGTTTGCATTTGTGCATTCGCCATATTCGAGGCCTTTTGCTGTCTCGACGACGACATTGTCTCCTTTGTTGACCGTGAGGCCGGAGGGGTCAAAGAAATAGGCTTTCCCTCTATTATTGAAGCGTACGCTGATTATTTCTGTCAAGTTGGGTTCCTCCATATTATTCATCGTGGGGCTGGCAGCAATGCGCATTTGAAGCTATTTTACAGCTTCCTGATGCGCGGCATTCGAGTTGCACTGCATTCGAGTTGCGCGCCGGAGCCTCACGGTATTGTTTCATCGTTGGGTAGATCATGCTCCTTGCATAGTTTCCAGCATAGTTGCGCAGATCATGCCGGAGATATGGCCAATGTTTACATTCATGTCCAGATATTCCATTGCTTTTGAGAGTATTTGCTCGGCGCGGGAGTAGGTGAGCGCGTTTGCGGTGGCTGCGGGGGTTGATTGGGTCTTTGATGCTTGGGTTGCGGGGGCTGCGGGGGCTGCTTGGGTTGCTGAGATCATTGGTGCGGGGGTCATGGAGGCTGTGGGGTTATTATGGATCGCAAGAGCTTCCTTGCGCAGTTCTGATGCTGCGCGTTCGCGGGCTGCTCGTATGAATGCTATGAAAGTATACCTGTCCGCTTTTTCCAGTGCGAACATGAATTCCACGAGCTGTGCTTTACCTTTGCTTATTGCAGAGAAGAACGAACCGGCCATCTCTGCTGCTGCGGCTCCGGCAGGGTCTTCCAACGCTTCCGGGTTGTCCGTTGTCTTAAGTTCAACGCAGCGGGAACGTATTGTCGTGAGCAGCTCGCCGGGGTTTTCTGTTTTCAGGATGAACACCGCGTGTCCGGGAGGCTCTTCGAGTATTTGCAAGAATGCGTTCTGGGCGTTTGTGTTCATCAATTCCGCTTCGTTGACAAGATATGCCTTTCTGGCGGCTTCGTTGGGGACGACGATGACATCGTGCTTCAGACTGCGGATTTGCTCGATCACTATGTCTTTTTTGTCGGGAAGTTTCGATATTGTGATGATGTCGGGGTGTATGCCGCGCGATGCCTTTGAGCAGTGGGCGCATGCCATGCACGGGCGCGCGCCGGTGCCGGAGCACACGACCGACATTGCTAGTTTTTCCGCTATGTCGGGGGGCGCTATGTATGCGTGCGATATTCTGGTGTTATTGTCGCCGAGGGTGGGGTGTATCGGGGTGGTTGTCATGTTGGTGGTCTGCTTTCGTCATAATTGGTGATGTGCGGGAGGAGCGGGGAGGAGCGGGGAAAAGATTCTTCGGTCGCGGGCTCCCTCAAAATGATGGTCGCGTGGGGGAATGGTGAATATTCCCCATTTTACATTCTTTTTATGCTTCGCGTCAATATCTGTCCATTGATTTTACACATTTTATGTGATATTATCGGTTTCATCGACGGTATAGAATCGGCCATTGTCGGATAATCCGGGGCGCGCGGCGTCCGGGTTGTGGGGCGGGAGCCTCACGTTGAATCTCGACATCGGAGGAATGGGGGCATGTTTACTGAATGAGGGTGCTTTTGCATAAATTTAGGGAAGTATTGTCAGCGGTCGCGCCTGTGGTCATATTGGTCGTGATCCTCAACTTTACGTTGACGCCGGTACCGACAGAACTGTTCTTCCAGTTCATCATCGGCGCTTTGGCGATCATTTTAGGGTTGGCGATTTTGCTGCTCGGGATTGACAATGGCGTCTTGCCTTTTGGCGAGCAGATGGGATTGTCGTTCCTCAAATCAAATAAAATTTGGTATGTCGTCTTTGTCGGATTCTTGCTGGGGTTTTTTGTGAATATCGCGGAGCCTGACTTACAGGTGCTTGCCAATGAGGTCACGGAGGTCATGGGCGGGTTTATTCCGATGATGGTGATATTGGTGACCGTGTCGATTGGGACAGGAGTCATGTTGGCGTCTGGCATTACAAGAATCGTTAAAAGCTTCCGCTTGAACATCTTGTTTATGTTCGTTTATGGCGCGATTGCGGTTTTGTCGATTTTTGCTTCGTCCGATATGATGGCTATTGGTTTCGACGCTTCCGGCGCGACGACAGGGGCTTTGACGACGCCTCTCGTGCTGGCGCTTTCGCTTGGCGTCGCGTCANTGAAGAAGGACAGCAGGTCTTCGGAAGAGGACAGCTTTGGCCTTGTCGGGGTGATGTCCACGGGGGCTATCCTTGGCGTGCTGATATTGAATCTATTTGTCAAAACCGAGAATGTGGTGCCGAACTTGCCGGAACGCAGCGTTGCAGCGGGGATACTCGGGCCGTTTGCCGAGGCGATCCCCGGAGTCATGTTGAAGTCTTTCATTGCATTGGCGCCGATNGTTATCATGCTCTTTATCTTTCAGCGCGTTAAGTTTCATATGCCGAAGAGGGCTTTTTTGAAAGCGTTGTTCGGATTTGCGTATGCGTATGTCGGGCTTGTGGTTTTTCTGACCGGCGTGAATGCCGGGTTTATGAATGTCGGAAATATCATCGGGAATGGGTTGGCTGCTTATGATAACAAGGCGGTGCTTGTCGGTTTCGGGTTCTTTTTGGGATTGCTGGTCATACTTGTCGAGCCTGCGGTGTATGTGTTGACGCAGCAGATCGAGGATGTGACGAATGGTTATATTAAAAGAAGGACAGTGCTTGTCACTTTGTCGATCGGCGTCGCATTTGCAGTGAGTTTGGCAATGCTGCGCATCGCTGTGCCGGGCATTCAATTGTGGCATTACCTTGTGCCGGGGTATATTATTGCGTTGGTTTTGTCATTTCTCGCGCCGAAGCTTTTCGTCGGTATTGCTTTTGATTCGGGCGGGGTCGCTTCCGGGCCTATGACCGCGACATTTGTTTTGGCGCTGTCGCAGGGCGCGTCCGATGCTGTCGAGCATTCTAACATTTTGATCGATTCTTTCGGGGTCATTGCCATGGTGGCGATGACGCCAATCATTGCGTTGCAGGTTTTGGGATTGATATATCGGGTGAAGGCAAAAAAGAGCCTGGAGTCCATAAAGAGCGAGGTTGTGGCAAATGGCGAAGTATAGTATGATTTGTTGCGTCGTAAATATCGGGGATGCGGGAAAGACGATGAAATGCGCCGGAAAATACGGTGTGAGGGGCGGGACGATTTCTGTCGGCAAGGGGACCGTCCGCGGCCGTCTGCTCGATATTCTTGGAATCAGCGAGGTTAGGAAGGAAATCGTTTCGATGATCGTTGATGAGGCTTCCGCTGCTTATGTGATCAAGGGAATCAGCGATGATATGCATTTTAAAAAGCCGAACCATGGCATTGCGTTTTCATATTCCGTCGCGGAGATTCATGGGAGCGGCGACCCGCATGGCGCGGGCGCGCACGGTTATGGGGGCGGTGAGGCACTTGGTGCGGGTGGTGAGCCTATACGTGGCGCGCGCGGTGAGCCTATACATGGCGCTGGCGGTGAGCCGGCACATGGCGCTGGCGATGAGCCTATACGTGGCGCGAGCGACGCGATCGATGCGTCGGTACATGGTGCGGGCGGTGAGACGGTACAAGGCGCGAATGCGCATAGAGATGGGGATATTATTGTCGACGAGGTGAAAGGTAACGTGTATAAAGTCATTCATGTGATCGTGGATAAGGGCAAGGGCGGGGATGTTATCGATGCTGCCAATGAGGCAGGCGCTAGGGGCGGCACGATCATTCATGCGCGAGGTTCGGGGATTCATGAGGTGCAGAAGCTGTTCTCTATTGAGATTGAGCCTGAGAAAGATGAAGTTTTTATTATCGCCAGTACTGAGCTGAAGGATCGCATCGTTGAGTCTGTCAGAAGCCGTATGAATATCGATGAGCCCGGGAGCGGCGTGATTTTTGTCATTGATGTCAATGAGGTTTATGGGCTGCACGAGGATTGACGGAGGCGGGGGCGCTGGCCGTCAGCGCAGGTTTTTCTTGACGGCCGTGAAGATGTCCCTCATCTTTTTTGGATCATCCTTGCCGGGCTCCTTTTCGCCATAGCGGACGTCGATGTAAATGTTGCGGAACGTTTCCGCGTCGGCAACGCTGTCGAAGTTCTGCAGCATCATGTTTTTGTAGTCGGCGGTCGTCATCCCGGGGAGACGGTCAATGCCGTGCCGCTGGCCGGCAATGATGAATCTTTTGTAGATCGCCCTGACATGATTATCCCCTGCGTGCCTGCGCTTGTGTGGCGCGGGGGCATCGGGTATTGACGAACGCGCGGTGCCGGACTGCGACGAATCTGTTTCGCCTTCGTCGAAGGCCATTATTCTTTTGAAAAGTTTAATAATAAGCAGTATTGCCAGAGCGATCCCAATTATAATGAGGACCGCTTTTATTACTTCCTGCGCGCGCACGTTGGTGAAGTCAATTTCCTCATCCAGCATTTCGTCCATGCCCGCCATTTCCAGCTCTATGGGCGGGCGCTCTTTGGTTTTGAACGGACCGATCAGATTGAACAGGGGCGTCAGAATGTAAACAACGCAGGTAAAAAGGAACCAGAGCAACGGCGAGATGACGTTGAGATAGAGCAGCCTTAATGCGGCGCCCAGGACGCTGAGGACGCTCTTCGTGCCGAGCGCGACTCCCACGGCCACAACGACCACGACCTCGCTGATGTTGATTATCTTAAACCGCCTTTGCGCGAGCGTTTCCGGCGTATGGCGCAGCATGCGCATGAGCATCACCGACAGCACCAGGAAGACGAAGGCGAACAAAAGCGACGCGGCTTCGAGATGGTTGCGGCCTCCGAAGGCCCAAAAGGCTATCATAAAGGGTAGATACAGCTTGAGGAACAGAAAGAATATCCTGTTGTAGGAGAATGTCTCGGGAATTGAGGTCAGTTTTCGGACGCTGATCACGGTGTATACGATTACTGGGAGGAGCACGGCGGCGTTAGCTAGCGTGATGGGGACAACGAGAAAAATGGCGGGCAGCAAGATGAGCGATGCGTAGCGTATCTTGCCCTTTGGGGCAAAAGCCGTGCTGAGGTATACCGCGACGGCGAAAAACGGGAGGGAGTACACCACGGGGTCTCCGCCGGCCAGCGACGCGATGGTGTTTGCGAAGGCTAAATAGAAACAGATGTCGCATAGGATTTTCAACGTAACTGCAAGAATCATCAGCAGGCACCTCCTGCGGAAAGGATGAGGGCATTGAAGATGGATTCGCGGCTGAGGCAAGGCAGGATAGTTTGTTCATCAGTCGGAGTGATGATGATTATGGAGTTGATGCCTCGTGTTTCGACGCGTTTGATGGCGGAGGCGAATGGCTCGGTGGCTCTGTACGAGGCTCTTCCCATGCCTTCGAGAATCGTATAGAAGTGCTGCTTTCCCAAGCCTTCCGATATATACGACCAGTCGGAAAACGCCCCCGATGAGGTCGCATTGGTGTAGAAGTCGTATTTCACCCTGCGCTCTTCCAATATTTTGCAAACCGTGTGGGTCATGCTGTAGCTTGTTTCGATCAAAGCTTCCCTGGCGCGTTCGCCGTCTTCGCCACAGCTGCATTCGACGTTCAGTAGCACTGTCACGGAGGGCTCTGTCGTGTAATCGAAGCTCCTGACCATCATTTTCCCCGCTCTTGCGCTTTGCGACCAGGAAATCGCTTTCATAGGCTCCCTTCCCGTGTATTCTCTGAAACCTGCTGTGAGCACGGGGTCTTCCATTATGAACCTGCGCACGGATACATCGCCCAAAAAGCCGCCCAGGACATCGCCGATTTTGCCGGAGTCATATTCTTTCGGGTATATGACAATTTCGCTGTATGGGCTCACTCTTTTGACATTCTCATTGAGCCCGAGAAAATCGCCTCCGCTCAGCATTGCGGAATTGAACATATAGCGGCCCCGCTGCGATATCGACGCTTTTTCAACGCGTCGGAGTGCAGAGCGGGGCATAAGGTATGTTGTGTATGAGTGGCGCATGTCGCCTTTGAAATCGACGCTGATCTTTGCATCGGGGGAATGCAGCTTTATTTGAGCCGGCAAGGTTTCCGATGCCTTGATGAAAGGCACGAAGCGCCGGCTCTTGTTCGTAAGATTGGACACCATGTCAAAAACCTCGTCGGGCGCGGCAAGCGGCACGGATGAACCGTAATCGATTCCGACGCCGTTAAGGGCATTGACGATCGACCATCGTTCCACGATGAATGCGACTACCGCGAGCACGATCAGAACAACGATCATTCCATGTCCTCTAGTGGGACAACTGCCCGGTCGATGATTTTTGTTAGGATATCCGTATAGGAGACGTTCTTTGTCGTCGAGCCGATGCTGAGTCTGTGGGCAAGAATATGAGGCGCGACGAAGCGCACGTCTTCAGGAATTACGTAGTCGCGGCCGTTGAGGGCTGCGCAGGCCTGGCTCGCTTTATACAGGGCGATCGCGCCTCGGGTGGAAGCGCCGTTCACGAACCGGCTCTCATTGCGCGTTGCCTCGACGATGTCCATTATATAACCGGAGACATCCGCGCTGACAGGGACATCGCTGTAATGCTCCCTGACGAAAGCGGTTTCATCGAAGGAGACCGTTTGCTCGAGGGAGTCGACAATATCGAGGACCGACCGCCTTGATATGACAGACAGCTCTTGCTCGCGGGTCATGTATCCGAGCGATAGGCGCATGAAAAACCGGTCGATCTGGGCTTCGGGCAACGGGAACGTTCCGTATGACTCCAGCGGGTTTTGCGACGCCATCACCATGAAGGGCTCCTCGAGCGAGGTTGTCTGGCCATCGACCGTGATCTGCCGCTCTTCCATCGCTTCCAGCAGGCTGGATTGCGTGCGGGGGGTGGCCCTGTTGATTTCGTCCGCGAGGACGATGTGGGTGAAGAGGGGGCCGGGGCGGAATTGGAAGTCGCCGATTTTTTGGTTGTAGAAGTTAATGCCCGTGAGGTCGGAGGGGAGGAGGTCAGGCGTGAATTGGATCCTTTTGAAGTCCCCGCCGATGGTTTTGGCGAAAGAGCGGAGAAGCATTGTCTTGCCTGTGCCGGGGATGTCTTCGAGGAGCACGTGCCCGGAGCACACGAAGCAGATCAAAACCAGAAAAATCGTGTCGTCTTTGCCAATGATTACTTTTGAGCAGTTTTCAAGGACATTGTGCCTGTATTCTGTGAAGCGGTTCATTTCCATTGGGTAATTATTCCTCTTTTATGTGGAGTGTGGAAAGCAATATTGGGGCGGAGCCCTCATGTTAATGCCATAGCGCCTCGCAACAATAGCAAATAACAAGATTATTTATACGCTATGGCGTTATCGCCGCGCGAAGCGCGGTGCGC
>WRMX01000107.1 GCA_009776905.1 Oscillospiraceae bacterium
GCGGGCGAGCCTGTTGACGGAGCGGCCGAGCCAATCGAGCAGGCGGCGGCGACGGAAGAAACCGGGGCGGCCGGGGAAGCTGCGTCGCCGGAAGGTGACGCGACGATCGAGCAGGCGCCACCAGACGAGCCTTCTACCGCGCCAGCCGAGCAAGCGCCGGAAGCGACGTATCTCGATACATAGCGGATATTGTCGAAGTGCGTGGCATCCGGGATGCGGAGCGAAGTCCATATATCAGGATGATTGCATGGTGTTTTTCCGGAAGTAGAGATACACGGTGCAGAAGGAATCCCGCGACTTTTGTCATGGAATGTTTAAGTAATCTGAATACAAGGTGACCGCGCGTTTAAGTTGCGAGCGAACGGAAGACCCCATTGCTTTATACTCAGGAGTCTGCTCAAGCGTAAATAAATAAAACGCATCAGGCTCGCTATTGATTGGGCAAATTGAGTTTGCGCGTTTAAGCCGCGAGACTACATCGCCTTGGGTTTTCTCCGATACTATCTGTGTATCTTGTAACCAACCAAAAAATGGAGCATAATCAATAATGAAAGGCTCTGCGGAAATGTGGTGTGCAAGCGCTTTTGCTACAAACTCCGCAAGTTTTACCGGCACGGCATTCCCAATCATCTGCTCTGTCTCGGTTTTATTGCCAAGCCATTTGTAGTCAGGGGGGAACGTTTGCACGAGAGAACGTTCAAGTGTGGTCATTGACCGTATGGAAGGGTTTAGCTGACATGCATCATTGGCATGCCCTGGATATCCCAATGGGACGGGTCTGTTAACGCCTCTGATAGTAGCGCTGGGCTCGTCTATGGAGTATATCGCGCGGCGGCAGTAGTTTCGTGGATGTCTATAATAGTATTCAAAATCAAGCGAGTTCCCAAAGTAATCACGAAGCGTCATTTCTTTCTCGCTCCGGGAGTTTTCAATGTAGTCAAGCAAAAAACCATCCGGCGCACCAAGTGAGCCAATGCAAAAGAACCTTTTCCGTCTTTGAGGCACCCCATAAAGAGCAGCATTAAGAAGGACTTCCGTGAGACCATAACCAGCAGTTTTAAATATATGCCTAGCTGCAGCATATGATTTGCTGTTATGCGCTCTGTCGACGTTTTCCATAAGAAACCATTGTGTGTTGAGCGTTGTGATGATGGACGCAAAGCATTCTGTGAGAGCAGCGCGCTCATTTTCGATGCGCTTACCTGCATGAGAAAAGTCTTGGCAGGGAGGACCGCCTATGATTATTTCGGGGTTTAGTTGTTTAATCTTTTTGACAGATTGTTCGACATTCGATAAATCATCTGAGTAGACCGGGTGTGAAAAATTTGCAGCATAGCACTTTGCTGCAGTATCCCAGTACTCAAACGCGCCGACAATGTCGAAACCGGCATATTCAAATCCTTGAGACAATCCCCCGCAACCGGCGAATAAATCAACAACACGTTTCATTCTTGTTCTCCTTAAAAAACGAGTATACCATGGAAGCCAAAATTGCTTGTGCGAGTGCGCCCGTCTTATAAAATGGATGGCAAAGAGGATAGCAGGGCATTGGGAGAAGCTACCCGCAAGGGTGGGTGGGCGCAAAAGAGAGCTGGTATGGTAAGAGTTTGTGGGGCGGGTAGCCGCAGCGGTGGATTTGTGGGTCAAGGGAGGGTTGAACCCCCACGGTGGAGGTTTAAATTCGGACAGTTGCAGTATAGCATATAAACAATACGACGTCAATAGATTGACGTCAAATGCTTTAAATATTATTGGGGGTATGATGTTGTGCAATCAGGACTATTTGGTATAACTCACTCAAATCGCAGTGTTGATGATCATTGGGGGAAAAATAGTTTCAACTCTAGTTTCCCTACAGCTGTTGCATGTTATATGCTTTCACATGATATTCCGGCAATATATAATAGGCTCGAATTTGTTAATGGAAAGCCAAAAGTTATATCAACAGAAATATCTCTACGGGATGTGTTCAGTTCCAATGCTAGGAGTCTTGAGGAGTTTTATTTTGACTTTGAGGGTCGTTTTGAGCCATACCAGCAATATGCATTTGACAATATTGGGAATATTGATCTTGTGATCAAGTCACATTCAGAGAAGAGTTATCTTGCTTGTCTTGAGATAAAGCTTACCGTGTTACCAACATCTCAGACAAGTCATCTTCCAGAGGATAAGTGGGGATGCGAACTCGTTATCCGCTCTGCTACTACATCATACTGTGCATTAGGCATGTATGACTCTATCAAAAATCTTGCGCCTGATGTACGCGAGATTTTTGAAACGGCATGTTTGAGCGTAGAATCATGGACAAACGGTTTTGAAATGAATCAGAAAACACCTATCCTTACAGATAGAATCAATGAGTTTGAAAAAGTATATCTTGATCACCAAAAACCATTATTGATGCAAGCAATATGGAAGACGCAAGGACAATCTCCGTTATTGGCACATAACGCATTTGATATAATTATTTGGAGCGATTATGCGTTCTCACGACTATTTCTAGACAATGCAAATAAACCTAATAAAGATGGGATGAGCCGTCCCATGAGAGCCACCGCACGCCTTGCACAGTGCCTCTGGGAACTCAGTAAGTCAGGTAAAACAAACCTCAACTCAATATACAAACAGATATCCTTTACAAGGCAAAACGATAAGGAATTTGCAATTGGCGGAAGAAAATGGAGCAAATATGTAACTTCGAGCAGGCTGGCAAACCCTATTTTGGAAAGTAGTATTATAAACGAGATAATTGAACCTGGATATATCGAGAAACTGAAGCCGGAACGAAGGTTCGATCAGACATTATACTTCACAAGGATTTTTCAATGATAAACTCAATTATACTTACTAGGTTTGAAAATGATGAAATATAATATATCGGAGGGTTAAGTTATGGCAAGCATTAAGGCAGACATCGCGATTATGGGTTCCGGGTTGTGCGGGCTGTCGGCGGCTATTACGGCGGCGCAGGCAGGAGCAAAGGTTGTTTTGTTTGAGAAGCAGAAGTCGCCGGGAGGGTCATCGAATTTTTTTAATGGCATTTTCGCGGTCGAGAGCAGATGGCAGAGGGAAAAATTCATCATGTATACCCGCGATGAGGCATTTCAGGCAATCATGGAATATTCGCACTGGAAGGCAAATACGCGGCTTGTGAGGGCGATTGTGGATGAGTCCGCAACTTCGATCGATTGGATGGAGCAGCAGGGAGTGGAAATATCTGATGTCATCACGAATATGCCATACGCGCAGCATACGTACCATTACGTTAAAGGGCATGGAGCGGCTGTGATAAAGCAGCTTGCTTTGAGGGCAAAGGAGAGCGGCGTGGACATCCACCTTGGCGCTCCGGTGATTGAGCTTATCATGGATGGCGGGCGCATCGCAGGGCTCATCGCAGAGGAGGACGGCGAGGAAGTCGAAGTCGAAGCGAATGCCGTGATAATCGGGAGCGGAGGCTATGCCAACAACAAAGAGTGGATCAAGAAATATCATGGTTATGATCTCGGAACCAACCTTATCCCTTATGGCAACGTCGACAAAATGGGGGACGGCATCAGGCTTGCCTGGGAAGCCGGCGCCGCTGCGGAGGGAATGAATGCGCTGGAGTTAATCGCCGTCGGGCCTGTCAGCGATGAATTCGACATGATGAACGATTTGGAGGTCGCGGCTTCGCAGCCGGATTTGTGGGTGGACCCAAGGGGCAGGCGTTTTTGCGACGAGGGGATTTGTTTTTACGACACGAGCGGGGGCAACGTGAACACGCGATATTCCGAGGGCTATACCTATCGCATTATCGACGATTCCATTATCCACAGGCTTGAGACATACGGAGTCGAAAAAGAAGGAAGCATGGAGAGGAAACCGGGCGCGAGACTCTTTGACATCCGCAAGATTATCGATGCGTCCATGCAACACGGAAGCACGGAAGTTTTTGCCGGAGATTCTGTGGAGGAGCTCGCGGAGAATATGGGCATCGATCCGGCTGTCTTGAAGGCGACGATTGACGAATATAACGGTTTCTGCGCAAAGCGCCATGACGACCTTTTTGCAAAAAAACCTATCTATCTCAGAGCGTTGGAGGGGCCAAGGTTCTATGCTGTTAAAGCTCATACGACGATGCTGGGGACGAAGGGCGGCATCCGCGTCAACGAGAAGATGGAAGCCGTGGACAAGAAGGATTCTCCGATTAAAGGCCTATATGCCGGGGGATTTGATGCCGCTGGAATCCAGACAGACAGCTATCCTATCAATGCCGCAACGGGCTTGTCTTCCGCGTTTGCAATGAATTCGGGGCGCATCGCCGCGCGTAACGCTGTTGAGTACATCGGGCGTGATGGATAGGGATGGAAAGTACCTTAAAGGATAAAAGCAGCGGAATGTCGGAAGTTTTAAAGATATGCGTATCTGCGCGTTTTGATAATATAGATGCTGCGGAAACATTCGAGCTTCTTGGCAGGGCATTGTCAGAAGGCAATGTGATCGCTGCTGTTGCCCGCACGGGATCAACGGGCTATTATGGTTTTGAACCGCTTGTCATTATCATTAAGCATGGTTTGCCTGCCGGTTGCTTTGCGAATGTCAATGCTGAAAGAGCCGCGATGATTGCGGAGCAGATTGTTGCTGCGGAGGGTTCATTCTACAGCGCGCTCGGAGAATTGCCGTTATGGAATTTACAGCGGCGTGTTGCGACGCGCCGCTGCGGCTTGACCGATCCACATAGCATTGACGATTTCATCGGCTGTTTTGATGGATATAAAGGCTTGACTGAGGCTGAAAATATGCCGCCTTCTGCTGCTTTAGAACGGCTTGGCGTGTTGAACGTCACAGAGCATGGCGGACTCGGAAAGCCGATATATGATGCGTGGAAGGCATTTGGCGAGAAGGTCGATTTGGAAAAGACAGTCATATGCAAAGCGCTTGACAATGATATTGAAGCGCATATGGCTGTTCTTTTGCTCGAAGGCGATCCGCATGGTGTTTTGGAAGGATTGCTCATTGCTGCGCACGCTGTCGGGGCTTCGCGCGCAATTATCGCGTTGCCGAAAGACTTGGGAGATACGTTCCCGATGTTGATAAATGCCTTGGCGGCGTTGAAAGACAAATGCCTTTCAGAGGACGTTTCCGATATTGCGCGGAAATGCGACATCGTTATAAGGGAAGTACCGCGCGCGCTTGTGGCTTCTGAGGATTCCGCGTTGCTGCGGTTTCTTGACGGATATGAGGCAATCCCTGTACTGCCGGGAGAAGCCGACGGCCTGCTCGGTGGCTCTCCTGCGCTCGTTGTAGATATTGAGACGATTGCCGGACTGGGCGCGGCCTTTTTTAATGATGGTGCGGCGTCCGGTGGGGCGGCGTCCGGTGGAGATGTGCCCGGTGAGGCAGCGTCCGATGGTGCGGCGTCAGAGAGTTTTCCGAAGACAAAAATTCTAACGTTGAACGGCGTTATGGGAGACGTTCAAAATCATAGCGCCGCGTATCCGTCAGTTACCATTGAAGTGCCTGTCGGTACGGCAATCCAGGATATTTTTGGCGAAATCGGAAGTCTTGATGATATATTTGCTTTTCAGTTTGGCGGCCCGACAAGTCTGTTATTCGGGAGCGAAGACGCTTCAATGCTTATCACAAACGACACTGCGGCAGCTGCGTCTGCAGCATTCGGAACGTCGCTCTTGAGTTTTATTACCCGCAACTCGAATCTGTCTGAAACGCTTGAAACCTTGGCGCGTTTTTTGCATTCGGAATCGTGCGGGAAATGCGTTTTCTGCAGAGAGGGGCTTTTGCATCTCAGCAAGATGATCGCTGATTGCAACATCGGGCGGAGTCTTCCAGGTGATGACGAATTGGCCGAGAGACTTGGACGATTGATGCGTGACAATTGTTTGTGCAATTTCGGGGCAACGGCGGGGGATGCGATTTTGAGTTTGCGCAGAGTGCACCGTAAAGCGGATTAGCCGGAGCGCGCGGGGTCCGGGCTGCGGGGCGGAGCCTCAAGCTAGATTGTTGGTTGAAGGTTGAATGTGAGGTTGTAATGCCAAGAGTAGAAATCAACGGAAATGCATATGAGACGGAGCAGGGGCAGAGCATCTTGGATGCGTGCCTTCAAAACGGCATTTACGTACCCCATCTTTGCAGCCACAACGAGCTGCACCCGATAGGCGCATGCAGATTGTGCGTCGTCGAGATTGCCGGAGAGGATGGCTTGTTTCCCTCATGCGCCACTCTTGCGGAAGATGGGATGGAAATATTAACGGCAAGCGAAGCCGTCGAAGAGACCCGCAAGATGGCAATCGAGCTCATGCTTTCGGGACATCAAGCGGACTGCGGGACTTGCATCAAATATCTTAATTGCGAGCTGCAGTCGTTGAAACAATATTTGATCGAAGACGATTTAAGCGTGAGGCGGAGGTCAAGGCTGTTTCCCGTGACGGAAAGCAACCCGATATTCAGCCATGAACCGAACAAATGCGTGCTTTGCGGGCGATGCGTCAGAGCGTGCAGGGACTTGCGGGGAATAGGCGTTCTATATTACAAGCATGACCATGGCGAGGCATACATCGGCGTCGGCCCGGATGCGGACGAGGACATATCGCTCGCGGAAGCCGGATGCAGGTTTTGCGGCGCTTGCGCGGAGGTGTGCCCCACCGGAGCTGTGCTCGATAGGGACGAATTTGGGCAGAACAAAAGCCGGAAGGAGGCCCTACTGCCATGCAGCAACGCTTGTCCGGCTGAGATCGATGTCCCCGGCTATATTAGGTTTATTCGCGAAGGGCAGATTTCGGAGGCCGCCGCGCTAATTCGGGAGAGGGTTCCGTTTCCGCTCATATTAGGCCACATTTGCTCCCACCCTTGCGAATCCTCGTGCCGCCGCGGGCAGATTGACAAAGCTATGTCGATATGCATGCTGAAGCGTTTCGCTGCCGAAAATGACGCGGAGCAAATATGGGAGGGCGCTATTCAAAAGAAAGCTGAAACGGGCAAACGAGTCGCCGTGATCGGAGCGGGCCCGGCAGGGCTATCGGCGGGGTATTATCTGACGCTGATGGGCCATGCCGTTACGGTTTATGAAGAAATGGCGGAGCCCGGAGGGATGCTGCGGTATGGGATTCCTGAGTATAGGCTGCCGCTCGATGTCCTTAGACGTGAGCTTGAGGATATTATGAACCTGGGCGTTGATATCAGGACAAACGCCAGAATCGAATCAGTTGAGGCGCTGCTTTCCGAGGGATATGATGCTGTTCTTGTAGCTATCGGCGCCCATCGTGGATTAAAGCTGAAAATCCCCGGGAGCAGGGGAGACGGTGTTTTGGCAGCGGTGGAATTTCTGCGAAGCGTGCGAATGGGCGAGGCGCCTGATTTGGGAGATAGGGTGATGGTGCTGGGAGGCGGCAGCGTCGCTTTTGATTGCGCACGGACCGCGATCAGATGTGGATCGCAGTCCGTGATGGTTGCTTGCCTCGAGCCGAGGTCGGGGATGCTTGCAACGGAAGAGGAAATCAACGCGGCGGAGCAGGAGAACGTCGCGATTTATCCCTCGAGGTCGTTCAAACGCATAATCAGAGACGAAGGCAGAGTGGCCGGCGTCGAGCTTATGGATGTCAAGTCGTTTTATTATGATGAAGAAAGGAAGCTGAATGTGGAAACGGATGATGAATCTTCGCATGTTATTGACGCAGATATGGTCATATTTGCCGTCGGGCAGTTGCCTGACGTCCCGGACGATTTTGGCATTGAGCTGACCGACAGGGGTCTTGTCGATGCGGACGCTATGTCTTTTGCGACGGGGGTGGAGGGCGTGTATGCTGTCGCCGATGCGGTCACGGGGACCGACAAGGCGATTTCAGCTATCGCGGCCGGAAGGAAGGCGGCGCTGGCTATTGACAAGCGCCTTGGGGGGCGGGGAAGGCTTGCGCTTAAACTTGCCTCGGAGGTGCAGTATCCGGCACGCCTGGGGAGGCGCGATGGCTTCGCGGAGCTGGCGCGAGCCGATGTTTCGCGAGAGCTTCCGCAGGACAGGGTTTGCGATTTTCGCCTTGTCGAACATGGCTTCGACGCGGAGCGGGCGGCGTATGAGTCCGGGCGTTGCTTGCAATGCGACCTCAGGCTAAAAATGAAGGCGGAAAAGTTTTGGAGCAGTTATTGAGGTTTATGCCCTAAATGCGCGACCGCCCACGGTTTCTTTTGTATATGGAAAGCTATGAGCGGCTCCACCCGACACATGACGTGCTATATCAGGTGCTCGCTTCGCTGGATGACGTCGTCCTGGATCGCAGGGGAGAGCTGGACGAAGTATGCGGAAAAGCCGCCTATGCGGACAATCAGGTCGGAATGCTCTTCCGGAGCGGACTTCGCATCTTTGAGTTGTTCTGAGTCGATAATGTTGAATTGGATATGCGAGCCGCCTTCGGACATGTATGCCTCCGTATATGCGATGAGCTTATCGAGGCTTGCTTCGCTGGAAAAAATCGAAGCGGAGAATTTTTGGTTGAGAACCGATGCGTGTGACACGTCGCTGAAACGGGCGGAGCACGCGGAATTTAATACGGCAATCGGCCCGTTTTGATCGGCCCCGCGCATTGGGGAAAGCGCGCCGTCGTTGAGGGGGTCGAGCGCCTTGCGGCCATTTGGGAGGGCGGCGACGCCCAGCCCGCCATAATAGTGCCAGGCAAGGCCTTCGCGCGAGACCATATAAGGCATAAACGGGGAGTTGTCGTATGAACGGATGATTTTGACGGAATCCTCGCTGATGCGGCGGACCCTGTCGTCGGCGTCATGAATGTCGTTGCCGTATTTTGGCTGGCTCAGGCACATTTGCCTGATTGCCTCGCCATTGGGGCCTTCAAAGTTGCTGTCTAGCGCATCGAGAAGCGTATCCATCGTGAGAGATTTATTCTTGAAAACCAATTCTTGGATCGCCGTCAGCGAATCTGCGACGTCGACGATTGCGCGGTCGGAGATGCCATACATTGAATAGTCCGGGTGCGGGAAGAGGAGATCCTGCCCCAGCTCCATGCTCGCTTCAATGCCGAGGATCGACAACAGAGGCGTCCGGAAGTATTGAGGCTGGACTTGGCGCGCGACAGCCCCGAGCCAGAAAATCCGATGGCAGAAGAACTCGTGCTGCTTGAGAAACGCGGCGTATATCTCATCGGTCGATTTGAAATCGCGGGGATCGCCCGTTTGCAAGCCGGTCTGCCGGCCGTTGATGTCGATGCCGTTGTGGAGGACGAGGTGCAAGAGCCCCGCAAGGTTGAACGCGGCGATGCCTTCCGCGCCGTAGTGTTCCGCTCTGTTTGGCAAGCAGGGATACACGCAACCGAGGCTGGCCCATTCGACGGCTTCATTGAACGGAATGCCGTCGCGGACATAGCTTGCCACCACGACCTCGTCGTTCTCAAACAGCGGAATGCCGCCTTTCGTTTCCATGTTTGTCCTCATGGCTTTGCGCATCAGCCAGTGGGGAGTTTTTTTATTCCAACGGAGGCAAACCGTCGGAGAAGAGAGCTTGAGCAGGGCGACAAGATGCAGCGCCAGATAGCTGAGCTCATTGGATTTGTCTTCGTTGTCCTGGCCGAGACCGCCAATCATGATGCTGTTGATTCCAAAGTTGATTTGATGCGATTCTTTTTGCGAGGTGCCCGAAATGAATGTTTGGGTACCCCAACGGCCGATGAGGTCGGCGAATTGCGAGGACATTTCATCAAGGCTAACGCCGTTTTCAAGGTCGCGCGTGAAATATGGGTATAGGAACTGGTCGGCGCGACCCCAGTGGCAGTTATTCTGCGAAGGGTTCTCAAGCATTTTGGCAAGGTTGCAAAACTGCATCGACT
Source organism: Oscillospiraceae bacterium (assembly GCA_009776905.1). Taxonomy (GTDB): domain Bacteria; phylum Bacillota; class Clostridia; order Oscillospirales; family Oscillospiraceae; genus WRMH01. Next base: position 9,828 of record WRMX01000107.1, read on the forward strand.
GCAAGGCCTCGTGGAAGGTCCTTGCGGGGTTTTCAGGGACATACTCGCAGACATCGGCGATACGCAGCAGTCTTGCGCTTTCACCACGGTCCGTTGCGGTCTTTGCGGTCTCCCGCGCGAGCATGGCATAGCGTTTCGCGTGCCTGACGACGGCCTCGAGCGCGATGACCGCAGAGTTCCAGAAGTAGACTTTGTTGATATCCGTTTCTTTGTTTTCAATGGCATTTTTGATGCGGTCGTTGCACTCGTCGATGTATCCTCGCAGCCCGACCCGCAGTA
>WRMX01000108.1 GCA_009776905.1 Oscillospiraceae bacterium
TAGTGGTCTCCGTGGTTGTGCGAGGCAAAGACTATGACATCTTGCCCGCTCAGGGCAGATGGATCGACAACGCCGCTCTCAAGCCCTTTCCCTTTTGGCCGCTGCTTCCAGTAATCGAAAATCAGGAAATGCTTCGGAGTTTGCACTGCGAATCCGCTGTGGTACAGATACCGGATTTTTACTTCCATAAAACGTTTCTCCCTTCTTGCCGCACTATGCCATCCTCCTTTTTGAAGACAAACCAGCTCCAGCACAGTATATCAAATAAGTAATTGCATTTCCATAAATTATCATGACCTTTTTCTCATTGCAGATCAGTAGCAATCCCCATAATTCTGTGATATCATAATAAAGATTATTGGGGAATAGAATGAGGAAATATTCGAAAGAGAGGATATTACATGATTACTCAAGAGATAAAAGAAAAAGCTTTGGCGCTAAACTTCGATTCGTGCGGCATTATAGCCGCTGCTCCATTTGATGAGTATGCACGCTATCTTGAAAAACGAGTTGAAACATTCCCGGATTCAAAGCAATACTACGAGCGGTTTCATGGCCTTGTAAACCCTCCGGAAGGAGCGCAGTCTATCATCGTATGCGTTCGAAGGTATAATAAATACCTTATGCCCGAAGGTCTTGACACATGGATCGCGAAGAACTACCAGTTCGATGGTAGAATTCCATACTCCCGTGAGTACCGTGATAAAGCAGAGTTTGAAATGTTCTTGAAAACCAAAGGGATCAATATCATTGACGCGATGGTCCCGGATAGATGGGCTGCCGCAAAGGCAGGTTTAGGCAAGTTTGGTTGGAACAACTTTATATATGATCCCAATCATGGCTCATATCTCTACTTATACACATGGCCCGTTGACATAGTATTGGAATATGACGATGCTCCCGGCGATATAATTATGCAGCAATGCGGCGAGCATTGCTGCAAATGCATGGAAGCTTGTCCCACAAAAGCGATATCCGGCNGCATGGCAATGGATATGGCAAAGTGCGCCTCTCGTCTNACAAACANCTCGTTCACAGGCGAAATACCCGATGAGACTATCAGGTCACAGATGGGNCAACTGATGTATGGCTGTGACATATGCCAAGACGTTTGCCCTGCNAACGCAGAAAAGTTCAAAGAAAAAGAGGANTTCCCACTGCTTGATCAGTATGTGCCACTCCTCCGGCTTGAAAATATATTGAGTATGGATCAAAACACCTATGAAAATGTGCTCAACCCCAGGTTTTGGTATACTGGACCCGAAGGCCTTTGGCTCTGGAAATGTAACGCTCTTCGCAGCATGGTCAACTCCGGCGATTCAGCATATCACGACACAATTAGAGAATATCGCAATCACGATGATGAGAGGCTAAGAGAGATAGCCCGTTGGGGGTGCGAAAAACTGAATCTATAGGTTAGCAATATGCGAATCTGAAGAAATCAAACAGACTGTGAACGCTCTTACTCATTTGATATGACGATTTCATATCCCAGAAATGCGCGCTCAGCCGACCTGGAGCGACAAACTTCTGTTTCTCAATGGTATCGAGAATGTCATATAATTCCATTCCGGTTCCTCCCGATTCTGAATCTATAACAGTATTTTTAATTGAACAGAAGTCATATAGTATCTTGCCTCCAACGGTAAAATCCAGGCAAGCACATACTATCTTCGTTTTGTTTCCAATTACATAAGTGCCAAGCAAAGTATTGTTCTTCGGTTGATTTGATCAAATGCACTATAAATAATCTGACAAGAAGAAAAAGCCTGAACCTCTTGCGGTAACAGGCTTTCGTGGCGGAGGGTAAGAGATTCGAACTCTTGTGGGATTGCTCCCAAACGGTTTTCAAGACCGCCGCCTTACGACCACTTGGCTAACCCTCCGTGTATGTTTATTCACTTTTCATGCGGTTCTCACTGGTTTTCAAGACCACCGCGTTATGACCACTTCGCTGCTCCTCCAAGTGGGTAGCATTATATATTATTTTGCGTGAATCTGCAATACCCCGGGGAAACGTAACGTNTAGCGCATTGTTATAGGCATTGATATACATNATTATTAGATTGCACACGCTGCACCGGTTTATTTTAGCAGCGTTATTGCCTCCTGAGCGGCAGCCATAACGAGCGCGCGCATCTCTTGTCGCTGCTCATCGTGNTGCGGCACATTGANAAANTGCTCGCCGATTTGCCGCTCATCGATGTTCTGNGCACCAACATGTTGTGCACCAACGTGCTGAGCGCCAACGTGTTGTGCGATCGCATCAATGGCTGCAGTATGTGTTTCATAGATCTCGCTGTTGAATTGGTCATATCGGAAACAGAAATCACTAAGACCGACCTGCTCCATAAAGGCACTGACCTTTGGGTCATATGATATGCCAATTATAGGGATGCCAATTGCATAAGCACAGATTAACCCATGCAACCGCATTGACAGGACCATATCTGCATTTGATATTGTCTCAATGAACTCTTTGGCCGTCAGTGATTTGTCTATAAAACGAGGAGTATTTTTCATCAGAGCGGAGATTTCCAAGAGTGCTTTTGCATCTTCTGAATAATGCGCCGGAACCAAGAGCACATCCCAACCATGTTCAATATACAAATCCAGATATGCTGCAACCTGGGTTATGTGTTCATTGTTCCTCCAGTGTCGCATCACGGCCACCAAAAGTGGGAGGTCGCGACCAGCACCGACAGTCTCGCTGGTTGCGCCGCTATCTGCCGCAAAATCGCCCCCATCGCGCGCGCTCCCGGCTGTGTGGCTAACACCAATCGCCAGCACCGGATCGCAGAACACGTGGACTTCGCGCTTTATTCCAATCTCTGCGAGTAAATTCGCCGAGGAACTGTCTCTCACAGAGACGATGTCGCAACGATCAAGCGCCTTCGCAACTCGTTTACGGTTTTTCGCGCCGAGCAACGGGCCCATACCTTGGCAATAAATCATCACTCGTTTGCCAAAAATCGCTGCCAAACGAATTATCGTGAGATAATACCGCAGACTTAATGAGCTTGTAACATCCTGTAATAATGAGCCTCCGCCGCTGATCAGCAGGCGACATGACAAAATCGCAAATAGAACGCTGAGAGGATTCCAGCGGCCAATAGCTTCGACGTTGTATAATTCACGTGTTTTTTCAGGGTTTCCTGATAATACAACAATCCTGATATCGGGCTTTAGTTTTCGCAGGGATTCGATAATTGCCAAAAGCACCGCCTCGTCGCCGCAATTGTCATATCCATAATAACCGCTGATGGCGACTTTTGCCGCCCTGCCGTCCGAATGCTTCGCCTTGCCACCCGGCGAGCGCTCGCACGCTTTCCTGCCGTCCGAACGCCGCGCCCCGCCGCCCGGTGAGCTCCCGCGCGATTCCTTGCCGTCCGAACGCCGCCTCACGTCAGCGCCTCGCTATGTTCATGCTTGCCGATGAATGCCTTTATATGGCGTATGATCCATTGGAGAACGATAATCGCAACGATGCCAATGACAATCCCGATCCACATGCCGTTCGCGCTGCGCAGAAGCGAAACCATCACGGGAGTATGAATATGCGCGTATGTGTTGATTATCGACACTTGCCCGATCAAGCCGGCCATCACCAACGGGAATTTCTCCAGCTTATATCCGTAAAACAGCAGAATCATCATCAGGGGATGGCCAATCAGGAACTCCTTGGTCCTGGGCCTTACGCCTAGTATATTGTCCAATGCTTGACGAACTTTGGATTCAAATTCTGTTACCAGCTCCGGGCTTTCGTTGCCCGTCCTTAATATATATATAGATAGCGCGACCAATAACACGGCTCCGATGACTAGCTGCCAATATTTGACGCTGCTTTTTATCGTCCCCGACATGATGCCATACCAATCCTCTTCGCGCAACCATAAGATGACAGGCACCAGTATCAATGGGATTATATGCGAAACCTTGACGCCAAAGAAACTATCGAGTTTTAACATGAATGGCGGCTCTGCGAGGATCGCCGATATGATCATTGCGCCCATCAGTGTCATAACGGACATGATTAATAACAGGACTATCACGCGAATCATCAGCTTTGCGCCTGTGAGGCTGTCTCCCGCTTTTGGGGCGCGCTTTAGGACAATGAGGACGCTGAGGCTCGGGAAGACTATTGCGCCCGCCATTGACAGCAGCTTACGTGCCAATGTCGGAGCAAATAACATGGCGGCAACCCAAACCAGAAAGCCTGCAAGCACAACGAGCCTATATGGCAGATACCATTTCCTCGAGGCAAATGGTTCCGCGGCAATCGCAATCAGCAACGCTCCCGCCGCAATGATGCCTGCTCCAAGCAGGAAAAGCGGAACAGACCCGATGGTATATGGCTCTATCGGCTTGGGGTTGCCGATTGTCAGCCCTGAAGCTTCAAGTCCGTCATGGACGCCTGCCAGCAGCCCGAGATTGTCCTCCATCGAAGCTCCGGGGTTTGCCAGGCCTTGAAAACGCAGATATATATATCTGATGTTACGTTCCGTGGCTGCAAGGTTATATCGATCCATCGCGACCTGAAAATCGGTATACCGTCTCATTTCGCCATCTGCGATCGCATGCGCGCGAATGAGGTTATATTCCAAGCGTGCGGCCAGCCCCGGAAGTCCTGTCTGATCATAAAATTCAAAAGAGACCAAAGGCATCTCGAGCGGTTTGATAGCTTCGGCAAGCATGTCTTGCACATCCGGATCGGTTCCGTCCCCGGGCATAGTCTGGTCGTTGAAGCCGATTGCGGCGATATTCGGAATCATCGCGACCCAACGCAATGCTTCATCCATGCTCTCCCGTGTGAGCGGTTCCCAGTTTCGAAGGCGCGGAATAATTTGAAATCCGATGTCTGCAGCCTCTTTAAGCTGCGCGAGGGGGAATCCCATGCCAAGCGTCGCACGTTCCGATGAATGCAGCTGGGAAGCAATGCAATAATAGTCGGGAACGGCAAATGATGACGGATGGCGCGCTTTTGCTTCTAACAACGCAAACAATTGATCAAAGACTAACTTGTCTTTTGTCAGAATATAGGTGGCTGTCGGAGATATGGCTTTGCTCGTTTGCGCGGATGCTGTTGGCTCCTGGCGGCCTTCCATGTAAAAAGCCAACTGCGATCCGGAAAAAACGATGACGTCACCGGCAGCTTCCCATTCCGCCAAGAGGCGCTCGCGCACCACAATGCCGGTCGCTCCCGCGTCATATGCCATATGAAGCATGTCCGTAAAGCTGATTCCGGGCGTGCCATTTGCGATGCGTCCGATTTCGTCATAATCGATCATCAGTCCGACTGTCTTATTATTCGCTTCGACCGGGGCACGTATTCCGAAATTGACAAGCAGCGCGCAAATAAAAGCTGCCAATATCAAGGCAACGGCTGCTAGCTTATATGGCGCTTTACGTATTATTCCGCTTTCATTATTATTGTCGCCCAAAATATATCACTCATTTCTGTATACAAAAAGATAAATCCTTCACTGCGCTCAAGATAGATTCGCCGGAATGATCAGAAGCATCGTGCATGGTCTGCAACCATGGGAGATTATATCTACATATCAAAAATTTGTCAAGGTTGACAACGCTATATAAGGGAGATATACTCATCGAAAAGCAACTATGCATATGGCTGGCGAGGGAGACTGATGGACAATGCGCATATTGATAATCGGTGGAGGCAACATCGGATATACACTGGCAGAAAGCTTATCTGCCGAAAACCACGACGTAACTGTCATAGATAATGATGCTGAAGTGTTGCAGACCATTACGGAAAACCTCGATGTCATGCTCGTTAAAGGCAGCGGATCGTCGTTAAGCACATTGAAGCAAGCGGGAGCAGAACACGCGGGCGTCGTAATTGCAGTCACGAAAAGCGACGAAATAAACATGCTGTGCTGCGTGATGGCGCGAAAGCTCGGCACGAAACNTACAGCTGCGCGCATTCGCGACCCCGACAATGTTCGCGATGGCGAGGAAATCAAGCGCCAACTTAATATCGACTTTGTAATAAACCCGGAGCGAGGCACTGCAGGAGAGATATTGCGGTTGCTGAGATTCCCTGCTGCAGTCGAGATCGACACATTTTATCGTGGTCGCGTGGAACTGATAGGATTTCGCGTGACGCAAGGAGACAGGATTACGGGATTGTCTGTCTCCGATATCAGGAATAAACTGAAGGCACAGGTGCTTTTCTGCATTATTGAACGCGACGGCGAGGTCCATGTGCCACACAGCAGCTTTGTCATCAATGATGCGGATCTGGTTTACGCTGCCGGGAAATACACCGATATCACCAAATTTTTCCGCTCGATTGGGAGAGCGAGGGGCATGGCAGAAAAGGTCATGATCCTCGGTGGGGGTAGAACGACGCACTATCTCGCCATGCTTGCCATCAGCATTGGTATCAAGCCTGTGGTCATTGAGCCCAGCGAGAAGCTGTGCGCGCGGCTTGCGCAGGATATTCCCCAGGTTACAGTTATCAACGGCGATGGGACAGATCAAGACTTGCTTGAATCAGAGAATATCCGCAATATGGACGCATTCGTTTCGTTGTCCGAAAGCGATGAGGAGAATATGATAATTTCCCTCTTTGCAAAGCAGTGCGGCGTCCCAAAAGTCGTGGCGAAGTCGGAAAACAGCAATTATGTGTCATTGGTCAATAGCCTCGGCGTGGAAAGCATTATCTCACCTACTCTGATTACATCAGGTCATATACTGCATTTTGTGCGGGGACTCAGCAGTTCTCGCGGTGGTGCGGTCATATCGCTCAGCCGTCTGCTGGAGGGCAGGGTAGAAGCCCTTGAGTTTGTTATCAGCGAGAAGCTGCGGCATCCGGGAGAAAAAATCAAGGATCTCCCCATCAAACGCGGAGTCGTGATAGCTGTCATATCACGCGGTGGGAAGAGTATAATTCCCGAGGACGACGATGTGCTGATGGAGGGCGACGATGTTGTCGTCGTAACGAGGCTTACGGGTTTTAGTGAGTTGAATGATATTTTTGAACGGTAGGCGATACTTGGCGTTATGAACTACAAAATTGTGTTGCGGATATTGGGCCGAATCTTTATAATCGAAGCATTGGCTATGTTGCCATCACTTTTCGTCTCGTTGTGCTACAGCGACGGAGCGCATCTTTCATTGATGATATCCATGTCGGCTCTGGTGGTCGCAGGGAGCCTCTTGATGCTGCTTTACAAAAAGAACGAGCGCTCAATGCGGCCAAGGGAAGGGTTTTTCGCGGTCGCGCTGTGTTGGNTTGGAATATCGCTGTTCGGAGCGTTGCCGCTATATCTATCCGGCGTTATCCCAAATTATATTGATGCCGTGTTTGAAACGATATCCGGGTTCACGACCACCGGTTCGACAATAATGAAAAATGTAGAAGGGATGCCGCAAAGCATCATGTTCTGGCGCAGTTTCACGCACTGGATCGGTGGCATGGGCGTTCTTGTCTTGACGCTCGCGGTGCTGCCTGCGGGCGAGCGAGGTTCTTTCAATCTAATGCGGGCGGAAGCTACGGGGCCGTCGTCTGAGCGAATTGTCCCTCGTTTGCGCAAATGGGCAATGATACTTTATGGCATTTACATATTCCTGTCAGTATTGCAAGCGATTTTTCTATTAGTGGGCGGGCAGAGTTTATTTGACACATTGATCAATGTGTTCGGCACAGCGGGCACAGGGGGGTTCTCAAATTATAATGCGAGCGTCGGAGCGTTTGGGAACGCTTATATCGAATATGTAATAGGTATTTTCATGCTGCTTTTCAGTGTGAATTTCGGTATGTATTATGCGGTTGTTACGCGCAGCTTCGCGCAAATAAAGAAAAACACCGAACTTAGGGTGTTTTTCCTCATTGTAATATTAGCAACACTGATAATTATCGGCAACTTGATGTTGAGCGGCAATTATGAGTCCTTTTCGTTGGCGTTGAGGCATGCGTTTTTCCAAGTAGCATCGATCGGTTCATCGACCGGTTTTTCGACAACTGACTTCAACTTATGGCCTGAGCTTTCCAAAGGGATTTTGCTTCTGCTGATGGTGATCGGTGCATGTGCAGGCAGTACGGGCGGCGGCATAAAAGTCATTCGCGCTGTTATGTTAGGAAAATCTGCGCTTCGGGAGATAAAGAAGATAATACATCCGCACGCTGTTAGCGTCGTGCACATTAATGGGCAGCCGGCGCAGGAGAAAGACCTGACCGGCGTGCTTCACTACTTCGTCATATACATCGTCATCATCATATGTGCCATGCTAATAGTATCGGCAGAGAATATGGGGTTTGAAACCACGTTTTCCAGCGTGATTTCTGCGATATCAAACACTGGGCCGGGGTTGGGGCATGTCGGTCCTGCCTCGACTTTTGCTGATTTTTCCGGGCTGACAAAAATTGTGCTGTCGGCGACTATGTTAATAGGCCGTCTTGAGATTTATCCGATACTCATGCTGGTCGTGCCATCTGCATGGAGGAAAGCGTGATATCCCATAGCAATGTCTGCCCATGGGCTTGGGATTTTTGTCCCGGGTTTTAGCGTCCGCCATAATCGTCGCTGGCGACAAATGCTTCGTGCTGAGCCTGCGTCTTAAAGAACGCATGGGTACCTTCCCTGTTAAGCGCGTAGAAATATTCATCTGTTGAATCAGGATATAACGCAGCGCGGATTGATTCTATGCCCGGATTTGAGATTGGTCCGGGCGGCAGCCCTTCGTGCAGATATGTGTTGTACGGGCTATCAATATCCACCGTCGGCAATCGTCCCGTCCCGAGAGCGGCATATACGTACGTTGCATCGATTTGTAAGAACGGATAATCCTCCGGGTGTTCAAGGCGATTATATATGACGGCGGCAATGCGAGGGCGTTCCTCATCAGAACCTGCCTCGCGCTCGATCATCGACGCTATCGTAATAATATCCTTTATTGAGTATCCCATGTCTGCTGTGCGTTCAATGTATGTTTCTGTGAAGCGCCTGTTGAACTCGCCCAGCAGCTTGTTAATGACGGACTCCGGGGATGAGTCCAAAAAGAAATTATACGTATCGGGGAATAGGTAGCCTTCCAATCTGTGCGGGTCGCCGAGCGTCGATTTATTAAGGAAACTGTATTTGAAATCATAGTTAGCGGCAGCCTCCCACAATTCGGCGGCGGTGCAGACACGGTGGTCTTCAAGTCTGGTGAATATATCAGACAGAGTGAACCCTTCGGGGAGGGTTACTGTCGTCTCGACTAATTCGCCTTCCCATTTTGTCATGCCATAAACGAGAGCTCTGTAGTCGAAGTTTTTATAGAGGATGTATGAGCCGGCCGTGATTTTGTCCTCTGCGTGGGAAAAGTTAGCATATATCTTAAACAGGAATTTGTATTTTATCAAACCTGCATCGAATAATGAATCTACCACATCATCAATTGAAAATTCTTTTGGCACGGTCATTGTCACTGCTTCGTAGGGTGCGTTGAACCCCAGGACGTCAGAAGCGGCTAGCCACGCGAGCGAAGCTAGGACGAGGCTGACGCATATGACAAATGCGGAGTAAAGCATGCCTCCGAGGCATCCCGTGCGTTTTTCGCGGCGTACCCGCAGTGGCCGTTCTTCCGGGACGTCCCTGTATGCGCTGTCAAAATCGAACTTCATTTTGAAGTCTTCGGGGCCGGTGTCAAACTCCGGCTCCTTCTTTTCGATGCCCTCATGCACTTCTTCAAATGAGACATCAAAATATTTCGGTCTGCTATGCTTTTCGGTCGTCATCGGCGGAGCGGGGGGAGTCGCCGGCGAGAGGTCGGTTCTTGGAGGTTCGTCTGCAACGCTCATGCGGATGTCGAGCGGTTTCTTCGGAGCGGGGGGATATGCCGGCCGTTGCTGCGTCGCGGGCGGTTGCGGCCGCTGCTGCGTCGCGGGGGGCTGCGCGCGTTGCTGCGTTGCGGGCGGTTGCGGGCGTTGCTGCATTGCGGGCGGTTGCGAGCGCTGCTGTGTCGCGGGGGGCTGCGGACGT
>WRMX01000109.1 GCA_009776905.1 Oscillospiraceae bacterium
GGCCACAAGAAAGCCATCATCGCTATATGCCGTATGCTCCTGACCGCTATCTGGAACATACTCACCAAAGGCGAGCCTTATTCCCCTGAAGGCTATCTTGTAAACCGCATCATTCCCAAAGGCGACACATTTATCACCAAGGCGCAAGCCCTGAACTATATGCGCGCAAGGGGGTTTGGCATAATGAACGACTACGATGCGGATGTTCCCGCTGAGTCTCCTGCATAAACCTATCTAAACCGTTTTTTTGGCCGCGTTCTGGGGTCTTGCTTTGCTATGCCTTCTTTCCATGGTGGTCTAGAAGCGTGTAGTTTCAAACTTGACCATCCATTTCTATCGAAAAGCACAAAACGGTAATGAAACCAAGTTGCGCTGTTTTTGATTCTGTTATTCTGGTGTTTAGGGAGACAGGTACACTACAGTTATGCGCCGATGCAAGGCGGTACATTAACAGTTAGTTTCATACTTGTTATATCCTCTAACATATAGATTCGTTTCAGATAAAAGATGAGCTAGTAGATAATTCGCGTAAAACTAACATAGTGGTCAGAAGTATAATAAATTGATTTATCACTTCCAACAACAAAACGCTGCTCATCTCTACCAATATTTGGTTGCTTATTGTTAACATCGAATTCTCTATATGATATTGGATTTCCATTAAAATCAGTTATGGGTAATTTCAGATTTGAGTTACGATATTCTCCTCCTGCAAGTGTTCCAGGAGTCTGTCCACTAACATTGCCTTTCCAACCTGCGTCATTATATTTTCTAAAAGAATTCTGGACATTATCTGGAAATGTATCAAGATGCCTTGCTGGTATCTCAAATATACCACTATTATTGTTATTATTATCATCTTGAGCGCGCTCTCTCTCGCGCTCACGCTCTCTCTCGCGCTCACGCTCTCTCTCGCGCTCACGCTCTGCCGCTATTGTCTTAGATTTTTGTATATCTCTTACTGTTTTGTACTCTGCATATATATTCTTTATCCCAACAACAAATGTGGATACCCCTGCTGCTGCATCGAGTACAGAAACACTGTGCATGAAACCAAACAAATCATCCCATAGAAGCCCTGCTTGTGCTGATATATAGACTTCAGCAATGCTGCCAATATTCGCATTTATAACTGAATTGCTGAATTGTGGAATAGTGTTGTTATTGCTCTTTATCCCGTTGAGTGCCTCAATCAGCATCGTGTTTGTCAAGCTCTCGTTATGTTTCGGATCCGTGAGAAAGAGGAATTCTTTATAGAAAGTCCAATCAACGCTTCCAGGATCATAACTCGAGTAGAGCCGTTGCACAAGCGCATAATCTGAAAGTATAGCAGAAGTATTTCGTACCCTGGCCGCAAGCGCATAGACGTTTTCTTGGCTAAACTGCACGATGTTGATTATGTACATACCGCTCATGTCACAAGACAGCGCGTAGAAATAGCCGGGATCACGGCCACGGTGGTCGCCGGTATCATTCCCATACGCACCCGGTATTGTAAAATTTAACAATTCAACAAGCTGCGCCATGGTAATATAGTCATTGCTCGTGGGAACGGGAAGAAACCATGCTATCTCAGATCCTAGTGCCATGTAGGCTTTTTCCGCGCTGAACATATTGTAGTTTACAGGATCTCCCAGATTATATGCCACGCCTCCTTTGAAGCTCAGCTGATATGTTGGATTCAACCCATTTAGATCAACTAGGACTAACACTCTGTTGAGGACATAAGTGTATTGGTTGAGCGATTGAGTATTTATAATGTTTCCTGCAATAACATCCATCGCCAGGAACCGTCTCCCGGCGGCGTCGTACATCCTCGCCTGTGCGAAGTAGAGTCCAAGCACCTGGTCGTACGTGTGGACGGTGTACTGCGACGCGACGTCCAGCTCGCGCAGGCCCGTCTTCAGCACGGCCTTGGACGTGGGGGCGCCCCAGTCGTCGTACGTGGCGTAGCTTATGACGTTCCCCTGCACGTTGTCGGTGGCGAAGTCTATCGTCCCGAGCCTGCTTGCGTACGTCCAGAGCTTCACGACGCCGTACGACAGCACGTTCCCGCCCGGCTCCGTGTCCGTCAGGACGAATTCCCCAGCTTCGTCGTCGTAGGCGTACTGCATTATGCTGCCCGCCCCGTTGGAGACCCCCGTTATCGCCACGCCCTGCTTCCCGAAGCCGTAGGTGTATCTGTAGGTCAGGCCGCCGGCCTCCGTCTCCATGATAACATTTTTCAGCGGGCTTGCATAGTCCAGGACGTAGTCCTTCCGCACGACCTGCATCTGCTGCCCCGGGTTCGGGTTGAGGGCGGTCGGGGCCGATGGCACCCCCGCGTAGCCGTATGCGTTCTGGCTTATTACCAGCTCGTTGGCGATCAGGTAGCCGAGCCCGTTGTAGACGTAGTGGCTCTCCTCACCGTCCGCGTTCGTGCCTTTGGCCATGCGGTTGGTTTCGTCGTATTCGTATTGCGCGGTTATCGCGCTCTGGTTGTTGCGGGAGCGCTCCTCCCGTATCAGGTTGCCCCTATTGTCGTAGGCATACGAGTAGGTGGAGTTCCCCGCCTTCTTTTGCGTCTGCCGGTTGAGCGCGTCGTGCCAGTATTCCGTCGCCTTGTTCTGCGCCTGCCTTGACATTATGAACGGTCACTCCCTGGTTTGGGCGGCGACGATTTCGTCCGCGCCGTACATGTGGCGGAGCTTCGGCTTTTCTATCTTGCCGGTCGCGTTGCGCGGCACGTTGGTGAAAATGACCTTGTGCGGCCGCTTGTAGCGGGGGAGCGACAGGCAAAACTGGTTGATGCTGTCCTCGGAGCACGTGTGGTCCTGTTTGATCTCGATGATCGCGGCGGATATCTCGCCCAACCGCTTGTCGGGCAGCCCTATGACTGCGACGTCCTTTATGTCGGGATGCGCGGAGAGGAAGTTTTCAATCTGCACGGGGTAAATGTTCTCGCCGCCCGTGATTATGACGTCCTTTTTTCTGTCAACGAGGAAGATGAAGCCGTCCTCGTCCTGCTCGGCCATGTCGCCCGTGAAGAGCCAATCGTCCTTGAGGACTTCGCTCGTAGCTTGCGGGTCGTTGAAGTAGCATTCCATGACTCCGGGGCCTTTCACGCATAATTCGCCGACGCTGCCCTTTTGGACTTCCGCGCCGTTCTCGTCGACAATCTTAACCTCCCAGCCGTAGCCCGGCACGCCGATGGCCCCGACTTTGTGGATGTTCTCGACTCCGAGGTGCACGCAGCCCGGGCCGATCGATTCGCTCAGGCCGTAATTCGTGTCATATGCGTGATCGGGGAAGTATTCCTTCCAGCGCTTTATGAGGCTTTGAGGCACGGGCTGGGCGCCGATGTGCATCAGCCGCCATTGGTCGAGGCTGTAATCGGCGATTTTTTCGTCGCCGCGGTCCAGCGCATTGAGGATGTCTTGCGCCCATGGGACGAGCAGCCAGACGATGGTGCATTTCTCGGAGGAGACCGCGTCGAGGATATGCTTTGGCTCGGTGCCTTTGAGCAGCACGGATTTGGCCCCGACGAGGAAGCTCCCGAACCAGTGCATTTTAGCGCCGGTGTGGTAGAGCGGCGGTATGCACAGGAAGATGTCGTCGCGTGTTTGCCCGTGGTGCGCCTGTTCGACAGCGCAGGAGTGCATGAGGCTTCTGTGCTTGTGGAGGATCGCTTTTGGAAAACCCGTCGTGCCGGACGAGAAATATATAGCAGCGTAGTCGTCGTCCGTGAGCTTTATGTCGGGTGACGAGCTGGAGCAGTCGGAAGTGAGTTCGTTGTAGTCCTCGGCGAATGTCGGGCACTCGCCGCTGCCATAGAAGATGAGCATTCTGTTGTCGACGATAGAATCTGCGATTTCCTCGATGCGCCCGATGAATTCCGGGCCGAAGACGATGACATCGGCTTCCGCCAGCTTGACGCAGTATTCGATTTCGTCGGGCGTATATCTGAAGTTGAGCGGCACCGCCAGCGCGCCTGTCTTAAGTATGCCAAAATATATCGGCAGCCATTCGAGGCAGTTCATCATGAGTATCGCGACTTTGTTGCCTTTTTGAATTCCTCTGCACAGGAGGAGGTTTGCGAAGCGGTTGGCTTTCTCGTTGAATATGTTCCATGTGATTTCGCGTCTGTAATGGGGGGCGCGCGCAGGCTCAATGAGGCTGTATTCTTTCCATGTGACGCGTTTTGTGTCTTGTCTGTCGGGGTTGATTTCGATGAGGCATACATCGTTTCCGTAGAGTTCGCAGTTTTTTTCGAGGATTTCAGTAATGGGCATTGTTCTGTCGCTCCTTGTATTTCATTGGGTTCGTGATGCTGCTTTAGCGCGCTAAAACCCTGCACACCTAAAGACCGCGCACATCGTATCAGAAAATCGACGCGGTGTCAATAGCAGGGAAGGGGCGGGAAATTGTAGCTATTTGTCGTACCCTACGTCCGTGCAGTTGAAACCGTATGCTTTGAACACGGCGTATGTGGACTCCCTGTCGGCTACTTTTGGCGAGTTCCTAGAGCGCAGAGCCTCGATCTCTTCGCAGAGGTCCTGGAGGCGGGCCGAGCAGTCCATGTCATACATCCGGGCCTCTTCGACGACCTCGAAGCGGAACGGGTTATATGGCGGGATGAACACGATGTTTTCTTTTTCGGCGATGAAGTCGAGGGTTTCCGTCGCCGATGTTTTCACCTTGCAGCGCACTTTGCCTTCCGTGACGTAGAACACACGGTATTCCGGCAGGAAGTTGTCCCAGTCGCAGAAGAACCCCGGTTTCATGAAATATTCCCACACTTCCTTCACGCCGCCCGTCTCGTAGAGCGCAACTTTGAGCTGCATTTTGATGCCGTCGAAGTTGTGTTCGCGTAGTCCCATGCCGGAGCGTCGCAGCTGCGTGACGAGCTCCGCCGGCTCTTCGGGGGCTGTGGGCACGGTCCGCCTTTTTGTGTTGTAGCCATATGCGGTGTGGAAGGCTTCGTTGAAGGCCGGCTCCTCGTACACGCCGGGGAAGTTCTTGACGATGTGCTGCCACGGCTTCGTGATGGCGGCCTGCTGGTCTATCCCCATGAACATGATGTTGAGCCTGCTTTCAGGCTCGATGGGCGTGAAGCTGTGGCCCATCCATGGCTGGATATGGAATACGTCGCCGGGGCCCATCGTGAACCCGCGCCCCATGCAGTAGCAGAAGAACCTGCCTTGGCTCACGAAGAATGTTTCGGAGCCGAAGGTGTGCTCGTGGTATTCTATCGTTTTTTCTTCCGGCACGTGGAATTGCATGCAGTCGATTTCGTTTTTCAGCAGCCCCGTCACGGGTTCGTGGAAGAGGCGGTAATAGATGCCTGCGCTGTCGGAGACCCTTACGCAGTCCTCCGGGACGTCCATGCGGATCAGAAACTCGTTTTTCATGGTTATGCACATTCCTTTCTATATTTGGGGCATTATGGGTGGATGCTGGGGTGGGGGGATGGAAAAGAATCGTTGCCTCTGTTTCATATATAGCCGCCCCATGCCTTTGCAAGCATGGGGCGGATTTTTTAGGCTGTGAGCTTGGCCTCACGTTGATATTCCGCTGTTACTTGCTGTAGTTCTCTCTCGATCTGATATATAGCTCCTCCCTGAACGCAGGGGTCACGAAGCCCATGCCATATCCCAAGGAAGAAGGCTTGTCGGGGCGGCAGAATTTGTCGGCATACGCCTTGGCGGCTGCGCGCTGCTCCGCTTCCGTCGCCGTTTCGGGATCGAACGGGTCGGGGATGACGCCGATGATGATTTTGTCGCCGTATAGCTCGTATATCTTTTGGGTGTCGTTCATCGGCTGGCCGCTCCATGAATCCCATCCGGCAGCGATCATGTTCGGCACTTGCTTCATCAGCTGGCCGCAGCTGTGCAGGTCGGCGAACCTGCCTTTTGAGTGCAGGTGGTCTGTGACCTTTTTCATCGCCGGGACGATCATCTCGGCAGCGACGGCGGGAGAGAAGAATGTTTCCTTTTGGCTGCCCCAGTCGTCATGGATGCTGAACCCGTTGATTTGCGGGAAATATTCGAGGTGCTTGTCGATGATTTTGATGTAGAGGTCGGAAAGCTTGTCGAAGAGCTCTTTGACGGCGTCCTTCTGGTCTTCATCGATCATTGCCATGATAGCGCCTTCAAAGTCCATGAACGATATGAGCCTTTCGTACCAGCCGTTCATGAGCCATCCGATGACGTAATTGTTGGTTGTGAGGTATTCTTTGTTAGTCGTTGCTGAGCCTTCCCAGTCCCAGGCGTCTATGTCCGGCCAGACGAGCTTGTCATACCATTCGTTGGCGTCTTCGAGAAATGGCTTGCCCGGGCGGACCATCGAGCCGCCGACTTGGGCGATGTATTCCCATTCTATGCCGAACATGTCCTTGCCGCCGCCTTCGCCGAGTTTCATGTCGGAGCCGTCGATGACGAATGCGCGCGCGATGTTGTCGGGGTTCACTTTCGGGACGAAGAGGGTCGATTCCACTCCGGCGATCTGCCAGATTGGTTGCTTTTTGTATAGACCGACCATCGCTTCGCGGGGGGTCACCGGGTAGTTATAGATCAGCGTCGGGGGGCCGAGGCCGAATCTGTTGGGGATTTCCGCGACTATTTCCAGTTCTTTGGTGTCGAATGCCGGTATTGCCATATGATTACCTCCATGTTTGTGTTTTATATGCGGATTATATCGTATGTGTTTGCGAATTTCAATGGGGTTTGCATTTTTTGTTTTTGGAAGAGCGTATTATTCAAAACTATTCAAGCTCATCCGTGAAAAGCAGTGCATCCGGCAGCTACGGCTGGATTTCGCGAAAACATAGCACTCCTTTGACTTGCTCCGCCTAACGCCTCTACACGGCATCCGTGCCGTGAATCGGCTAAAACGGCATCCATGCCGTTTTTACGGCTACGCTGCGCCAAATTCGCGCTTGTTTTCAGCGAAATCGCCTCATGCTGCCGTCTGCACTGCTTTTCACGGATTCACTGCAGCTACTCTTTCACCTGTAGAAGCTCCAGTATGCCGCGGCGCGTGACTATGACCGCGCAAATCGCCGAACCTGCGGTGCACGCGGCCAGATGGGCTGCCGCGTAATTTCCAAGCAGCATCGTGAACAACGAGACCAGCACCCCATTGATGACGACAAGCAAGGCAGCGGCGCACGAAAGCCCGGCCAGACATAAAGCTGCCTGTTCGGTCACAAGCATGGTGCGGGCGCGTTTTTTCGTCGTGCCGAGGGAGCGCATTATCGCCGCTTCGCGCTCCAACTGCATTACGGCAAGGCCGGGGAAGACGCCGCCCAGAATCACCGCCGCAGCGAATATCACCGGGAACAGCGCGTCGAGCAGATCGATAGCGGTCCGCAGGCTGTCCGCTTCCTCGGTGTCGAGCATGAATGAGGCGCTCGTCGCGCCGATGCCTCCAATAGAAGCGACGACTTTTGAATGGGCGAAATCCAGGAATTCGTCCGTATCCACGTTGGTCGGGATTGTGTATTCGGCATAGTCGAGCAATTGTTTCTGAGCAACAGCGGGGTCGTTGAACACCTGTCCGAGCCCGGACCCCACCGCGACATATGCGACGGGTACGAAGACCTCGCCTGTTTCTGCGCTGTCGTTTTCGTATGAAATCGCGCCGACTACGAGATAGAAGGTCGAATGCTCTTCAAACAGATATTGAAAGTTCGCAATAAGTGATTTGTCCGGTATGTTCTGCGCCAGAAGATGCTCAAAACTGTCCACGTTTTTCATTTCCAGATAGTCGTCGACGATTTGCTGGTAGCCGCGTCTGCAGATTCAGGGGAAAGTCGTATATATTGAGTATGGCGCTGAATTCGCCGACGTTATACATGCTGTTCATGTACCATTTGAGGGCTTCTTTGTTCCCTGCGAGAAAATTCATGTCATTGACGACGATTTTGCGCTCCGTATACTCTCCGGAAACATGCGATCCGAGGATGCTCGACAGCGCGGCGCCGGGAGAGTAGTCGTACACGCTGCCCGATCCCTTCATCTCGATGGTTATTTCCGCGATAAACCTTGCCGTGTAGTCGTAATAGCCGCTCCTGAGATCGGTGCGTTCCAAGTCTTCCGCAACACCGGCGGTCATGTATCTCGTGCTCGCAGATGTCACATAGGGCAGGCCGGATAAATATTCAATGTCGGCTTGCGAGATTCCGGCATATCTGTAGCTGTCCACGCCATTTTCCGCGTGCAGGAGCAGCTCGTCGTATGGATTGGAGGCGACGCGCTCGTCCAGATATAGGTAGAAATCGGAAGCGAGGGTGTCCAGGATTGCTTTGCTTGCGCGGTTTTCGGAGGACTGGTTGAGGGCGAGAGTGCGGATGTCGAAATCGAGTAGTGGTTTTGATTCTACAGCCCCGACGCCTCGGTATTGTCCGGCGACGCGGTCAAACTCCCGCCTGGTCACCACATACTCCGCCATTCCAAAGAAAATCATATACGATGTGGCTGCAAGCAGGACGAAAGTCAGCAAGGTTTTTAATGGTGTCCTCAGCAAGGTCTTTAGCGATAATTGCACTCTCATATGATTATCACCCACTATAATCGTGTTATTCGGGGCTTTGCGCGCCGATGTTATTCGGGGCCTCGCTCTCGGTAACGGGGGGCGTGGCGGCCTCGCGCGCGATAAACTTATACAGCAGCGCCTTGCGTCGCCCGATGGAGTTCCTCCGTCGCAAGCGAGATTTTCGTGACTGCGAAGCTGCGTCCCAGCGGGAAGAGGTAGAACGTGTCGTCGCTGGTATTCAAATCGACGCAGTCGCCGCGCCCTTTATAATCATATTCTATATGGCATGAGTACAGGGTGCGGGAAGACCAGCTCAAAGTGAACGGCTCGCCATCGAGTTCGCCCGTCAAGGTGAACCCATCCATGCCATGGCGGAGGCGGCCGGGTTTCGCAATCGTGACGAAACCCTTTGCGCTGGGAAGCATTTCGATGCGCACATCCTCTTCAAAAAAGTATGTCCCGCTTTCCACTTCGCGGCGCACGTTCATGCGCTGCCATTCATACCAATCGGGAATGTGCGAAAACTCCGTAAGGCCGGATTGGGCTCTCAATTCGCCAAATTCATTCATTTCCCATGACTTTCCGCAATGGCCGCAGCGCAAAATGTTCTCGCTGGACGTCATTTCATATTCCGTGTTGCAAGCGGGGCATTGATAGAGAACTTTGTGCAGGCCTTCGGCGCGCTTCTTCTTTTTGACGCGGACGCTGTTCTCGCGCTGCCAGGCGAAGTCGTCATATATGAACGATTCAGCCAGCCGTTTGTTCATTTCCGCAATCGGCAATTGCTGCGTTTCATCCTGCGTGAACAAGAGCTTCATTTCTGCTTGCACCGGCTTAATTTTGCGGTTGCCGACGTTCCAGATGGGGGAGTTGATGTGGTGGCCGTGCATGAGGAGGACCACGACGGGGACGTTCATCTTGCGTATCATTTTGCCGAGCGACGCGGGCAGGATTGCCGTTGTGCCGCAGAGGGAATATCTGGCCTCCGGGAAGAGGACCACGATGTCTCCGTTGTCGCGCGCGTGCAGTATGTTTCTGACAAGATTGACGCTGTTGGTGAATTTCCTGTTGCAGATTCCGCCGACGGCGCGCAGCAGCCACTCAATGCCGATGAACCCGTCGATGGCGACCACGTAGTTTGCCCGTTTCGGGAAAATCGCCCTCGTCATGATTTTGAAGTCCATGAACGCGTTGTGGTTGCAGAGGAGGAAGTATGGCGGTTTCAGGTCTTTGGGTATTTGGGTCTTGTCTATTTGCGCCCGGTGCTTGAAGGATTTTGGGAAGCTTAGCGCCCATGTCACCGGGGAGAGCACGCGCATCTGCCTGTTGGGCTTGCGGTGCATGTTGAATCTTTCAAAGTTTCCAATCATGTGTTTGTTTTGTCCAATCATTATAGTCGCGGGGGTCGCGGGGGTCGCGGGAGTCGCGGGGGTCG
>WRMX01000110.1 GCA_009776905.1 Oscillospiraceae bacterium
GAGACGGTCAGGCGGGCCGGGTCGGCAGCGCCCTTGCTCGCGGCCTTTTCCGCAGCCACGCCAGCGCCCTTGCCTGCGGCCTTCTCCGCAGCCACGCCAGCGCCCTTGCCCTCGGCCTTCTCCGCAGTCACGCCGCCGCCCTTGCCCGCAGTCTTCTCCGCAGTCACGCCGCCGCCCTTGCCAGCTGCCTTCTCCGCAAACTCGGCGCCGTCAATCTTAACAGACTTCTCCATCAGCCCGCCTCCTTTGCTGATTTCTTTTCCTGCTCCGCTTTTAATGCCGCCTGATGTTCGCGCAGCATGATCTTGCCAAGCTTGATCGACTGGACGAGAGGCCTTCGCGCGGGGCAGTTATATGCGCAGCAACCGCACTCCATGCACAAGTTCACTTTATAATGGTCGAGCAGCTCGGGCTTTTTAAGCAAAAAAGACCTCTCGATCTCCATGGTCATCAGCCCCATCGGGCAATTGGACGCGCAGACGCCGCATCTGATGCAGGCGGTCTCGCCCGGCAAGGATGCCTCGGCCGCCGTGAACGCGACGATCGCGTTGGTGCTCTTCAATACGGGCACGTCAAGGTTTGGCACGGCAAGGCCCATCATCGGCCCCCCATACAACGCCTTCTTCACAGTCTCTCTGTCGCATCCGCAATAATCCAAAAGCTCGCCGATCCTTGTTCCGATCGGCACGAGGAGGTTCTTCGGCTGCTTCACGGCAGGCCCGTCCACGGTCACGCGCTTGGACACAAGCGGCATTCCCGTCCTGATGTATCGAGCCAGCGCAGCGAGCGTCGTGCAATTCAGCACAATCACGCCCACATCCAGCGGCAGCCCGCCCTCCGGCACAGCGCGCCCCGTTATGTTATATATCAGAACCTTCTCGCCGCCCTGCGGGTACATCGCCGGCAAGGCCCGGACCTCCACTCCTGACAAATCCGCAGCGATTTTCTGCATCCGCTCGATTGGCTCTTTCTTGTTGCTCTCGATGCCGATTATGACAGCAGCGTTGAAAAACCGTTTCAACAATGCAATGCCGTCATGAATGAGCTCCGCATCCTCAATCATGGTGCGCGTGTCCGATGTGATATACGGCTCGCATTCAGCCCCGTTGATGATGATGTAGTCCAGCTTTGCGCTATCTCCGACGGTCAGCTTGACGGCTGTTGGAAAGCCCGCGCCCCCTAGGCCGACAAGACCCGAATTCCTCACTGCCGCGAGAAATTCACCGATGTCCGCGACATTCACGGGCGTCGGCTCCGCAAAAGGAGTCTGCAGCCCATCTGCAGAAATCGTGACGGACTCGCTTTTCTGCCCCGTCACCTCGTTGTATCCGTCGACGCTCTTGACGGTCCCTGACACGCTGGCATGAACGGGCGCGGAAACGGCGCCGGCCGCTTCCCCAATGAGCTGCCCGACCTTGACCGCGTCGCCGGCCTTGACGACCGGCTTGGCGGGCGCGCCGGTATGCATCGACATTGGTATGCAAACCTCCGCAGGTATGGGCATGATCTCCGTTTCCATACCCGCAGTGTTTTTGTGATGCGGGGTGCGAATGCCCCTCAGCTTTCTCAATTTCGCCCCACCTCCTGATTGAGTTAATGTGACTATCTTCCACCCATGCAAGAATGTGTAAATGATACACTCATTTACACATTCTGTAAATACTATTGAATTGAATTTCTACACATTTTCTACATAATTTTCAACTAGAACCCGCTTCCGCCTTGCGTGCCGTCCGCATCCGCCGAAGCATCCGCCTTCACATCGCCCGCATCAGCATCGTCTGCAACATCGTCGCAGCAGTCATCGCCACAATCGCAAGCGGCGCCGCCTGTCGTCTTCAGCTCCTCAATCTCCCTCTTCTTCGCATCGATGCGAGCCAATGCATCCGTAATGCTGGCGCAATCGGTTGCGAACGCCTCCTCGGCGTCGTCCTTATGCAATTCATAATACTTGTTGCCGATCTCGCTCTTCAAACGCCTGACGAGCCCCTTCTCGCGAGTGATCTCGGTGTTGAGCTTCGCGCGCTTCGCCAGTATTCTCGCTTTCTCCTCGGCGAGCTTGTATGCCTCGACAGAGACGTCAGCAATCGTCCCGAGAGCATCCTTTGCCTTTTTCTTCAAATCATCATAATTAGCCATGTTAAAATACCTCCAAAAATTTATTATCACCCTATCGGCAATTCTCAATATTAAACAGCCCCGTTTAGGCTTCACCGGTTCTGAATCAGTCGCTGATCGATACGCCATCACCATCTAAAGTGGTGGTTCCACCCCCTATCAACAGCGCGGCCTTCTTGCGCCTGCCGTTGCGCAGCAACAGCACGACCGCCACAGCGAGCGACACCGCAGCCAGCAACTGCGAAACGCGGATATTGGAATTCATGATATACAAACTATCCGTCCTGAGCCCTTCGATCATATATCTCCCGAGACCGTACCACGCCATGTAGAGCAGGAAATACTGCCCATGATACGCGGTCTTGCGTTTCTTTGAAAACACATGTAAAACCACAAGCCCCACGACGTTCCACAACGACTCATATAGAAACGTCGGATGCACGTAAATGGTGCCCCCGGTAGACGAGGCAAGCCCCATTTTCCACGGCAAGTCCGTCTCCGACCCATGCGCCTCCCTGTTGAAGAAATTTCCCCAGCGCCCTAGGGCCTGCCCGATCAGCAAACCGAAAGCGGCGGCGTCCAGCAGCTTCCCCACGGGGATTTTTTTCACCCTGCTGTATACGAAGAACGCAACCACCCCGCCAATGACGCCGCCGTAAATTGCCAGCCCGCCCTCGCGCACCTTAAAGATGTTCAGCCAATTCCCCGGGCCGAAATAATCGGCGAAGTTGAACAGGGCGTAATATATCCTCGCGCCCACGATCCCGCACGGCACGGCCAGGATGATGAGGTCCAGCACGTTATCCTTCGTGAGGCCAAGCATGTCGCGGCGTTTGTACATGTACAGCCCGGCGAAGATAAAGCCGGCGGTCAGAAACAGCCCATACAGATAGATATTGAACCCAAAAATACTGATCGCGTTCGGCGGATCGATGACAAACCCCTCTCCGAAAATCGGCAGCGAAATCTCACCGGGATTCATAAAAACCAACTCCCCATACCATAGTTATTATTGTTAACCTCTCGGCGTGATGATCGACATCGCCATGTTCGCAGGAACCAGCCTTTCGCGAAAGAACTTCGTGACGTCGTCAAGCCCGATCGACGCAAGCGCCTCGCCAGCCTCATATGCGTCAAACCCGCGAAAATGCCCTCCCGCAAGCCCCGAGCATATTGCCTCGAACGAATTGAACGACCGTATCTGGCTGCCGATGGCCGCCTTTTTGATGCGCTCGAAAAGCGCCGCGTCGGCCCCGCCCTCCGAAAGCCTCTCGATTTCCTTGACGACCTCGCCAAATACGCGCTCCGGCTCGTTAGTTTCGCCTCCGAACATCGTATACGCGACTCCCGCTGCGGCATCAAACGATGCGGAAAAATCGTTGGAAATCAGCCCCTCGCCATATAGCCTGATATACAGCTTCGACGAATGCCCCGCCATGATATCGAGCGCGAGCCCGCTGACAAGCTCGTTTCGCAGATATCCCGGCCCGTCTTCGACAGGCTCGGACTTGCAGCCGGCGATAAAGACAGGCATGCTGACGTCCATCGCAGCCGTGACTCGGTCCGTGACGGGCTCAAGCCCCTCTTTCTGCCCGTAATCGCGCCCCGGGACGGGTCCCGGCTCCTTAGGCAGCACCCTTTCGGCGATCTCCATCACCTCGCCCGCATCGACGTCGCCCGCGACGCAAAGCACCATGTTCGACGGGTTATAAAAGACCTTGTGGCAGTCATATAGCGTTTCGGCGGAAATCTCTTCTATGCTGGCGAGCGTCCCCGCGACGGAGTCGCGCAGCGGGTTGTGCCGAAACAAGGCTTTCATCAAATTATAGTATATGCAATAGTCGGGGTCGTCCTCGCCCATAAGGATCTCCTGGCCTATTATGCCGCGCTCTTTTTCTATGCTCTTCTCTATGAAATACGGAGTCGAGACAAACTCCAGCAGCGTTTCGAGGTTCTCGGCGAATTTCTCCGTGCACTCGAAATGATATGCGGTGATGTCCGTCGACGTATATGCGTTCGGGTCGGCGCCGTTGGCCGATAGCTTGGTCAGCGCATCCCCATATTTCATCTCGAACATTTTATGCTCCAGAAAGTGCGCGACCCCGGCTGGCGTGTCGATCCAATTCCCGGACAGCTCGAACCGCCTGTCGGCCCCGCCGTAATCCGTCGCGAAATGAGCGTAGTATTTATTGAACCCGCGCTTGGGCGCTACGTATATGGAAAGGCCGTTCGGGAGGCGCCCGCAATATAGCTCCTCGCCGATTTTTGGATATTCTTTATGTGTCATCACGAGCCTCCGTTCCGGCGATATAAAACCGATGCTCCGCTGCCTGAACCGCTTGCGCTCCCATTGTTCAAGCCTGCAAAACCCCCGGCGCCGCCGTGCTCAATGCCCCCGGCATCGCCCATGCCATCGCCAGATTCGTCGTCTCCGGCATCGCCCATGCCATCGCCAGATTCGTCGTCTCCGCCATCGCCTGAGTCGTAGTCCCCGCTGTCGTCCCCGGCATCGCCTGAATCTAGCCCTTCGAGGAAATAGACGGTATCGGCCATGATGTCCGCCGCAACCTCAACGATGCGCTCCGGGGTCAAAGCCTCCACCCTGTCGCAAAGCTCCTCCGGGTCATACGGCACGGCGGTGACCCTGCTATCGAAATAGAAATCCATCAGGGCTGCGGGCCTGTCCATCGTCGCCTTGATCGACGTGATTGCCGAACGTTTTGCCGAAGAGAACTCAAAATCGGTAATATCGCCGTTTTGCACGTTTTTCAGCTGCGCCATAATCTCATCGAGCGCGATTTCGACATTTCCAAAATCAACGCCTGATGAAACTATCATGATGCCCTTTTGCTTGTCAACCATCGACCCCGCGTAATAGCACAGCGCAAGCCTCTCGCGGACATTCGTAAATAGTTTTGAAGTGACCCCCGCGCCGTATATCGCGTTGAATATCATCATCGCCGCGCTGTCGAGGTCCTTCATCATTGCCTTGCCCATCCTGAACCCTATCGCCAGTTTTCCTTGCGTCACATCGAGCTTTTCGGTTATCCTTGCAACGGACCCGTTGCGAGGCGATAATATAATCTCCGTCGCCGGGAGCGTTGCATCGGCGCGTCTCGGTAGCGATTGCAACATCGGCAAGAGCGCGTCCCTGACCCTCTCGGAATCAGCCGCGCCGCAATATAAAACCTCAACATACGCATCTTCCAGGAACTCGCGATACCGAGCGGTCAAAGACTCCGGCGTTATATCGCGCGCCTCTTGCTCGTCGCCGAGCCTGTTGACGCCGAATGCTTCCCCTGCGCACATCTCCTCGATCAATCGGTCGATGGCATAACCGCGCTTGTCATTGATTGCCGCACGGATGTCGTCTATCAGGTTTTTCTTCTCGCTTTCGATATAATCCCTGCGCAGCAGCCCGCCCTCCATGGCCGGCGAGAGAAGCATGCTGCCCATCAGTGACGCGGTCTTTTCAAGAACATTCCCACTGCCCGGAATGTAACGGTCGTCGACGAAATCGGCATAAAAACCAATGCAGTGCATTTCACCCTTTTTCCTGACGATCGGCTCGATGCGCGCGCCATATAAATCGTCAAGCGCCCAAGCTATGCTCTCCATGTCCGGCAGCTCGGCAGTGCCCCTGCGCAACACCCTTGGAAGAAGCGCGGCGCTCGAAGCCGCTCCCCGCTTGAGGCTGCCGATAAGGTTGATCGCCATGCAGCCTGTTTTGAATTTATCGGTGTTGATGCAAGTCAGGTTAATGCCGGGCGCGATGCTGTGCGTATCTAATGTATGCAAAACTTCATCTCCCATATGGTTGCGGAGCAATCATTGTATCATGTTCTCTCGGATTCTTGATTAAATTATTATTAAATCTTCCTTATCTTCAACAGATAATTCCAACTTTTCAAACATATCAGGCCGACGGTCGCGAGTCCTTGCGAGCGATTGCTTCCTGCGCCATCTCCTTATCTTTTCATGGTGTCCCGACAGCAGAACCTCCGGGACATGCCGTCCGTTCCACTCTTCGGGTCGCGTATATTGCGGATACTCAAGCAGGCCGCTCCAATGGCTTTCGTCCGTGAAGCACTCCTCGTCGGGCAACACACCCGGGACGAGGCGGCATACCGCATCGGCAAGCGCCATCGCCGGAATCTCGCCGCCTGTCATCACAAAATCGCCGATCGAAATCTCCTCGTCGACGCATTCCTCCACAAACCTCTCGTCGACGCCCTCATACCTGCCGCATACGACTATGAGCCTGCTATAGCCACGCTGCAGGCGCTTCGCGTCGTCTTGCGTAAAAACCTTGCCGCAAGGAGACATGTATATCGTATGGAGACGCTCCCCAGCTTCAAGGCATATGCTGTTCCAACAGTCATAAAGCGGCTGGGCTAGCATGACGCAGCCGCGGCCCCCGCCATATGGGTAGTCATCGGTCTGCTTTTGCTTGTTGGCAGAATAGTCCCTTATCTGGTGGCACTCTATGCGGATATGCCCGCGTTCCTGTCCGCGTCCGAGAATGCTCTCGCACAGCATGTCTCCGACAGCATCGGGGAACAGCGTCATAATATCGATCCTCATAATAATAGGTCACCCCATCGTAGAGGCGGCATCCTGCCGCCATTCCGCCGCGCAATACATCACATGCCCTCAATCAACCGCAGCGCGATAAAACCCTCGTCAATGCACGTCTCCACGACAAAATCCGGCACGGCCGGAACAAGAATCTCCCGCTCGCCCCTTATGACATACACATCGTTCGACGGCAGCGACAGCACGTCGGCAACCACGCCCAGCTCTTCGCGGCTGTCCGCGTCGACGGCGCGTAAACCGATGAGATCGGCGACGAAATAGCGCCCCTCTTCGAGAACGATGTCGCTCCGATCGATGCTGACATGCTTGTTTTTCAGCTTGATGGCAGCATCGAGGCCATCAACGCCGCCGAGCGCGGCGATGACGCAGTTCTTATGCACCCGTGCAGACACGACATCCACAGGCTCGCCGTCGATGAAAAAACGCTTGAGCCCCGCCAGAACTTCCGGCGAATCCGCCCACGGCTCAATCTTGACCTCGCCGCGCACGCCGTGCGTATTGACGATTTTCCCCGTCTCGATCAGATTGTCGGACATAGGCAAATCAATCCATGATATCGACGCTGATCCGCTTGCCCTGCCTCTGCGCGACAGAACGCATGAGCGCCCTGATTTCCTTGGCGATGCGGCCTTGGCGGCCGATGACCTTTCCCACGTCGGAGGAGTTCACGCGCAACTCGAAAACCGTCTCAGAACCGGCGTCGCGCTCCGTGACGGTCACGTCGTCGGGATTGTCGACGAGGTTCTGCGCGATATATAACAATAATTCTTTCATATGGAACCCCTCTAGATGGCTTCCGCTTTTTTGAGAAGCGCTCTGACCGTGTCGGTAGGCTGGGCGCCATTTTTGATCCAGTAACGCGCGCGCTCTGCATCGACCGTGATCTCCGACGGCGATGTGAGCGGGTTATACGTCCCGATCTCCTCAATGCACCGTCCGTCGCGCGGCGCTAACGAATCCGCGACGACGATCCTGTAATATGGGTTTTTCTTTGCGCCCATCCTGCGAAGTCTGATTTTTACCATTTTTGTATTCCCTCCAAAATATTATCATATCATGTCTTGCGGTTCTGCCGCAGTCGGTAGCAAGACGATATACACTAAATTAAAAAATTAAAATATAGATGATTGCGTAGAAATTATTACATTATGTCTTGCGGTTCTGCCGCAGGCAGGAGCAAGATGATATCCACTAAATCATAATATGATGATTGCGAAGCAATCGTTATTTCAAGGCAAAACGCCCTTTGCCGCCAAGCATGGCGGGCAGCTTGCCCTTCGACATCTGCTTTGTCATCGTCTGCATCAACTCAAACTGCTTCAACAGCTTGTTGATCTCGACAACCGAAGTTCCGCTTCCCGCAGCAATGCGCTTCTTGCGGCTGCTGTTCAAAACCGACGGATTATCACGCTCGTGCTGCGTCATCGAAAGAATGATCGCCTCCGTCTTGCTGAGCATGCTATTGTCAATCGACGCGCCCGAAAGCGCCTTCGCATCGACGCCCGGCAGCATCCCCGCAATGTCGGACAGGCTGCCCATGGATTTCAACTGCGTAAGCTGATCGTAATAATCAGCAAGGGTGAACTTATTTTTCATCAGCTTGTCGGCAAGCTCCTGAGCCTTCTTTTCATCAAAAGCCTGCTCAGCCTTTTCGATGAGCGTCAAAACGTCGCCCATGCCGAGAATGCGCGAAGCCATCCTGTCCGGATGGAACGGCTCAAACTTGTCGAGCTTCTCTCCCGTTCCGGCAAACTTGATTGGTTTGCCGGTGACGGCCCTGACAGACAAAGCGGCGCCGCCTCGCGCGTCTCCATCGAGCTTGGTCAGCATGACGCTGTCTATGCCGAGCTGCTCGTTGAATGTGGACGCGGCGTTGACGGCATCCTGCCCCGTCATCGCATCGACGACGAGCATGATCTCCGTTGGTTGCACTGCCGCCTTGATTCCTCTAAGCTCATCCACCAACGCCTCGTCAATATGCAGACGCCCTGCGGTGTCGAGCAAAATTAAGTCGTAGCCATGCTTTTCCGCAAAAGCCAAAGACGCGGTCGCGATGTCAATGGGGTTTGCCGTCCCCATCTCAAAAACGGGGATATCAAGCTGCTTTCCGACTGTCTGTAGCTGCAAAATTGCAGCAGGCCGATAGATGTCGCAAGCGACAAGCAATGGCCGTTTGCTGTGGTATTTACGCATATATTCAGCTAGCTTCGCCCCGTTCGTAGTCTTGCCCGCGCCTTGCAGGCCAATGAGCATGACGATTGTGGGTGGCTTTGGTGATATGGCCAGCTTGGCATTCTCGCCTCCCATCAGGGCGCAAAGCTCCTCATTGACGATCTTGATGACCATCTGCGCGGGCGACAAGCTCTCCAGCACGTCGGCCCCCAGCGACCTCTCGCTGACAGTGTTGACAAAATCCCGCACGACCTTGAATCCGACGTCTGCCTCAAGCAGCGCAAGGCGCACCTCGCGCATGGCCTCTTTGATGTCGGCTTCTTTCAGACGGCCTTTTCCGCGCAGTTTCTTGAAAGCGGCGCTCAGCTTTTCGGATAGGTTTTCAAATGCCATAAATGCCATTCCTCTCTAACGTGGGGGCTCCGTCAAAATTCGCTCAGCTCTCGCGAACGGTCGAAATGTCCAGGACAATCTCGCGCACAAGAGCGGACGCCTCCGCATCGCCGCCGACCATTGCCAGCAGCCTGTTAGCGTTCGCCTCCGCCTGCTCGAGAACGGCCTGCGCATCGACCCACTTCTTGACGACGCCGGTCTTGTGCTCCAGCTCCGATAGCGCCTTCTCGGCCCGCTTGACGATGTCATAGACGCCCTGCTTCGATATCCCCACGGCCTCGGCGATTTCCGACAAAGAAAGGTCGTCGTTGTGGTACATGTCATAATACTCGCGCTGTTTGTCAGTGAGCAAGTCGCCGAAAAAATCAAACAGCATCGTCATATGGAGTGTCTCGTTATCCATAACCGCCCACCGTGTAAAGTAATAATACTTGACGCGCCCATATAATACAACAAAGCCGCCCCCATGTCAACAGCAAATTTCCCGTCTTGTGCATGAATATCATTAGCTACCGTTCACGCCCTTGCGCTCGGCAGACGTTTTTTTTGCTTCATTTGTGCTCAAATGAGGCATCCTTGCCTCAGTTTCGCACCGCTCCGCTTCCTTGCTGCGCT
>WRMX01000111.1 GCA_009776905.1 Oscillospiraceae bacterium
GCCATACAATGGGGCGTCGCGGAAGCCGCGCCACACAACAGGGCGTCGCGGAAGCCGCGCCACACAACAGGGCGTCGCGGAAGCCGCGCCATACAATGGGGCGTCGCGGAAGCCGCAGCATACAATGGGGCGTCGCGGAAGCCGCAGCATACAATGGGGCGTCGCGGAAGCCGCAGCATATAACAGGGCGTCCGGGAGATATAGGGTAGAATGCATATTTTGTGCGTTGATACAATGAATGTTGCTTTTTGCGGCCGTATTTCGAAATATTCTTTTATGCGATTCCACAATTGTTTGTGCGCGCCGATTGTGCTAATATTTAAAGAAGCTATGCAATAAAATAAATCATATGTTGAGGTGTTATTATGCTGAAAAGAGTACCACTTACAATCAATGGCGTTGAGCGGCCCGTGATCTGCGACCCGGAAAAGGACACGCTGGCCACCGTCGTGCGCCGCATGGGGCTTACCGGCACGAAGGTCGGATGCGGAACGGGCGTTTGCGGAGCTTGTTCGGTCATCCTTAATGGTGAGGTTGTCCGCGCGTGCACGAGAAAAATGAAGAGCATCGAAGAATTCTCCGAGGTCACCACAATTGAGGGCATTGGCACGCCGCAAAACCTCCATCCGATCCAGCAGGCGTGGATCACATACGGCGGAGTCCAGTGCGGGTTTTGCTCGCCGGGCTTTATTGTGTCGGCGTATGGCTTGTTGATGACCAATCTGAAACCCACGAGGGACGAGGTTCGCGATTGGTTCAAGAAGCACCGCAATATTTGCCGCTGCACGGGATATAAGCCGCTTGTCGATGCCGTCATGGCCGCTGCGAAGGTCATGCGCGGGGAAGCGACGATGGACGACATCACGTTCAAAGACCCGGAGAGCGGAGACTATTATGGGTCCGCGCTGCCGAGGCCCGCTGCGCTTGCAAAGGTTTGCGGTCTTGCCGATTATGGCGACGACATCAAGCTCCAGATGCCCGAGGGCACGGCGCATCTCGCGGTCGTGCTTGCCGGCGTCCACCACGCGAAGATCATCAGCATCGATACGTCAGATGCGGAAAAGATGCCCGGCGTTTACAAAATTATGACGGCGAAGGATGTCAAAGGGACGAACAGCCTTCCCGTGCCGCAGATCATCCCGCGCATGAAGGCGGATGGGGTTTTGAAGTTCCCCGTTATTTGCGGCGATACCGTCAACCGGCGCGGAGATGTCGTGGCATTGGTCGCTGCAGACTCTGAAGAGCATGCACGCGATGCAGCGAAGGCTGTCAAGAAGAATTTTGAAATTCTGCCCGCCTATATGTCATATCCGGAAGCTGTCATGCCGAACGCGATCCAGCTGCAGGACGAGCTGCCGAATTTCTATATGGAACAGCCGGTATATAAGGGCGAGGATCCCACAGATATCATCGACGATGCGCCGGTAAGCGTCGAGGGCAGCTTCTTTTCGCAGCATGAGCCGCATCTTCCCATCGAGCCCGACGCCGTGCAGGGGTATTACGGCGCCGACGGCTGCCTGACCATCCAGTGCAAATCCCAGGCGCTGCACGACAACAGGGGAGAGGTGTCCGTCGCGACGGGGGTGCCCGTCGAAAAGCTGCGCATCATATTGAATCCTGTGGGCGGCTCTTTCGGCTACAGCATCGCTTCCAACACGTATTCATTGGTTGCGACCGCCGTGCAGAATTTGGAGATGCCATGCACGATGACTTTGAGTTATGATGAGTTCAGCCACACTTCCGGGAAGCGCGGGGCGACGTTCTCGAACGGGCGTCTGGCGTGCGACGCGGATGGCAAGATTTCCGCCGTTGAATATGATGTTGCGCTCGACCATGGGGCATATACCGTCGTCGCGAGCATTTTGCTCTCGAACCTTGTGACGGTGGCCTTTTATGGCTACAACGTGCCGAACATCAAGGCTTTGGCCCGCGCGGGGATGTCCAACAATGCGTTCCAGGTCGCATATCGCGGGTTCGGATCGCCGCAGATTTCCACGATGTCCGAGGCGCTCATTGACATGGCTGCCGAGAAGGCGGGGATCGACCCCTGGGAGTTCAGGTATAAGAACCTTGCGAAGCCCGGAGAGACGACGATCAACAGCAGGCCTTATAAAGATTATAATGTATACCCGAAGCTGATGGAGATGATCAAGCCGCATTACGATAGTTATGTCGCGGAGGCCAAGGCGGCCAAGGCGGCGGGCCGCAATGTGGGCGTGGGATTGAGCCTTGGCGGCTTCTTGAACACGACGGGCAAGTTTGACAAGGCCGAAG
Organism: Oscillospiraceae bacterium; assembly: GCA_009776905.1. Taxonomy (GTDB): domain Bacteria; phylum Bacillota; class Clostridia; order Oscillospirales; family Oscillospiraceae; genus WRMH01. The sequence continues at coordinate 2,275 of WRMX01000111.1, forward strand.
TGGAGCTGGAGCTGAATGCCGACGGCACCGTCACCCATTACAACACTTGGCAGGACGTGGGGCAGGGCGGAGACATCGGGACGCTGACGCACACGTTGAAGGCGCTTGCGCCGCTAGGTCTCAAGCCTAAGCAGGTGAAACTCGTGAGGGACGACACGGGCGTCGCGCCTGAGACAGGGCTTTCGGCTGCGAGCCGCTCGCATTACATGGCGGGCAACGCGACCATCGACGCCGCGAACAAGCTCATGGATGCCATGCGCAAGCCCGATGGGACGTTCAGGACGCATGCTGAAATGGTGAGCGAGGGCATCGCGACCAGGTATCTTGGGCATTATGACCAGATGGGCCGCGAGATCGACATGGGGCTCAACCCGAACAACGGCGAGGGCGAGCATATCGCGGAGTTCATGTATTGCGTGAACCTCGCGCTCGTGGAGGTCGACGTCAATACCGGGAAGTCGACGGTTTTGAAGTATAAGACTGCTGCGGATGTCGGCGTCATCGGGAACAAGCTGGCGGTCGATGGGCAGGCTTACGGCGGGCTGTCGCACAGCATCGGCTATGCTTTGAGCGAGGATTACAACGCGGAGGACAAGCACGGCAACATGGCCGGCTGCGGCATTCCGACGATCGATATGATCCCCGACGATTTCGAGATCATGTATAATGAGACGCCTCGCCCGTTCGGGCCTCACGGTTCTTGCGGGTGCTCGGAAGACTTCCAGAGCTGCGGGCACATGGCTGTCATCAATGCGATCAGCAATGCTTGCGGCGCGCGGGTGTTTGCGCTGCCCGCCACTGCGGAGAAGGTAAAGGCTGCTTATGACAAGAAGCAGCGCGGCGAGGATCTTACTCCGCCGAAATATTTCCTCGGGACGGATTTCGAGGATGAGATGGAGTTGATTCGGAGCAATCCGCTTTAGATCGCTGATTTGCAGGCCGATGATTTCCTGCATGGCCGAAGGCGTTCGGCCGTAAAAAAGATTGTTTCCTTTTAAATAGTTGTTGCGCGTTCGCGGTTGGGTGTCCCCGGCCGCGAACGCGCATCCACACGCAGCTTCCGCACGTTGACAGTTGCGGGCTGCTGTGATATCCTGTGGGTGCTAATGAAAAGGTCAAGGGAGGTCGAGAAATGGAGAAGGAATATTGGAAATGGCCGGAGGCCGCACAGAGCGTAAACAACGCCGGCAAAAGCGGCGACAAGGTCGTCGCAGGCATTGACATCGGAACGACGAGCACGCAGGCCGTGCTCATGCGCGGGGGAGATTTGCTTGGATATGCCAATATGCATACGGGCCGATTTGACGCCGCCGCAACGGAAGCTATGGCGAAGGTTTTGGAAGCGACGGGGATCTCGCGGGACGATATTTCTGCCATCGGCGGAACAGGATTTGGGAAGAAGCATATCGGCAGCGCCGCGAGGCTGTTTGACGAGGTACAGTGCCATGCTAAGGGCGCTCGTTACATGTTCGGCCCTGACGTGAGGACGGTCGTGGACATGGGAGGGCAGACTGTTAAAGCCATACGGCTCTTTGAATGGGACAGGGTGCGCGACTTTATGATCAACGACAAATGCGCGACAGGCGAGGGCAGAAACATTGAAGTCCTTTGCGACCTGCTGCACATCGGCATCACTGAGATCGGGCCGAAATCGCTGGAAGCGGCGAAAGATCCAGAGCCCGTCAGCACGACATGCTGGAATTTTGCCGATACGGAGACATTTGGCTTGTTCGGGCGCGCGGATTACAGGAGCGAGAAGCTGGGCGAGGCGGAGATATATGCTTCGCACATGTTTGCGGTTGCTTGGAGGATCATCGGCGTTGTCGGCCGGCTATCGCCGCTTGATGTCGGCGAAGTGCAGATCGACGGCGGCCTCGGGCTCACGGGAGGCCTGGCGAAGAATCCGGGCATCACCAAGCGCATAGAACGCGAGCTGGGCGTGACGGCTGCGGTCGGGGAATATGATCCGATGTTNGCCGGCGCCATCGGCGCGGCCTTGCTCGTGCAGTGAGTGGAGGGATACATATGGATTTTAAGAAAATGGTTGCAGACCGNCATGAATACGCGGCTGCATGGAAGGCGCGCACCGGCGGGAAGGTTCTGGGCTATTTTGAAACGTACTTCCCGGAGGAAGTCGCTTATGCCGCGGGCGTTTTGCCGGTTCGTCTCCTTGCGGAGCATGAGCCTGATTTGATCAGCGATAAGTGGATATATGGGTCGTGCTATCCGGCGAAGGATATTGTGAACCGGTTCTTGCTGGGCAGAATGGATTATATCGACGGACTCGTGAACGTNGAAGGGTGCCAATGGATNTTCAATGCGTATGAGGTCATCACGAACAACAGGGAAGAATTATTCAAGCACTATTTGTTCCTCCCTGATTATACGGAGTCGAAGACGTCGAAAGACGCGCTGCGTTCCGAACTTGCGGTTTTTAAGGAGCGTCTTGAGGAATGGACCGGCAAGGCAATCACCGATGAGGCTCTTGACAACGCCATCGAGGTGTATAACAAAAACCGCTTCCTGCTGCGCAGGATTTGCGAGCTCCGCCGCGCCGATAGGCCTGCGATACTGGGTTCCGAATATATGAACATGATGCTCGCGGACCAGGTGATGGACAAGGCTGAGATGAATGCGATCCTGGAGGCGTTCATTGACGAGGTCGAGAACCGCGAGCCATATAAGGACAGGATCCGCATTATGCTCATCGGCAGTGAAACGTGGGACAGCGGGCTCGAGGAGCTCATCGAGTCGCTCGGGGGCAATGTCGTGATCGACGAGCTGGACAATGGGACGTCATATTTCTGGAACACGATATATCCGCAGAAGGACAGGCTCATGGCCATTTCGCTGCGCTATCTGGGCCGGCCCCGCCAGCCGATCAAGGAGAGCAATTGGCGCAGGCGGCCTGACCATATCGTCCAGCTTGCGGAGGATTACCACATCGATGGGGCGATCATCGCCAAGCAGATATACTGCCACCCGCATGGGACGGACAATTATGCGGTGTGGAGGATGCTGAGGGAAAGGTATATCCCTTATCATTATTTTGAGCGTGATATGTTTGTGCCGGAGGAAGAAACCGGGCTGCGGCTGGAGGCGTTTTTCAACATGCTGCGCGAAGGAATCACACGCCTCGTGGGCTGGCACAACAAAGTCGAGATATAGGAGGCGCACATGAAAGGACAGATTTGGGAGACCAGGCCGCTGGAATGCTGGAACCTCGCAAAGGAGATCAGGCGGAGCTATGATGGCGCCATTGCGGGCAAGGATAAGGTCTTAGGGCAGGGGATGTCGAGCTTCACTTTGGACTGGGCGTCCGCTTTCCCCGCAATCCGCGTCGTCGAGGACAACCCCGTCGGGGCCATGATGGCTGCGCAGGATGAGCCGTTCGCGCGCAAGGCGAGGCTGGCGAGCGAAGTACGCGGCTGGGGTCGCGAGATTTGTGGCTACCATAACAATTGCTGGGGGGCGCAGTTCCTCGGCCATACGTCGGACGGGAATCCATTCCCAGAGCGCGAGTTCACCGTGCCGTTCCCTTGCGTGTGCGATTCGCACATAAAGCGCGGCCAGCAGTGCAGGGACTATAAGCCAATCGCCAGGTGGACGAACGATTTTACCATGTATATCGGCGAGCGCGACGAGAAGCGCGAAGAAGCCATGCTCGACCACAGGAACTATAACACGCTTAAGATGCTCAACGAGATGGAGATCGTTTTTGGGCAGAAGCTCGACGACGAGATGATTTATGACATGGCGAAAAGTTACACGAACATCGGCGACATACGAAGCGAGATTGCGTACTATATGACGTTCAAGCCCACCCCATTGACCGTGAAGGACATGTATTCGTTCTTCCAGCTCCGGCCTTCGCCAAAGATGGGGCCGGACGTGCTCGCGAAATTCTGGGAGTCGCTCCGCGACGAGGTCAAATGGCGCGTCGAGAACAAGATCGCAGCCGTGGGCACGGAGAGGTTCCGCTGGCTGGAGGCGCATCCACCGCCCTGGCACTATTTGAAATACTATAGGTATATGGAACAATACGGCGCCGTCTGCCTCGGGTCGCAATATGCGAACTTGCGTGAGCTGCTCATTGAGCCCGATGGCTCATATGAGGTCAGGAGCTACACGGAGCCCGCGTTTTCGGCGGACATGGAGCTCACGACGCGCGAGGATGCAGTGCGCTTTATGACGACTCCGGACGCGCGCTCGCCCAGGCATTGGAAGATCGAGGAATATATCGAGCCATATAAGCTCAACGATATGATGAAAATATATAACTGCGACGGAGCTCTGCTGGGACTGTGGCGGGCCGGCGTCGGATGCACGCTGACGCGCAAGGAGCAGGCAATCAGGCTACGCGAGGAAGGCTACAGCGTGATGGTCTATGAAGGCTCGCAGCCGGGCGACCGCGTCGATCTCGATGAAAAGCGGCTGCTCGAGCAGTTGGACACGTGGATGGAGAGCCTGGGCTTCCGGAAGTTTGAGGATTAGGGGGTGACGAATATGATTATTGCAGGTATCGATATGGGCGTGCAGAACACCAGGGCAGTCATTATCAAAGATAACGTCGTGATTGGCAGGGGCGCTGCGCCCACCGGGGGCATTGACCGCCCGGAGATGGCCATGAAGGCTTATGAAGATGCGTTGAGTGCGGCGGGCATTGCCGCCGGCGACGTTTCAAAAGTATACGCAACGGGCAAGGGGAAGTTCGACGTCGCTTTTGCCGACGCGGTGCTCACGGAGACCGTCGCGGCCGCTCGCGCTGCGAGGTTTTATTTCCCCGAGGCGACCGCGGTTTTCAGCGTCGGGGCGGATGAGACGCTTGCGGCCGCTCTCGGCCGGGAACGGCTCATCAGCGAATTCGTCCTCAATCAAAAATGCAGTGCGGGGCTGGGAATTTTCATTACATATCTCGCAAGGAGGCTCGGCATGACCATGGCGCAGGCCGCGGCAGTCGATGTGGCCGACGCTTGCGCCGTGAACGACGGATGCGTCGTTTTCGCGGAGTTGGACGCTTTGAGCATGATGAACTCGGGCGAAGATGCTGACGCGATCATGGCTGCGGCCATCAAGGCTGTTGCCGTGCGCGCGGCCACCGTGCTATGCGACCTTACCGCGCCGGTCGGGGACAAAGTCGTGCTCGTCGGCGGGTTTACTCAAAGCCCTGCATTCTTGAAGGCTTTGTCGAGCTGTATGGGCAGGGAGTTTTTGGTGCCTGATGATGCGGAGTTTTGCGGTGCGGTCGGCGCCGCTCTGGCAGGAGCCGAAGCCGAATAATGATTCGTGGGGCGAAGCCTCATGTTAGATTCTTCGCTTCGCTCAGAATGGCATATGCTATGATGACACTTTGGAGGTTATGATATATGAACAGCAAGGTTGTGGAGGTCGCGTCCGCGCTGGACTTCATAAGGGACGGCGACACCATCGTCCATACATCGGCAAGTTATGCGGGCTGCCCTGACTATATTCTGAAAAGCCTTGAAGACAGATTTCTTGAAACGCAGCATCCCGCTGGGCTGATGCTTTATGCGGGCTGCGGGCATGGAAAACCGGGCGGGTATGGCGGCGACGACAGATTCGGGCATCCGGGATTTCTGCGCCGCACCATCTGTACGCACCCCGATGTCGTGCAGACTGTCAGGAAGCGCATCGAAGACAATGAGATCGAGGGGTACGTGTTCCCACAGGGGGTCGTGCAGCAGCTTTTCCGTTGCGCGGCGGCCAAGCAGCCGGGGCTTTTGACCAAAATCGGCATTGGCACGTATGTGGACCCGAGGATCGACGGAGGCAAGCTCAACAGCGTCACGGTCGAGGACCTGGTCCAACTGCAGGTCATAGATGGCGAGGAATATCTGTTTTTCAAGACCATTCCCGTCGACGTCGCCGTCATAAGGGGCACGACATCGGACGAACGCGGGAACATCTCGATTGAAGAAGAATCATTGAAGCTGGAGCTTCTTGAGGTCGCGCTCGCCGCGAAGGCTTCGGGAGGAAAGGTGCTGGTGCAAGTCAAGCAGATCGTCGCAAACGGCAGCATCAAAGCCAGGGACGTCGTCGTGCCCGGGGAGCTTGTCGACGCGGTCGTCGTTTGCGACGACATCGCGGAATACCACAGGCAGACGACGGGCACTGTATACAGCCCGTTTTTGAGCAGCGAGCTGAGATGCCCGCCCGGCGCAGTCGCCAAGCCTAAGGAAGTGTTGCGTCCCGAAGACATCGTTTGCCGCAGGGCGGTCTATGAAATACACAGGGGCGCCATCATAAACGTCGGCATCGGCATTGGAGTGGGCGTCGGATCGGTCGCGACCGTCGAAGGCATCGTGGACGACGTCACATTCACGATCGAGATGGGCGTATTCGGCGGCACGCCGCAATCGGGGCCGAACTTTGGCTCGATGATTAACGCAACATCGTACGTGTCGCAGACCGCCATGTTTGACTATTACCACAGCGGAGGTCTGGACATAGCGTTTTTGGGCGCTGCGGAAATAGACAGCGAGGGCAATGTCAATGTCAGCCGCTTTGGCGGACGGGCTGCGGGGCAGGGGGGCTTCATCGACATCAGCCAGACGTCGAAGAAAGTCGTCTTCTGCACCTATTTCAAAGCCAAGGGCTTTGAGGCGGACGTCGAGGGCGGCAAGCTGGTGATCAAGAACGAGGGAAAAGTCCCGAAGTTTGTGGACAAGGTCGAGCAGATAACGTTTAACGGGAAGCTTTCGCGTCAAAAAGGGCAGGAGGTCGTCATTTGCACCGAGCGTTGCGTGTTCAGGCTTGTGAAGGACGGCGTCATGCTGACCGAGATTGCGCCGGGGCTGGATCTGGAGCGCGACATAATCGGCAATATGGGGTTCCGGCCCATCGTCAGCGATGATTTGAAGGTTATGGACGGGCGTATTTTCGTTCCCGGGCGTATGGGATGCTTTGATTGATTTTGGCAACGATGTGGACATGGGGGCATCGGCCCCCATGGGGGGTTGCGATGGTGGCCGCAATAGTCCATGAGGGCATCGGCCCCCATGGGGGGCTGCGATGGTGGCCGCAATAGTCCATGAGGGCATCGGCCCCCATGGGGGGTTGCGATAGTGACCGCAATGGGTCCATGAGGGCATCGGCCCCCATGGGGGGCGCCAATCCACAAAATATGGGTAGTTGGAGAGAGAATGGATAAGTCGGAAAAGTATAGCTTGGTTGAAGGAAGCATCGTCGGCCGTTTGTTTTTCATAGCATTGCCATTGATCGGGACGCAAGTGATCCAGATGGCATATAACCTGACGGACATGTTTTGGCTGGGGAGGCTCAGCAGCGACGCGGTCGCGGCATCGGGCACCGTCGGGTTGTTTTTATGGCTTTCGATGGCGTTTATGATGTTTGGCAGAATGGGCGCGGAAATCGGCGTTTCGCAAAACCTGGGCAGGGGCGACAAGGAAAAAGCGCGAGAATTCGCGCACACAGCGATTTTCATCGCGGTCGTTCTCGGCGTGGCTCTCGCCATGGTATATGGATTCGGACGCAAGCCGCTTGTCGGGTTTTTTGGCATCCGCGAGGCGAACGTC
>WRMX01000112.1 GCA_009776905.1 Oscillospiraceae bacterium
TGCTTCATTTGTGCTCAAATGAGGCATCCTTGCCTCAGTTTCGCACCGCTCCGCCTCCTTGCTGCGCTAAATGAAGCAAAAATAAACGTCTACCTCACCGGGCGTGAATTGTAATCAACACAGTTATCTGTACTATTCTTGCATAATTATTCATATTGACAATTCTATCTCGATGCTTTATAATCGCGCATATATATGGACTGAGAGTCTGCTGGCATCCGAAAGGGGTTTATGGCGAGGCTTTTTATTTAANTGTAATGAGATGCCTCGGCTCCCGGAATGATGCGACCCGGAAAGGATTGACATTTATGTACACAGAAGCAAANTATAAAATGAGCGAAAAACGCCTCCACGAGCTCAAGGAGGAGCTGACGTATCTCCAGACCGTTCGTGAAAAGGAGGTCGCGCAGCAGATCAAGGAAGCGCGCTCGTTTGGAGACCTCACGGAGAACAGCGAATATGACGAGGCGAAGACCGAGCAGGGCAAGTTGTATGCCAAAATCGCCGATATCAAGAACCTCGTTGAGAACGCGGAAATCGTGCAGGTCTCCGACAAGACCGACAGCGTCGGCATTGGCAGCAAGGTCACTGTCCGCGACTTGGAATTCGGAACGGAGGACACGTACGAAATCGTGGGCTCGCAGGAGGCCGACCCAATTTTGTTCAGAATTTCCGACGATTCGCCTTTCGGCAAGTCGCTTATGGGCAACCGCAAGGGCGACGCGGTCGAATTTGAGGCGCCTGCGGGAGTGCTGAAATTTGAAATATTAAATATTGAGTAACGGAGATATATATAAATTTATGGGCGAAGATACGAACGACACCCAGGAGCTTTCGGAGATTCTGCAGATACGCAGGGACAAGCTCCAAAAGCTGCGCGACGAGGGGCGCGACCCTTTCGCTGCCACAAAATTCGAACGGACGGCCTACTCCGCCGACGTTCTGCAAAATTTCGACGCCATGGAGGGCAGCGACGTCTCCATGGCGGGACGCATCATGGCAAAGCGCGAGATGGGCAAGGCGCTCTTTGCGGACATTACCGACGACAAGGGCAGGATCCAACTGTACATCAGGCTCAACGACGTCGGGGAGCAGTCTTTCAACGACGTCAAGAAGGGCGACATCGGCGACATCATCGGGATCACGGGATATGTTTTCCGCACGAAGATGGGCGAGATTTCCATTCATTGCAAAACCATTGAACTGCTCGCCAAGTCGCTGCACCCGCTCCCGGAGAAATACCACGGGCTCACGAACCAGGAGATGAAGTATCGGCGGCGGTATGTGGACCTCATCATGAGCCCCGACACGCGCAGGACGTTCGAGATTCGCAGCGCGTTCATCAAGCATGTCCGCGCGTTCCTCGACGATCGCGGGTATATCGAGGTGGAGACGCCGGTGCTCAACACGATTTCCGGCGGGGCCACCGCGCGCCCGTTCATTACTCATCATAACACGCTCGATCTCGATATGTATCTGCGCATCGCCACCGAGCTTCACTTAAAGCGGCTCGTGGTCGGCGGGATGGAGCGCGTCTACGAGATAGGGCGCATTTTCCGCAACGAGGGGATGGACACTAAGCACAATCCGGAGTTCACGACCGTCGAGCTTTATGAGGCGTATACCGATTATGTCGGCATGATGGATTTGTTCGAGGAGCTTCTTTCCTCTGCCGCGATGAAAATTCTCGGCGGCTACAAGCTGGCATGGCATGGCGAGGAGATAGACCTCACGCCCGGCTGGCCGAGGGTCACGATGGCCGATGCCGTGAAGGAGCACGCGGGCGTCGATTTTATGTCTTTTTCGAGCGATGAGGAGGCTGCTGCGGCGGCTGCCGGCATCGGCGTGAAGATGCCCGAGGGCAAGGAGGCCACATGGGGCGGCTTGCTGTATGAGTGCTTCGACCAAAGGGTCGAGGAGAAGCTGATCCAGCCTGTTTTCATCATGGGGCATCCTGTCGAGGTTTCGCCGCTTGCCAAACGGTCGGCTTCCGATCCAAGGATCACGGATCGTTTTGAGCTTTTCATATGCAGGAACGAGATGGGCAACGCTTTCAGCGAGCTCAACGACCCCATCGACCAGAAGGAGAGGTTCCTCCGTCAGGCGGCCCTCCGCAGCGCGGGCGACCTCGAGGCCGGGATGATGGATGACGACTATATCGACGCGCTGGAATATGGCTTGCCCCCCACTGGCGGGATGGGCATCGGCATAGACCGCTGCGTGATGATGCTGACGGACAATTCGTCGATCAGAGATGTTCTTCTATTCCCGACGATGAAGCCTGTCGAGGATTAGGCATTTGCATGGAGATTATCACGAGCCGCAGAAACCCAATGGCCGTCCATATCAAGAAGCTTGGGACTAGCAGTTCATACAGGCGGGAGCATGGGGAGTTTTTATGCGACGGCGATACGCTGCTGGGCGACGCTGTCGCGGCCGGGGCAGCGATCACGGTCGTTTTGACTTCAGCGCTCGAGCCGTTTAATTTGCCTGCCGATACGCAGGTGTTTTATGCCGAGCAGGAGATCATCGATTCGCTTTCTCCTTTGACCAGCGCCCAGGACACGCTCTTTATATGCAAGATGCCGCAGGTTCCTGGCATTTCCGATTTTTTGGCTAGGCTTGGTTCCGGAGACGGGCATTTTTCCGTTATGCTCGACAGCCTGCAGGACCCGTCAAACGTGGGGGCGATCATTCGCACGGCCAACGCGCTTGGCGTTTCATGCGTCATCTTGGCCGGGCATTGCGCCGACCCTTATAACCCAAAGGCGGTCCGCGCTTCGATGGGCGCCATTTTCAGGCAGGACGTCCGACGCGCGGGATATGACGAGCTTGCGGAGCTGCGCCAGGGCGGCATGCGGTTCGTTGCTGCGGCGACGGGCGCGGATTGCATCGATATTCGCGGCGCCGATCTCCGGGGCGCGGTCATTGCAATAGGCAACGAGGGCAGCGGCCTCTCGCGAGAGGTTTTGGAGCTGTGCGAAATGAAGGTTACGATTCCGCTGGCGTTTGGCAGCGAGTCGTTGAACGCGGCCGTCGCCGCAGCTATCATAATGTGGGAAGCGCGGAGGCATGGAGGTTAGCGACGGCATGGAAACTAGCAACTGCGTTGCGACGCTTGATTGCGAGAATTTGCAATGATTCGTTGCCTTAATTGCTCCTCGCAATGGCGATGTCGAGGCGGCGGGATTGAGGCGGCGGGATTGAGGCGGCGGGATTGAGGCAGGCGTTGCAGCACAACGGGCTATGAGCGCCCGCGACGATGAGGTGATTAATTCGCAGACGAAATATTGGATATGGCTGGCATCGCTCGATGGAATAGGAGCCGTCGCCGGAGGCGCGCTCTTGTCGCATTTTGGCGACCCAAAAAGCATATACGAGGCCTCCGCCTCTGATTATATTGGCATCGAGGGCATTAAAAAAGGCCATATCCCAAGCCTTATGAACAAGGACATGGAGCGCGCCAACGGCATACTCGCAAAATGCGCGGAAATCGGATGCGGCGTGATGACTTTGGGCGATCCTGAATACCCCGAGAGGTTGAAGAACATATACGATCCGCCGATCGTCCTCTATATACGCGGCACGCTGCCCGTTATCGACGAGGAGCCGGCGGTCGCCATCGTCGGGACCAGGAACTGCACTGCATATGGACTCAAAGCGGCGGAGAACGCCGCGTTTTTGCTAGCCGGGCACGGTTTGCTCGTGGTCACCGGCCTTGCGCGCGGGATCGACACCGCTGCCGCGAGGGGAGCGCTGAGAGGCGGCGGCAAGGTCGTCGGCGTCATTGGGTCCGGCGTAGATGTGGCGTATCCTCCTGAGAACGCATCCGTTTATGCCGATGTCGCGGCGTCGGGAGCCGTCATCAGCGAGTATCCGCCGGGTACGATGCCTGTGGCGATGCATTTTCCTCTGCGCAACAGGATTATCAGCGGGCTTTCGCTCGGAGTGGCCGTTATTGAGGCGCCGAAAAGAAGCGGCGCGCTCATAACCGCTACGAGGGCGATCGAGCAGGGGAGGGACGTGTTCACGATGCCGGGCAATGTCAGCGCCAGAAGCAGCGAGGGTTCGAATTTGCTTCTCCGCGAAGGTGCGATCCCGATTTTGTCGGGCGATGACATCGTCGGCGAATATGCGGAGTTGTTTCCTGATAAAATCAGAATGCATGGCAATGCTGCGGACTTAGGCGGCGTTGGGGATGCGGGTGGCGTTGGGGATGCGGGCGGCGTTGGCGGCGTTGGCAGCGTGGGCTACCCCGGCAGCACGTCCGGCGAAGGAGACGCGGGCTACCCCGGCGGCACGTCCGGCGAAGGAGACGCGGGCTACCCCGGCAGCGCGTCCGGCGAAGGCGACCCGGGCGATGCGTCAGGCGAAGGAGACGTGGGCGGCTTTGACGTCTACTCAGTCAAACAACCTATTGACAATGTCGAAGCGGTGGATTATATTGACGTGGATAAAATTAAAAAATCGCTCAACGGCGACGAAAGGTCTGTCGCTGCGGCAATCGGGCTGTCGTCACTTCTGCCCGATGAAATCGTTGAACGGTCGGGCCTGCCCGCGCAGCGCGTGATGTCCGCGCTCACGATGTTGGAAATCAAAGGATTCGTAGCGCGTGACAACGCATTGTACAGGCTGCGCCGCACCGATACATGAATAAAGGATAGGTCGATATAATGGCGAAAGAAAAAAACAACCTTGTTATTGTCGAGTCCCCTGCGAAAGCGAAGACCATCGGGAAATACCTCGGGCCGGGCTACAAGGTCACGGCATCGATGGGGCATCTGCGCGACCTCCCGAAGAGCACGCTCGGCGTCGACATCGACAATGGCTTTACCCCGGACTACCAGCCCGTCAAGGCACGCGAGAGCACGATCAAGGAACTGAAGACGGCTGCGAGCAACAGCTCGAACATATACCTTGCGACGGACCCGGACCGCGAGGGCGAGGCCATCTCATGGCATTTGAAAGAGCTGCTCCACCTGCCCGATGACAGGACGTTCCGCGTCACGTTCAACGAAATTACGAAAAAGGTCGTCCAGGACAGCATAGAAAACCCGCGCGCCCTTGACATGGGCCTCATAAACGCGCAGCAGGCAAGGCGGATTTTGGACCGCATCGTGGGGTATAAGCTGAGCCCGCTGCTGTGGAAAAAGATCAGGCGCGGCCTGTCCGCCGGGCGCGTCCAATCCGTGGCGTCCAGGATGGTCGTTGACAGGGAAAAAGAGATAAGGGGCTTCATTGCCGAGGAATACTGGCTGCTCTCCGTCGATTTGACGAGCAGCGCCGATTTGACAAGCAGCTTGAAACATCATGTCTTCACGGCTGCTTTTTACGGAACCGAAAAGAAGAAGCTCGAATTGTCGAGCCAGGAAGCTGTCAAGGCCGTCGTTGACGCGGTCCGCGACGCGCCATTTGCCGTGAACAGCGTTAAGCGCGCGGAAAAGAAGCGTTCCGCTTCGCCGCCGTTCATAACATCGTCGCTGCAGCAGGAAGCCTCGCGCCGTCTGGGTATGACGCCGAGGCGGGCGATGTCGATCGCGCAGCAATTATACGAAGGCGTCGAGATCGACGGATTGGGCGCCGTCGGCCTCATAACATATATGAGGACGGATTCGCTGAGAATCTCCGATGAAGCTGTCCGGGATGCCAAAAGCTACATCACGGATACGTACGGAATGAATTATTATCCGGTTTCGCCGAATAGATATAAATCTAAAAGCAACGCGCAAGATGCCCATGAGGCGATCCGCCCGAGCAGCGTTTTCATCACGCCCGACAGGGTCAAGGGCAGCGTGTCCAACGACCAATACAGGCTTTACCGCCTGATATGGAGCCGTTTCGTCGCCAGCCAGATGGCCGCCGCAACATATGACAGCGTGACCGTCGACGTCCTTTCCGCAGGCTATATTTTCCGAGCGAACCATACGACGGTCATTTTCCCCGGATTCACGGCCGTTTATGAGGAGAGCAGCGATGACGAAAAAGAGGCCGTTCAGTCGGTGCTTCCCGAATTGAAGGAGGGCGACCCTCTGAATCTCGAGGACATAAAGGAAGAGCAGAAATTTACGCAGCCTCCCGCGAGGTACACGGAAGCGACGCTCATTCGCGCGATGGAGGAAACGGGGGTCGGGCGCCCCAGTACGTACGCGCCAACGATATCGACGATTCTTGATAGGGAATATGTCGTTAAGGAGGGCAAGAACCTGCGGCCCACGCCTCTGGGCGAGGTCGTCACGGAGCTGATGATCGCCCGATTTTCTGATATCGTCGATTTAAAGTTTACCGCGAGAATGGAAGAGAGGCTCGACAGCGTCGAAAAGGGCGTTGACGACTGGAAAAACGTGCTTGCGGAGTTTTACGGCGGGTTTAAGAATTCGCTCGATAGCGCGGAGACTGCCCTGGAGGGCGAGCGCATCAAGGTCCCCGATGAGGAATCTGACGAGGTGTGCGACGTTTGCGGAAGGCAGCTTGTCGTCAAGTCCGGGCGGTTCGGACGGTTTTTGGCTTGCCCGGGATATCCCGAATGCAGCTTCACAAAGCCGCTGGTCATCGAAATGCCGGGCAAATGCCCGAAATGCGGGCTGCGGATTTTAAAGCGGACATCCAGGAACGGATATACGTATTATGCCTGCGAAAAGCTGAAGGAATGCGGGTTTTTAACATGGGACGTGCCTGTAGCGGACAACTGCGCCGCTTGCGGGCAGACTATGTTCAAGACATCGGGCAGGGGTTCGAGGAAGCCTTTCTGCATCAACGAGAGCTGCGCGAACTTTTTGCCTGAGGACAAGCGTGGTTACAGGAAAAAGGCGGATGGCTCGGCGGACGCGAATGATTCGACTGCCGGAAATTCATCTGATGCAGAGAATGCGGCAGCTTCAACGAAGAAGTCAGCGGCCACGAAGAAATCGGCGGCCACGAAGAAATCGGCGTCCACGAAGAAATCGGCGGCCACGAAGAAATCGGCGTCCACGAAGAAATCGGCGTCCACAAAGAAATCGGCGTCCACAAAGAAATCGGCAGCGCCCAAGAAAGAGGCAGCCACAAAGAAAGAAGCAGCGCCAAAGAAAGAGGGCGCCACAAAATCATCCTCTGCTGCAGGCTCCGGCAAGACAGCGGGTGAATCAAACCCGGGCAGCGACAAATGAGAGTCACCGTCGTCGGAGCAGGGCTGGCAGGCTGTGAGGCCGCATGGCAGATCGCGGAGGCGGGGATACCCGTATCCTTGATCGAGATGCGCCCGTCCAAAATGACACCCGCGCACGTCACGGCGGGCTTCGCGGAGCTCGTTTGCTCCAATTCGTTCAGGAGCGACGAACTCGCAAACGCGGTAGGCCTGCTCAAAAAGGAGATGCGCATGCTCGGCAGCCTCGTAATGTCGTGCGCCGACGCGACCCGCGTGCAGGCGGGAGGGGCTCTCGCCGTGGACAGGGACAGATTCTCCGCGTTGGTGACGAACTCCGTCATGAACCATCCGCATATAACCGTCGAACGGCGCGAAGTGACGGGCATCCCAGATGGTCCTGTGATATTCGCCACAGGCCCGCTCACGTCGGACGCGCTGTCCGAAAGGCTCACGGCGCTGCTTGGGGCAGGGGACATGCTCAGTTTTTTCGATTCCGCCGCGCCGATAGTGACATATGACAGTGTAGGTATTGAGGAAGCATATTTTGCCTCACGTTATGATAAGGGGCAAAACGACTATATAAATTGCCCGATGAACCGCGATGAATATATTGCTTTCCATAACGAATTAATAAACGCGAAAACCGCCGATGTACACGGGTTTGAAGCGAACCTCGTGTTTGAAGGCTGCGTGCCCATAGAGGTCATGGCGGGGCGCGGGATAGACACCATGCGCTACGGCCCGCTGAAGCCGGTCGGCCTCCCCGACCCCATTACGGGCAAGGAGCACTATGCCGTCGTCCAGCTCCGCAGGGACAATATCGAAGGGACTCTATATAATCTTGTCGGGTTCCAGACCCATTTGACGTTTGCGGAGCAAAAGCGCGTTTTCTCGATGATTCCGGCGCTGAAAGATGCCGAGTTCGTCAGATACGGAGTCATGCACCGCAACACTTATCTCGATTCGCCGAAGCTGCTCGATAGGTATTACCGCTTGAAAAGCGACCAGCGGATACGCTTCGCGGGGCAGATTACGGGCGTGGAAGGCTATGTCGAATCGGCGGCATCGGGGCTGCTGGCAGGAATCGAGACGGCGCGCGAGCTGCGCATGCTGCCCGCGGCTGATTTCTCCGATGAGACCGCGATCGGGGCGCTGGCTTTATACGTTTCCGGCGGCTCGGTCGCTGATTTTCAACCGATGAACGTTAATTTCGGGATAATCAAGCCGCTTGCATCGAGAGTGAAGGGCAAGCGAAACAAGAATCTGGCTATATCGGAGCGGTCCCTCGAGCATATTAGGCGATACGCCAAATGACGTGAGGTGCTTGCGACGTGGGGTCGATGATGGTTCCGCGCCGCAACTAAGGAGCGATGGCCGCATCATCTCGCTTTGAGGTTTGATAGCAGCAATTCATCGTAGCCGAAAGGAATGACCATTTCTATGAAAATAATCGTTGACGCGATGGGCGGCGACAACGCCCCCGATGAGATAATAAAAGGCGCGATGGACGCCGTGTCCGAAATCAGCACTGAGATCATATTATGCGGAATCGGCGAAGAAATCCTCCGCGTCTTCGAGCGCATGGGGCATAGCGACATCCCTCGCGGCATCGAAATCGTCAACGCTTCGGAGGTCATCACGATGGAAGATGACCCATCCACGGCGATCAGAACAAAGAAAGATTCATCCATGACCGTCGGCTTGACGCTTTTGCGCGACGGCATGGGCGACGCTTTTGTGTCGGCAGGCAGCACGGGTGCTCTGCTCTCCGGAGCCACGCTTATAGTTAAACGGATCCGCGGCATCAGGCGCGCCGCTCTCGTCCCGTTTTTACCGAATTCCGGACGCGGGTTCTATCTCATCGATTGCGGGGCGAATGCCGAATGCACGCCGGAGTATCTGCTGCAATTCGCGTTCATGGGGTCATATTATGCCGAATCCTCGATGGGAATTGAAGCGCCGCGTGTCGGGCTGCTGAATAATGGCGCCGAGGCGACGAAAGGCACGCAGTTGCAGCTTGATGCTTACGCGCTCATAGATAAGGCGAGCCGCGACGGGTATTTGAACTTCATCGGAAACGTTGAAGCAAAGGAAGCAGTTATGGGCGCATGCGATGTGCTCGTTTGCGATGGGTTCACGGGCAATGTCTTTTTGAAGTCGCTAGAGGGCATGGCCTCGCTCCTCATGTCGGAGCTGAAGGGCATTTACGGGTCGAGCCTGCTGACCAAGCTGTCGGCGTTGATGATTAAGAAGCGCATCATGGAGCTGCGCGCAAGGATGAATCCGGACACGATCGGCGGGACGATCATGCTGGGCATCTCAAAGCCCGTGATCAAGGCTCATGGGTCATCCAAGGCTGCGGCCATCAAGGGCGCGATCCGCCAGGCCGCCGCCGCAGTGGAAGCCGACCCGGCTCCGCGCCTCCAAGCGAACATAGAGCATATGAAGATCGATTCCGCGGAATGAAACGCACCCTAAATAATGTTCACGCCCTTGCGCTCGGCAGACGTTTATTTTGCTTCATTTGTGCTCAAATGAGGCATCCTTGCCTCAGTTTCGCACCGCTCCGCATCCTTGCATGGGGCCCCCGAAAAGCCGCATGGCTTTTTGGGGAGAGGAAGAGCGACGTAGTGAGTGAGCTTTTGCACTTGTGCGGAAGCGAATGATACGTAGTCCGCG
>WRMX01000113.1 GCA_009776905.1 Oscillospiraceae bacterium
TCCGGGGTCCCCGCGAAACAGAGTTTCGTGGGGTGGAAGTTCGCCCTACTCGCTTGTCCCTCACGCAGCTACGCTGCGCACCGCGCTTCGCGCGGCGATAGCGCCTTAGCGATTGAAACTGTCTTTTTATTTGTTTGTGTTGCGAGTTGCTAAGGCACTATTGAGTGTATACAATATTGGCGCAATTTGCAAGTTTTTTGTAAATATTGAATATTGTGCTTGCATTATGTTCTTAATTCTGATACTATGAGTGGCGTTGTTCAGCAGTGATCAGCAATATTATATGCAAGGAGGTGCAGCAGATGGCTAAATGTGAGTTTTGCGGCAAGGGTGTTTCTTTCGGCATCAAGGTCAGCCACTCCCACAGGAGGAGCAACCGTATGTGGAAACCGAATGTCAAACGCGTCGCAGCGGTTGTCGGCGGGACCCCCCGGCATGTCTATGTTTGTACTCGTTGCCTTCGCAGCGGCAAAGTTACCCGCGCAGTATAATTATCTTTTGCAATGGCACGGCTGTCGGTCATAATTACCGCCAGCCGTCATATTATCGGAGGATTCCTATGAATATCGCTATTATCGGTTTCGGCAACCTCGGGCGCGCTCTCGCGTCCGGCTTGGTAAAATCCGGCTGCGTGGCTGCAGGCGGCTTATTCGTGTGCGAGGTCGACGAGAATTCGCAAGCTTTAGCAAAAGGCAATCCATATAACGCTTTTGTTTCAGATGATATTAATGTTGTTGTCGCAGATGCAGATACTATATTCCTCACCGTCAAAGGTTATGTTTTTGAGTCATTGTCGCAAACCCTCGACAAAAGCAAGCTCGCCGGGAAAACTGTCGTAAGTTTCATGGCCGGCGTCCAGTTTGATCAGCTCGTCCCATATCTCGGCGATGCTTTTCTTGTGCGCGCTATGCCGTCGTTGGCTATCTCCGTTTGCGATGGCGTTATCGGTTATACAAAGGCGCCCGAGGAGGTCGAGAAGATTTTTCACAAACTCGGGTTTGCTTTCGAGACAGAGCCGGAAAATATTGAAAAAGTCATGGCTTTTTCGTCTTGCGGGCTTGGATTTGCTGCATACTTAATCGATGCATTCTCCTCCGCAGGCTCGGCGGTAGGTTTTTCCGCTGATATCTCCGCGCGTATCGCTGCCCTCACGTTTAAAAACGCCATTGAACGGGGCGATTTCCGCGCGACAGTCGGCGCGGTCGCAACACCCGGCGGAGCCACGGAACAAGGTGTTAAGCACATGGATGAGAATAATGTCTACGACATTGTGTCGCAAGCTGTCCGCAAGGCATATGAAAGGATGGTCAAGCTATGACATTCACTTGGAGCGACGATCTCCTGGTCGGAGACGAGACAATCGACTCGCAGCACAAGCAATTAGTGGATCGTTACAATTCATTGGTCCTCGCGTGCGTTTCCGGAAAGGCTATTGCTGAATTAGAAATAGCTCTTAATTTTCTTGCGGATTATACTGTCGCGCATTTCAGTTATGAAGAGACATTACAGCGCGAGCTGGAGTTCGCTGATTATCCAAGGCACAAGCAATTACACGATGGTTTCACGCAGACGGTCAAAGACCTCATCAACCAATTACAAGACAGCGGCGCCACGCTCGGTCTCACATATCGGCTCAGCACGCGCATCGGCAATTGGTTGATCAACCACATCAAACAGGAAGATACAAAAGTCGGTCAGCTCATCAGGAGTAAATTGGTATAAATTATGGATATGATTAGAGTCCCCGGAAACGAGCTGACGCAGCGCCTGCGGCGCTTTTTGCTCGAAATGGATAATGATTGCGGCAATTGGGAGCTTTGCGCCATTACCGGAGCGTCAAGCTTGTTTTATTTGACCGGGACGATTTGCGACGGAATGCTGCTGCTTCGCCGTGGCGGCGATTGCACGCTTTGGGTCCGCAGGAATTACGACCGCTCCGTTTTGGAATCAGAGTTCCCCGACATCCGCCCGATGGGTAGTTTTCGCGATGTCGCAGCGTCCGTCGGTAGCTTGCCGGACACGTTGTACCTCGATACTGCTCACGCTACAATGGAATGGTATAGCTTGCTCAGCAAGTATTTGCCGTTTAAAAATGTTCTGCCTCTCGATGGAGTCATGTTGAAGGTCAGAGCCGTAAAAAGCGAGTATGAGCTTGCGCGTGTTCGCATGGCAGGCAGCGCCATTGGCAATATACTCATGAATGAACTCCCGCCGATTATGTCCGAAGGTATTTCTGAGGCCATGCTCGGAGCGCAGTTGCTGACATTGTTCATAAAGAGCGGACACCATGGCGTCAGCAAGTTCAACATGAGAAACACGTCCGAGCTGCTCGGCCACATCTGCTTTGGCGACAGCTCGCTTTTCCCCGGCGTTTTCAACGGCGCCTCCGGAATCGCCGGACTATGTCCCGCCGTCCCTGCGCTCGGCAGCTTCACTCGCTATTTGCGTGAGGGTGACCTGGTCTTCATCGACGTGTGCTTTGGCGTTGAGGGGTATAATGTCGATAAAACATTGGTCTACAGTTACAGGCACAAGCAGCCGGACTACATCATCGACGCTCACAAACACTGCCTCGACCTGCAGCAACTGGCAGCGTCATTGCTGCGCACAGGGTCTTCTCCGTCCGATATTTATGAGGAAGTTCTCGCTGCGGTCGCTCCGGAATATCGCCATCGCTTTATGGGCGTGCCCGGGCGCACTGTGCCATTCATCGGCCATAGCGTGGGTCTGTATGTCGACGAGACCCCGGTTTTGGCAAAAGGCTTCAATTCCCCGCTGCAGAGCGGCATGACAATAGCTATCGAACCGAAAATGGGGTTCGAGGGCATAGGCATGGTCGGTGCTGAAAACACATATCTTGTCACCGGCGACGGCGGCGTCAGCCTTACAGGGCCATTGCTCGACATAATTACGGTTGCGTAATATCCATGAGCGGGCGGCTTCCGGGTTGCGGGGGCAGAACCCCCACGTTAGGAGTGAGTCTTAATTATGACAGACGAGATCGTACGTTTAAGGAAAGCCATTAACGAATCTGACAACATCGTGTTCTTCGGCGGCGCAGGAGTTTCAACCGAGAGCGGCATTCCCGACTTCAGAAGCGCAGACGGCGTTTATAACATGAAGTATAAATATCCGCCCGAGCGGATAGTATCACATAGCTTTTTTATGAGCAACACGGAAGACTTTTACGAGTTTTATAGAGAAAAAATGCTCCATCCCGACGCTATGCCCAATAAGGCCCATTATGCGCTGGCGGAGCTTGAAAAACAAGGCAAGCTGAAAGCGATAATCACACAGAATGTAGACGGCCTCCACCACAAGGCCGGGAGCATCACCGTCTATGAGCTGCATGGGTCGCGCAGCCGTTACTACTGCATGGATTGCAGCAAAAAATACTCCATAGATGCCGTGCTTGAGGCAGCGGGAGTGCCGAGATGCTCTTGCGGGGGCATCATCAGGCCTGATGTGGTATTATTTGAGGAGTCTCTCGACCAACGCGTCATAGAGAACTCCGTCAATGCGATACGCGCCGCGGAGGTCCTGATCATCGGCGGGACATCGTTGAATGTATATCCCGCAGCCGGTCTTGTCCAGTACTTTAATGGCAATATGATTATACTTATAAATAAATCCGAAACCCAATATGACAATCAAGCGAATATTGTCATCAGAGACGCGATCGGCGAGACGCTCGACGCCGCGCTGCATGGCGGCTAGTGGCCCCATAACGCCTGTCTTTTGGCGAAAATTCTGACTTTTTTGACTGCTATTATTCCATCGCGGTCATATAATGAACATCGCATCTCCGAATGAATAGAACCTATACCGTTCGCGTATGGCCTCTTCATATGCCATCAAGACTCTTTCCCTGCCTGCGAAAGCAGATACAAGCATAATGAGCGTGCTTTCNGGTAGATGGAAATTTGTGATCAACCCATCGATGCACCGAAACTCATATCCCGGATATATGAAGATATCCGTAAACCCCGAGAACGCCCCGATACGATCCGGCTTGTCAGATTCTGCGCAAGCCTCAAGAGCGCGGCAAGACGTCGTCCCGACAGCGATGACACGTCCTCCGCGTTCCTTTGTATGGTTGACGATTTCCGCAGTTTCTTTGGAGATAGTGAAGTATTCGGAATGCATCAAATGGTCTTCGACCACATCCTCCTTCACAGGCCGGAACGTGCCAAGCCCGACATGAAGGGTGATGTAGCATAGCTCAACCCCCATCGCGTTGATTTCATCGAGCAATTCCAACGAAAAATGCAGCCCGGCTGTCGGCGCGGCTGCAGATCCGTTAACTTTGGAATATACCGTTTGATACCTCTCGCTGTCTTCGAGTTCGCGATGAATATACGGCGGCAGAGGCATTGTCCCAAGCCGGTCCAAAACCTCAAGAAAAGCGCCGCTGTATTCAAAACGCAACAATCTGTTGCCGCCGCTTACAGTTCCCAAGACAGTCGCGGACAGCTCGCCATCGCCGAATATCACCCGTGCCCCGTCTTTGATCCTCCTGCCCGGGCGCGCGAGGCATTCCCACACTTTGTCACCCATATCGCGCAGCAGGACGATTTCGACAGCTCCGCCGGAGTCTTTGGCGCCGAGAAGCCGCGCGGGGATAACCCGTGAATCGTTGAGCACAAGGCAATCTCCGCCATGCAGATATCGCGGAAGCTCGAAAAACCGGCTGTGCTTTATGCCGCCGGTCGATCTGTCAAGAAGGAGCAACCTCGAATCCTCGCGCCGCTCGATAGGCTCCTGCGCGATCAGCTCATTGGGAAGCTCATACCAAAAGTCGTTCCTTTTCATCCCACATCGACCCCGGTATAATAAAACTTGATAATGTCGATAAAACTCATGCCGTGGTATTCAGCCATGGAATAAGCCCCCCATTGGCTCATGCCGACGTTATGCCCGTTTCCGCTTCCGTTGATGACGAATGAGCCATTGATCATCCCGTTGTCTCCGGCATCTGCAATGAACTCTCCGCTGACGGCCTCGATGCTCCCGGAAGCGTTAATCGCGAAAACAGGCATGCCCGACACAGCAAGGACGACGCTGTCGCTACCGACGGCAAACATTTGAGTATCGGCATCGATTCTTTGCATCGGCATGTTCACGAAGATGCCGGCAGGAGCATATACGGAATTCCCGATGTTGAACCGCTGCGTGGGGACGCCGAGCGTCGTCGTAATGCGCTCGCGTTTGGAGAGAACATATGTCGCGCCATTGGCATCCGTCAACGTGACGCTGAGGACATTGCCCGTCGGAGTATATGCGCTGACGGCCATTTTGACGATTGTCGCGCAATTATACCCCCTGTTCCTCATTCTCTGCGTGATTTCATCCTGCGTATATCTGACAGTCCAGTTGTAATTAGGAATGCGCGACGCGACATCTGCCTCATATGGGTCTATGACCCCTCGAAGATATGGAATGGACTCATTCCAAACGTTTTCGCAGCTCTCCGATGCCCCGCCGTTCGACGAAGCGTAATATGTGGTGCATAAATCGCCATTATATGTGACATACATCGAGGCCGTCTCGTCGACGGCCCTGTCCGTCAGCTCATTGGCGGACCCCCTGCCCCTATAGACCTGGCAATGCTCCGTAACGCAAAGATCGACCCCATGAGCCGAATGGGTGTTCAACGAAGACAGCGCATATGTCCTTGCGCAGCATGCTTGCGCTTTCAACGCCTCGATGGGCCAAGAGTTGCTCATCTCATATGGCAATATCCCTTTCACATAGTCCTCGATATCGACATAATTGACGACGGTGAGCAGCATGCCGCTTCTGCGGGCATACTGAAACCCACCGTTATATTTATATCCCCTGAACCAAGTTTCTGGCGTCTCCTCGTCTATTTGCTTTGGCCTGACTGCCAGAAAACGCGATGAGCCGTAATCAAATTCAAAGACCATTTTGCTTGTGCCCGTTCTAACGACGGCAATCGTATCAGAGGTACCGGAATTTATGAGGCAACCCGAGAGCCCTCTTGAAATGAAAGCATCGTCGGCCTCAGCGCGGGTGAGAAACTGCCCGATCATAACATAAAACCGCCCGGAATCGTATTTGACATATGAATCCTCATACAGCTCCGCCGTTGCAAGCGCTTGCTCAAATGATTCGTAGTACGCATCGATCATGAGGTGGTAGCAGCCAACCGTGAATGAACCGTCTGTCCCTTCGCGGTATTCGCTGAAACCGCCGGCATCGTTGGGATACCATGACATGTTCTTATCCATCATCATAGTGATAGCGCTTTCGTCGGTCCATGCATCAATCGGCACAAATTGCCTGTTCGCGTCATAATAGCCAAACTCAAATCCGCTGCCGAGCCCGCTGACGTTTTGCAGATTTGCAGAGGGGAGCGCAGCGGAATCGAAATACAGCCCGATGCGGAGCGTGGACACAGGCGGCGAATAAGCAGCAAACGATGGCTGCACTCCATATGGTTCCAATGCAATGATCATTGCCAGCAATAAAACGAACGTGAAGCTCCGCCTCACAGATTTTTTGGTTGACATAATTGGCTCCTTAAATACTTGACAACAGCGCCGTCATGTGGTAATGTATCACTAATTCAATATTGAGAGCACAGAGGTGCGGTCTGAATTAGTATCTGCGGCAAGGTCTCCAAACGTCCGTAGACCCGCAAGAGAAAGGTATGACCGCCGAAGGACGGACGCTGTTTGGACGCGTAAGTCCTGGTTTCCGGGTCAATAGCCCGGCGACTGTCGCCTTCGATGGTGGAGCGCTGTCTGCTTTTGAACTATAAATAGTTACGTAATGGTAACATCATGTGACATTATATTACAAAATCAGCCGGTTTACAAGCCCTGCTGATGATTTTTTTTGGAGGTAACATTAATGAAGAAGTACAATGTCGGCGTCATAGGCGCAACGGGGATGGTCGGGCAACGTTTCGTGTCCCTGCTCGACAAGCATCCTTGGTTTAACCTGAGCGTCGTCGCCGCCAGCAATCGTTCTGCCGGCAAGCCTTATGCCGATGCTCTGTCCGGACGGTGGATGATGCCGTCTCCTGTCCCGGAAGCGGCCAAATCTCTAACCGTCATGTCGGCTGAGGATGATATTGCGTCTATTGCAGCGTCCGTTGATTTCGTCTTTTCTGCCGTTGATATGAAAAAAGATGAAATCAAAGCCCTCGAAGAGGCTTATGCAAGAGCCGAATGCCCCGTTGTTTCCAATAACAGCGCCCATCGATGGACTCCGGATGTTCCGATGATCATCCCGGAGGTCAACCCCGAGCATATCAAGGTCGTCGATGCGCAGCGAAAACGGCTCGGCACGAAACGCGGTTTCATTTCTGTCAAGTCCAATTGCTCCATCCAGAGCTATTTGCCCGCTTTTCATCCCCTCAAAGATAAATTTGGCCTCGACCGCGCATTAGTCTGCACATATCAGGCAATATCCGGAGCGGGCAAAACGTTTGAAACCTGGCCCGAAATGGTCGATAACGTGATTCCTTTCATCGGCGGAGAAGAAGAAAAGTCGGAGCAGGAGCCGCTCAAAATATGGGGAAAGCTCGAAGGCGGCGCGATCGTGCCGGCTGTTTCTCCCGCAATCACGACCCAGTGTATCCGTGTTCCTGCATCGGACGGGCATATGGCCGCTGTGTTCATGGCATTCAAAAATCCTCCTAAGGCCGATGAAATCATCAGCCTGTGGCGTGATTTCAAAGGACGTCCGCAAGAACTCGATCTGCCCTCGGCTCCAAAGCAGTTTTTGCACTATTTTGAAGAAGAAAACCGCCCGCAGACAGGTTTGGACCGCATGCTCGAAAACGGCATGGCTGTTTCAATCGGCCGTCTGCGTCCTGACACGCAATATGACTACAAATTCATTTGCCTCAGCCACAACACGCTCCGCGGCGCTGCGGGAGGCGCGGTGCTGCTCGCCGAGTTGCTGTGCGCGGAAGGGTATATATAAGGCTCCGACGCACCGCAAATACAGAAAGGAATGAACTTAATTATGAAGACACCCGTGTTTACAGGTTCAGCAACAGCTATCGTTACTCCGTTCGCAGACGGCGCGGTTGATTTCAAGAAGCTAAGCGAGCTTCTGGACTTTCAAATTGCCGGCGGCACCGCAGCCATTGTTATTTGCGGCACCACCGGCGAGAGTTCCACCATGTCATTGGAAGAACACACCGCTACGATTGATTACTGCGTCAAATATGTCAATAGCAGGGTCAAAGTCATCGCGGGCACAGGNAGCAACGACACTCAGTCCGCGCTTTTCCTCTCGCAGGAAGCGGAAAAGTCCGGAGCCGATGCCCTGCTCATGGTCACCCCATATTACAACAAAACGACCCAAAGAGGTCTTGTCAAACACTTTAGCTTTGTCGCGGACAGGGTCAACATCCCGATCATCCTATATAATGTCCCGAGCCGCACGGGCATGGCATTCACCGCCGAAACATACAAAGAGTTGTCGAAGCATCCGAACATCAACGGCGTCAAGGAGGCCTCCGCCAGTTTTGCGCTCATATCAGCGACGCTCGCTAACTGTGGCGATGAGTTCTTTGTCTGGAGCGGCAACGACGACGACACGGTCCCCATGATGTCGATAGGCGCGCTGGGGGTCATTTCCGTGCTATCGAATATTTTGCCGGCCGAGGTCGCAAAGATGACGGACTGCTGCCTCAGGGGAGACTTCAAAGCCGCGACTGCGCTTCACCTGAAATATCTCGACCTCGTCAATAAGCTCTTCATCGAAGTCAACCCTATGCCTGTCAAGGCTGCAATGAATCTCATGGGAATGAATGTCGGCGAGCCGCGAATGCCGTTATGCGACCTTGCTCCCGATAATCTGGAAAAACTGAGGAACTCCATGGCGGCCGTAGGCTTAATTTGATTGCGGGGAGTATTTATGCTTAATATTATTCTTTCAGGTTGCAATGGCTATATGGGCCGCGTTGTGGCTTCTATTGTCAACAAAGATCCTGACGTGACAATCGTCGCCGGTGTTGACATTGACTCGCGGCAGACTTCGGATTTCCCCGTGTTTAAAACAGCTTCTGAATACACGGGGAATGCGGATGTTCTTGTCGATTTTTCCAGTTCCTCCGCACTTGACGGCTTGCTGTCATTTTGTCTATCAAGAAAAATCCCGCCGATACTTTGTTCAACGGGATATTCTCCGGAGCAATTGGATGCAATCGCTTCCGCCGCAGAGATCATCCCCGTTTTCCGTTCTGCAAATATGTCTCTGGGCATAAACCTTCTTGCCGACCTCATCCGCCGCGCATGCTCCGTTCTCGGTGAAGACTATGATGTCGAGATCGTCGAGCGCCACCATCGCCGAAAAATAGACGCCCCAAGCGGGACGGCGCTGATGCTTGCCGATGCTGCTGCCGATGCCTTGCAGAACAATCCGCAATATGTTTTCGAACGGCAAAGTCGCCGCCAACAGCGCGACACTCGAGAAATCGGCATTTCGGCTATACGCGGCGGGACTATCGTCGGCGAGCATGAGGTCATTTTTGCCGGTCTCGATGAGGTCATAGAGCTCCGCCACACAGCGGCTTCGCGCGATGTTTTTGCCGTCGGCGCCATCAGGGCTGCCAAGTTCATGGTCGGCATTAGCGCCCCGGGTCTCTACAACATGAGTCATGTCCTCGCAAAAATATAATTGTGACTGTTCACGCCCTTGCGCTCGGCAGACGTTTTTTTGCTTCATTTGTGCTCAAATGAGGCATCCTTGCCTCAGTTTCGCACCGCTCCGCTTCCTTGCTGCGCTA
>WRMX01000114.1 GCA_009776905.1 Oscillospiraceae bacterium
CTTTCTCAAGTTCGTCCATACACCGATACCTCCCATCATTGTGGCATCAGTATATCACGCTCCAATGAAATTGTAAAGACCAATTATTTATATCTACACCCAGATTTGAAAATTTTATTTGACATTGTGGGTCGTTATGGTATATAATACCGTAGCGTGTGCATGGGTGAGATAATGATACTTGATCTTAGAGAGATAATTGGGGTTCCCGGCGGCGTGGTTTCATTTGATTTCGAGCCGGACCTGTCCGATGCGGTCGAGGGCTCGATAGTCCGGTTTGACCCGCCATCGAGGGCTGCGGGAAGCGTCGTGAACAGCGCGGGCGCGCTGACGCTTTCGGCGATTGTGGACGCAAGCTGCGTTTGCGTCTGCGCAAGGTGTCTTAAAGAGTTTGAGTACCCCGTGCATCAGCAAGTCGTGGTGTACCTTTCGGAAGGAGAGGACGATGGGAGCAATCCCGATGTCTATTTCTTCCAGGGGGACACGGTGGACGCGGGCGAGATCATCCTCACCGAGTTCATCATCGAATATGACCAACGGCTGTTTTGCAGTGATAATTGCGCCGGCCTGTGCGAAAAGTGCGGTGCCGACTTGAACGACGGCCCTTGCGGTTGCAAGGTTGATGTGGATCCGAGGCTGGCTGCGTTGGGGCAGTTGCTGGTGGACTAATTTGGCTTCGAATATTTGAAAATTACAGTATGGGCTCCTCTTTCGGGCGGAGCGTCCGGCTGATCATTAGGAGGTGTTCATCATGGCGGTTCCAAAGAGCAAGGTTTCTAAGGCGCGGCGCGACAAGAGGCGTTCTTCGCACTGGAAGCTTTCTGTCCCGGGGCTTGTTAAATGTTCCAAATGCGGCGAGATGCGTTTGCCGCACAGGGTTTGCAAGGCATGCGGCAACTATAACGGGCGCGAGGTCGTATAGTAGCTTGGGTATATTGCCCAAACGCCTGCCTTTTGGCGAGATTTTCATCATTTTTCGTAAGTTTTCCGCGATGGGCGGCCTTTATGGTCGTCCATTATGCTGTCAATAACGGGACGATGTGGGGGGTATCATGAACGCTGCTGTTGTTGCAATCGTGCAGGGGTCGCCGATGTCAAGGACGAAGGTCGCTGTCGGCGATGTTTTGCGTGCCATCAATGGCGTTGTTGTAGAAGACCTCCTGGATTACAAGTATCTTTCGTATGACAGCGTTTTAATCTTGGAGTTCCTGAAAGAAGATGGGAAAACAAAGCTGATAAGGCTGCGTAAAGCGGAGGGCGAGGACCTGGGTCTTGTGTTCGATTCATTCCTTATGGACAGACAGCGCGCGTGCGCGAATAAGTGTGTCTTTTGCTTTATTGACCAGTTGCCCAAGGGCATGCGCAAGTCTTTGTATTACAAGGATGACGACGTGCGGCTTTCTTTCTTGCAGGGGAACTATGTGACGCTGACGAATCTTTCCGAGCATGATGTCGAACGTATCATTTCATTGCATATAAGTCCGATCAATGTGTCTGTACACACTATGGAACCTGCGCTGAGGGCGCTCATGCTGGGGAGGGCAAGCTGCGCCGATCGGGGTGTTGGAGATACGAGTGGGCGGCCAGAAAGAAAGGAATACAAGGATAATAAGGCAAAAAAGGAAAGTAAGGACATTTCTAAACTGTTTGTCGCCGACGATTGTGGTACGGTTTCGGGAGTTCGAGAGGCGGAGAGCGCCGCTTATGCCGGAGACGCGGGGATCAGTGCGCTTGTTGAGCTGGCGAGAGCGGGGATCGAACTCAATTGCCAAATTGTCTGCTGTCCCGGTGTCAACGACGGCGCGGAGCTGTCGCGGACGCTCCGAGGGCTCATGGCTCTGGGGAAGAGCATCAGGAGCGTTTCGGTCGTGCCCGTTGGGTTGACCAAGCATCGGGAGGGATTGCCGCAGTTGCGTCCATACGACAAGGAGGCGGCGCTGGACACCGTGCGCAGGGTTGCGAAGTTTAGCCTCATTAGTCTTAAAAAGAGAGGGTCGCGTCTCTTCTATTGCGGCGATGAGCTGTTCATACAGGCGGGATTGACGCTGCCGAGATATAGCTACTATGAGGATTTCCCACAGTTGGAAAATGGAGTTGGCATGATGAGACTGTTTATCACGCAGTTTTACGAGGAGCTTTTCAGGCTGGCGAAGGATGAGGCGCGGGAGGCATGGGAGACGCAGGAGACGCAGGAGACGCAGGAGGCACGGGAGGCGCGGGAGTCGCGGGTATCGCGGGACAGAAATGAGTTTACGCATGAATTGGCTAATGATTGGAAAAGCGGCGGGCCTGTGAAACTGCTTGGCGAGCCTTTCAGCGTTGCTACGGGCGTTGCAGCAGCTAAATATTTAACAAATCTTTTAAAAATTGCTTCAATGAGGTATGATACAATAGCCGGTAAGTTATTTTGCATCAAAAACGATTTTTTCGGCCACAGCATAACAGTATCAGGCCTTGTCACGGGCGGAGATATTATTAATCAGCTCAAAGGCAAGCAGCTAGGCTCGCGGCTGTTGATTCCGCGCAATATGTTAAGGAGCGGAGAGTCTGTTTTTTTGGATAATGTCACGGTCGAGATGGTGTCGGAGGCGCTCGGCGTCCCTGTGCGCGTTGTAGAGCAGGATGGCGCGGATTTGCTGCATGCGTGCATGGGATTTTGAACGCGGGGATAGGGAGTAAACAATGCCGTTGGTTGCAATAGTCGGACGGCCTAATGTGGGCAAGTCGACGCTCTTTAATAGGCTTGTCGGAAAACGGTTGGCTATCGTCGAGGATTCTCCCGGTGTCACCCGCGACAGACTATATTCAAAGACCGACTGGAACGGGCGTGAGTTCGACCTCGTCGACACGGGCGGGATAGAACCGATGGCGGACACTGATATGCTGGAGCTCATGCGCGAGCAGGCGATGGTCGCCATCGACATGGCCGATGTCATCATTCTCGTGACCGATATTACGGCGGGCGTAATGCCTGCCGACATCGACGTTGCGGAGATGCTGATCAAGGCAGGGAAGCCCACGTTGCTTGCGGTCAATAAAATGGACTCTGTCGGGCCGGAGAATCCCGATATTTACGAGTTTTATTCTTTGGGGCTCGGCGACCCTATTTCGGTGTCCGCCGTGCACGGGCATGGATCGGGCGATCTTTTGGACAAATGCGTAGAGCTGCTGCCGGACGAGCCAGGTGAAAATGCCGACGATGTGTGGATCAATGTCGCGGTGATCGGCAAGCCGAATGCGGGCAAGTCTTCATTGGTCAACAGAATCCTGGGCGAGATGCGCGTCATTGTCAGCGAGGAGGCGGGCACGACGCGGGATGCAGTCGATTCAGCCTTGGTCAACGAATTTGGGAACTATGTTTTTATTGACACAGCCGGCATCAGGCGAAGGTCAAGAATAACTAACAATATTGAAAAATACAGCATTTTGCGGGCTCAGCTTGCTATTGAGCGGTCAGATGTTTGCATTATTATGCTCGATGCCCGCGATGGAGTCACGGAGCAGGACACGAAAGTCGCGGGGCTGGCGCATGAGGCGGGCAAGGCGAGCATTGTTGCTGTCAATAAGTGGGATCTTGTCGAAAAGGAAACGAATACGATGGACAAGATGAGGCGCGACATCATGCGCGACCTCAGCTTTATGTCCTACGCGCCGGTGGTTTTCATCTCCGCGCTCACGGGGCAGCGGGTGGACAGGCTTTTCGAGTTGGTCAACTTTGTGAACAGCCAGGCGCTTATGCGCGTGACGACGGGCATGCTCAACGATGTCCTTGCGGATGCTGTGATGCGCGTCCAGCCGCCGACGGACAAGGGGCGGAGGTTGAAGGTTTTTTATATGACGCAGGTGAGCGTCCGGCCGCCAACGTTCGTGTGTTTTTGCAATAGTTCGGAGCTGTTTCATTTTTCGTATAAGAGGTATCTGGAGAATCAGATCAGGAGCGTTTTTGGCCTCGAGGGGACGCCTATCAGGATGATTATCCGCGAGAGGGACGAGGGGAAGCAGTAATGGCGGCGCGGGATGATAGGGTGCGGCGCGAAAGATTCTTCGCTGCGCTCGGAATGACAGGGCGCGGCGCGGAGTGACAAGTATAATAACGGTGGAGGTTAGCATGAAGTTTTTATTGGCTGTTTTTGCATCGGCTTTGCCTGCGTATCTTTTGGGCGGGGTCAATGGAGCGATCATCACTTCAATGGTATTCTACCGAAAGGACATTCGAAAATACGGCAGCGGCAATCCGGGGCTGACGAATTTTTATCGCGTATTCGGCAAGGGAGGGGCTATTCTCGTCGTCGCCATCGACGTCGCCAAAAGCATTGCGCCCGTCATGTTTGGCGGATGGGTTTTCAGCCGGTATTTTGACATGAAGCTATTTGGCCAGGCGATAACGGGATTTTTCGTCATTATGGGTCATTGCTTCCCGGTTTTTTATAATTTTAAAGGCGGCAAGGGCATTATGGCTGCCGGAGCCATTTTATTCATCATCGATTGGCGGATCGCCGTCGTTTCTTGGGGGACTTTTATTCTCATTGCCGCGCTTACGAGATATGTTTCTTTGGGGTCGATAATCGGCACCGCGTTGTTCCCTCCTGCACTGCTTGTTTTTGGGATCGGCGGTCTTTATGAGTTTATCGCGCTGCTGATGTGCGCGCTGCTGCTCATTGCTAGGCATCAGGCGAATATCAGGCGGTTGATAAAGGGCGAGGAGTCTAAATTCAACTTCCGGAGAAAAGAATGAATATTTCTGTTTTTGGCAGCGGTGCGTGGGGCACCGCTATTGCGCTGCACATGCGACGGAACGGATATGATGTGACACTGTGGACGAAGTTTGAGGAAGAGGCCGCATTGTTGCGAGATAGGCGAGAAAACCCGTTGCTCGGCGGCGTGCAAATACCCGAGGACATTCGTATTACGTCCGATATTATTGACGCCGTGCGTGGGGCCGGCGCGGCAATGATTGCCGTGCCGTCTTTTGCTGTTCGCGAAACTGCGGAGGCTCTGCGGGGGAAGCTGGCGGACGATTGTCTTGCTGTGTGCATGTCGAAGGGCATTGAGAAAGACACGTCGAGCTTGTTCACGGGCATTATACGAAATGCGCTTGGGGATAGGACGCAGATCGCGGCTGTTTCGGGGCCGACGCATGCCGAGGAGGTGGCCCGGTGCGTGCCGACGGGGTGCGTTGCCGCGTCCGAGGACATCGCGGTTGCCGAGAAAGTGCAAGCGATGTTGATGAACGATTATCTCCGCGTGTATACGTCCACCGACGTGATAGGGGTGGAGCTGGGCGCGGCTTTGAAGAATGTTATCGCGCTATGCGCCGGCATTTGCGACGGGCTCGGATATGGCGACAATACCATCGCGATGCTCATGACTCGAGGGCTTGCTGAGATTGCGGGGCTATGCGTCAAGATGGGCGGCAGGAAGGAAACGCTCGCCGGATTGACGGGGCTTGGGGATTTGATCGTGACTTGCATGTCGCGGCATTCGCGCAACCGCAGGGCGGGCATATTAATTGGCCAGGGGCTGTCTGCGGAGGATGCGATGCGACAGGTCGGCGCTGTGGTGGAAGGTTATTATGCCGCGAAGGCCGCGCGGGAGATGTCCGTTGATATGTGCGTTGATATGCCGATTTGCTGCGAGGCGTATCGTGTGTTGCACGAGGGGAAGTCGCCTGACGTGGGCATGCGGGAATTGATGAGCAGGAGCAGGAAGAGCGAGCAGGAGATTGGCGGGGAGGAGACCGGCGAGGAGCGGTGGGTCATGGCATAGAGCGGAGGCGGGGCGCGGCGCGGGACGACGGGGCGCGGCGCAGAATGACGGGGGTTGAGAGGAGGTGCGTTGTTTGAGTTTTGCTGAGTATCTAAATGGGCTTCGCGGCAAGAGCGTGGCGGTCGTGGGGGCGGGAATAAGCAACGGGCCGCTTATAGCCGCGCTTTTGGCAGCGGGGATCGAAACCACAATATGCGACAAACGGCAGCGCGCCGATTTTGGCAGCGCGGCCGATAATTATGAGGGGCGTGGTGCGAAACTGCGGCTCGGGGACGATTATCTCGATGATTTACATGCCGATGTAATATTCCGCACGCCCGGCCTCATGCCTACGCATCCCGCGCTTGTCGGGGAGGTCGCGCGGGGCGCCGTGCTCACAAGCGAAATGGAAGTTTTTCTGGATGTTTGTCCTTGCAAAACCATTGCAGTGACGGGCAGCGACGGGAAGACGACCACTACCACGATCATTGCTGAGATTCTAAAAAGAGAAGGTCTCACCGTGCATGTCGGCGGAAATATCGGGACTCCGTTGCTATGCGGCGCGGACGATATGGACAATGGCGATGTGGCTGTCCTGGAGCTTTCGTCTTTCCAACTCATAACGATGAAAAAGAGCCCCAACATAGCCGTCGTTACGAATATCACGCCGAACCATCTCGACATCCACAGCGGCATGGAGGAATACATAGCTGCGAAACGTAATATATTTATCCACCAGAAAAGCGCTGGCAGGGCGGGCAGAGCCGGATGGCCGGATAGCGTCGACGTTGCGGCCAACGCGGGTGAAGCGGGCAGCGCGGGCAAGGCGGACAACGCAGCGGTGGGGGCTGCTAGTGCGGGAAGCATCGACGTGGCGCGCAGCGTGAGAAGGCCGGACATGGCAGATATTGCGGACAGGGCAGTGTTCAACCTCGACAATGAGGCACCCCGCAGATTTGCGGCCGATGCGAAATCGGAGGTGCTTTTCTTCAGCCGCAGCGAGAGGGTGGAAAATGGCGTGTATCTCGATGGTGCGGATATCGTCGCAGCATACGATGGTTATACGGAGAGTATAATGAAAGCGGACAGCATCTTGCTGCCCGGAGCGCATAATGTGGACAATTATATGGCGGCATTCGCGGCTGTACGAGGCTTGGCAAGCATTGATGCCATGCGTGAGACTGCTGAACAGTTTCAAGGCGTCCGGCACCGCATCGAACTGGTCAGGGAGCTGCGCGGAGTCAGGTATTACAACGATTCTATCGCATCGAGTCCGACGCGCACTATTGCCGGGCTACGAGCGTTTGATAAAAAAGTCATACTTATTGCGGGGGGAAAGGACAAGGGCGTCGGCTTTGACGAGCTGGGCGAAGAGATTGCGGAGCGCGTGAAGCTGCTCGTTCTGGTCGGGCTTACTGCGGATAGGATTCGCGAGGCGGTTTTGCGGGCACGCGGCTATTCGGGGGAGCCCGAGATTATTATTTACGACGACTTTGGCGATGCCGTACGCTCTGCTGCGAGCGCGGCAGTCAGCGGAGATGTCGTGCTGCTGTCACCGGCGTGCACGTCATTTGACAGGTTTAGGAATTTTGAGGAACGCGGCGATGTGTTCAGGGAGATTGTGATGGGGTTGAGATGAACCGAATGACGCGCCTGTGGGCACTCTGCGAACTGAAACGGGCGAATTGGAACGGTGCCGCATGTTAGGGAGCGGAGCCTCACGTTATGAAAGGAATGATTTGTATTGATGAATATCGCGGAAGTTTTAATGGAACTGTGTTCGCTGAACGGACCCTCAGGTTTTGAGGGACCGGTGGCTGCGCGCGTAAGGGAAATGCTTGGGGAATTCATGGATGAAACGTGGATAGACACGATGGGAAATGTGATAGGCGTGCGGCGATGCGGGATTCCGAATGCCCGCAAGCTGCTTTTGGATGCCCATATTGATGAAATCGGGCTTGTCGTTACGGGGGCGGAGGAAGGCTTTTTGAGGTTTGCTTCGATAGGCGGGCTCGACGTGAGGATGCTACCTGCATCGGGAGTGGAAATCCTCACGGACCCGCCTCGATATGGCGTGATCGCTACTTTGCCGCCGCATGTGCTGAAAAAAGAAGATACTGCGGGCGTCATGGGGATCGAAGACCTGTTCATTGACGTAGGATTGACGCAGGAGGAAGCGGAGGCCGCCGTGCCTCTTGGGACTCCGGGCGTGCTGTCGTGCGGCGTTCGTTCTATCGACGAGCAAATGATGGTAGGAAAGGCGTTCGATGACCGCGCGGGTTTCGTCGCCATACTGCGGGCCGTCGAGCTGCTGGCCTATGTCAAGCTCGATTTCGATCTGTTTGTTATGGCAAGCGTGCAGGAGGAGGTCGGAGTGCGCGGAGCGGCCCCGGGAGTCTATGCGGTCGCGCCGGATTGGAGCTTTGTGGTGGATGTCGATTTCGCAAAGACTCCTGACACGAAGCCATTTGAGGTGAGAGCTGCGTTGGGCGGCGGTGTCATCATAAGCAGCGGGCCGAACATGAGCCCCTCCTTGACGAAGCTGGCTATCGAAACAGCGAAGCAGATGGAGATCAAGCATCAGCTCAGCGTCGAGCCGGGCGGGAACAGCGGGACGAACGCGCGTGCCATCCAAATTTCACGGGAGGGCGTCGCGACCGCGCTGCTGGGGATACCGCTCAGGTATATGCACAGCCCGCGCGAGCTTGTTTCACTCGAAGACATTGAGTGTACTGCCAGATTGCTTTGCGAAA
Source organism: Oscillospiraceae bacterium (assembly GCA_009776905.1). Classification (GTDB taxonomy): domain Bacteria; phylum Bacillota; class Clostridia; order Oscillospirales; family Oscillospiraceae; genus WRMH01. The sequence continues at coordinate 8,499 of WRMX01000114.1, forward strand.
TGACAAAACGAGTAGGGGGCGATACGATATGATCAATACGTTGAAAAGCCTTTGCGCCTTGAACGGCGTTTCCGGCAACGAGGGAGAGGTGCGCGACTATATCATAGGCCGCGCCGAGAAATATACGGATAGTATTACCGTGGATGCGATGGGGAATTTGATAGCGTCGAAAAAAGGCGCCGTGACCCCTGCTAGGAAGGTCGCGCTTTGCGCGCACATGGACGAGGTCGGCGTGATAATAACCGGATTCACGGACGACGGATTTTTGAAGTTTGCGACGGTCGGGGGCATTGATAGCCGAGTTATTATCGGGAAGGCTGTGAATATCGGAGGGTCGCGCCTTTTCGGCATGATCGGATGCAAGGCGATGCACCTCGTGAAAGATAAGGAGAAAGATAAGGCGGCTGAGGTTGATGACCTATTTATTGACATCGGGGCGAAAAGCCGCGAGGATGCCGAGAGCCGTGTATGTTTGGGAGATACAGGCGCGTTCGACGCGGAAATCAGGGAGTTTGGCGATGGGTTTATAAAGGCGAAGGCCATCGACGACAGATTCGGTTGTTCAGTGTTGCTGCACCTCCTGGAATCTGATTTGCCGATTGATTGCACTTTTGTCTTTACTGTGCAGGAGGAGGTCGGGCTGCGCGGGGCGTACACGGCGTCGTATGGCGCGGCGCCCGACATAGCGCTCATCGTTGAAGGGACGATAGCCGCTGATTTGCCGTCCGTCTCGGGCAATAAGCGGGTTTGCAAGGTCGGGTGCGGGGCCGTGATCCCATTCATGGACGGCAGCACGATTTATGACAGGGAACTATACAATATACTGACCGGCATTGCCGGGGATAATGACATCATGTGGCAGACAAAGACTATGGTTTCGAGCGGGACGGATGCTGCCGCGTTTCAGCGTTCGAGGGCTGGGGTCAAGACGGCCGGCATCGCGGCTCCCGTGCGGAACTTGCATTCGGCGTCGTGCGTTGCGAAGGTTTCGGACCTTGAAGCTGTGTTTGATTTGGCGCGTTTGTTTTTGGCAAAGGTTGGAGCGCTGGCGTAGTGCCGGCGGCGCGTCAGGAGCGTTCGCGGTTGAGTGGGTGGCGGCAGAATGCCGCCGCTACGGAGGGATGACGGGAGAGTGTGGCGGCAGAATGCCGCCGCTACGGAAGCGTAATGGGAGACGGGAGGAAGCGG
>WRMX01000115.1 GCA_009776905.1 Oscillospiraceae bacterium
CAGACGCGCCGGACTCCGCCGTGACGCCTCCAGCCGCTCCGCCCTCAGTCGAACCGCCGGCCACGGCGACCCCCGCATCCAAAGCCCCCGCTTCCAAAGCCCCTGCTTCCAAAGCCCCTGCTTCCAATGCGCCATCGTCAAATACATCCATACTCCACACCCCCTCACCTAGCCGCCGTGCGAATTTTCGGATCCATATGGTCGCGCAGCCCATCGCCGAGAAGATTGAACCCCAAGATTGTCAAGGCAATGAACGCGCCGGAGAAAGCAGTCGTCCAAGGGTACGTGAACATGAAGCTTCGCCCGTCGTTGACGATCAGCCCCCACGACGGAGTCGGCAGCGGAATGCCATAACCCAGGAATCCCAGCGAGGACTCGGCCAAAATCGCCCCGCCCATTGCCGAAGACATGATTACGAGAATGTAAGGCAGCACGTTCGGGATAATATGGCGGAGGATAAGCCTCCACCTGCTGCTCCCCATCGAGCGCGCCGCCGTGACGAAACTGCGCTCCTTGATGGACATTGTCGTGGCTCGCGACAATCTATAAAACATAGGAATAATAGGAATCCCGATCGAAAAGAACATGTTCCGGGTCGACGACCCGAGCGCGATGCCGATGATGAGCGAAAGCAGAAGCATCGGAAACGCCATCATCACGTCGACGATGCGCCCCAGCACAAAATCCAAAGTGCCGCTGATATACCCCGACAGCGTCCCCAGCAAAGTGCCGAAGACCATCGCGATGGCCGTCGAGCAAATCGCCACGGTCAAAGAAATGCGCCCTCCATAAACGATGCGGCACCACACGTCGCGCCCATAAGCATCCGTGCCCATAATATGCTCGGCGTTCGGGGCCTGCTGCTTGTTCGGAAGGTCGATGGCGCCATAATCATATTTCGTCAGCATTGGCGCGAAAACGACGATGATGACGATGATCAGGATGATGCTGCCGCCGATCACAATAAATTTGTTCCTCAAAAGCTCCCTCATGCCCGCGCACCCCCATCCTTGACCATATCAGCCTTGTGGCACGCGATCAGATGGTCCCCGCCGATGTCGCGCAGCACCGGCGCTTCTCTCGAACAATGCTCGTCCGCATATTTGCACCTCGGGTGGAACACGCAGCCGCTCGGCGGATTGATGATGCTCGGCACGCCCGAGCCCAGGATCTCCCTCTGCTTCGTGGACTCGGGGTCCGGGTCCGGCGAAGCGGAGAGCAGCGCCGCGGTATACGGATGCCGGACATTTCGGAACAGCTCCTCCGTATCGGCCATTTCGACAAGATTGCCGAAATACATGACGCCGATGCGGTCTGACACGAATTTGACGACCGAGAGATTGTGTGAAATAAATAGATAAGTCAAGTTGAACTCATCTTTCAAATCCAGCAAAAGGTTCAGTATCTGCGCCTGCACCGACACGTCGAGAGCGGCCACGGCCTCGTCGCAAACAAGGAACTCAGGCGACAAAATCAGGCTGCGCGCAATGCAAAGCCTCTGGCGCTGGCCACCAGACAATTGGTGCGGATAGCGCTTCAAAAGCTCCGACCCAAGCCCGACCGATGAGAACATCTTCACTATTAGGTCGCGGCGGCTGCCCTTGTCCCTGTAATGGTGAATTTTCAGCGGCTCCTCCATGATCTGCTCCAGGCTGAAGCGCGGGTCGAGCGAATCGTATGGGTCCTGGAACACGACCTGCAGGTTTTTCCTGTACTTGCGCATGGCCCCATAACTCAGCTCCGAGATGTCCACATCCTTATAATATATGGAACCCGAGCTCGCGTTCGCAAGGCGCAGCAGCAGCAGCGCGAGCGTGCTCTTGCCGCACCCCGACTCGCCCACGAGCCCAAAAACCTCGCCCTTCCCTATGCTGAAGCTCACGTCGTTGACGGCCGTGAACTTCGTTTTTCTGAACGTCTTTCCGGTGTTTATAAAATACAGCTTGGACAGGTTTTCGGCGCGGATCAAAGTTTCCATAATCAACCTCCCCACGCCTAAAACGAGACGTCGCCGGCCACGCGGATGCGAGGATCCACGATGCCTGTGACGACGTCGGTCAGCAAATTTGCCAAAATCATAAATGTCGCGATAATAAACGTCGCCCCCTGCACGAGCGGATAATCCCTCGAGCCGATGGCGTCGATGAGCAGCTTCCCCACGCCGCTGCGCACGAAAACGGTCTCCAGGACAATGGCCCCGCCAAAAGAAATGGCCAGCCCATATCCCACCATCGTCACGATGGGAATGAGCGCGTTCCCGAGCGCGTGCTTGAAGAGTATCTTCCTGCCCGACACCCCCTTGGCCTTAGCCGTGCGGATAAAGTCCTCGTCCATGATCTCCAGCATCGACGAGCGGGTCGTCCTCACCAAGGACCCCCCCAGCACCATCGTCAGAACCGGGCCGAAGAGCGTCTTCCAATACGCAGTCCCCTTCACCATGTTGCTCAATACCGGGATGATCCCCAGCTTCAAGGCAAAAATGACGAGCACCCACAGCCCGATATAGAACGTGGGAAGCGAAGTCCCCAGCGTTGAAAACGCGATGATGATCAAATCCGGCCATTTCCCCCGGAAAGTCGCCGCGACCACGCCAAGCACGATGGACACGAACGAGCTGATGACGATTCCATAAAGGGCGAGCTCTATAGTGCTGGGCAGCCGCTCAAAAACGACCTCAAGCACCGGCCTGTAATGGCTCAGCGACATGCCGAGGTCTCCGACGAAAAGATGCTTGAGCGCAAGCCAGAACTGCACGATAGCAGGCCTGTCCAGCCCATGGGCCGTCCTGTAGATTTCTATTTGCGCGGTCGTCGCGGTCTTCCCGAGCATGACCTCCGCTGGGTCCCCCGGGATTTGCCTGATGACGATATAGACCACGATAAAAACGCCAAGAAGCGTGGGTATTGTGAAAAGCAATCGTTTCAGGATGTAATTTCTCATTGACACCTATCCCCCACAAAACTGGTATCTTACGTTTGGCAGCGCCGCCCAGCCCGGAGCGAGCGGAGCGCGCTTGGTATCTTACGTTTGCCAGCGCCGCCCAGCCCGGAGCGAGCGGAGCGCGCGGTGACACGAATTGGCATTGTTACAAGCAGCGGGCGGAAACAGACGCCGAGCGCGGGTTCCGCCCACTGACACTTTGTAAGTAGAAGCCGTCCACGAGGAGATTCCACTGACACTTTTCAATAGAAGCTATTCACGAGACGCTTCCACCGACACTTTTCAATAGAAGCTGCTCACAAAGCGCTTCCGGTGCTAAGACCTCATCAGCTCTTAATGACAGACGTCGGCCTCCAGCCCATGTCTGCCTGAGACTCAAAGCCCGTGACGTTCTTCTGCGACACGCGCCCCATGGAGTTTGTCGCCACCGGGAAAACGACCTGCAAATCCATCAAGCGCCTCTGCGCGGCATAGTAATTGTCATACTTCTCCTGTTCGGTCTTCGCCGCCATCCCCGCTGCGACGTATGAATCATACTCCGCATCGAGGACGCCGCACCAGTTGTTCCCCGGATAAAAATCGCTCATATAGCGGATGATGACGCCGTCGCCCGTCGTATCGGTATCATTATATAGAACCCACATCTGAGCGGTGCCGTCTCGGACCTGGCCGATGAACACGCCAAATTCCACGTTCTGCATGTCGATGGTGAACCCTGCCCTCGAGAGCATGTCCTGGGCGATGATCGCCGGAGGCTGCCCCAGCGCGTCGTTGACGCTCCACATCGTCATCGGGCAGCCATTGGGATATCCGGCTTCCGCGAGCAGCTGCTTCGCTTTTTCGATATTATATTCGAATTTGAAATAGTCGCGCAGCGCATATTTGCATGTGGGCGGGACATAAGTGCCGCAAGCGGTCTCCTGCCCATAAAACAGGTTGTCGAGATAATACTGCACGTCGACGGCATAGAAGAACGCCTCGCGCACCTTCGGGTCGTCGAACGGAGGAAGCTGCATGTTGACGCCGATGTAAAGAAGCTGGCGTACCGAGTTGTAGCTGACCTCATAGCCCTTCGACTGATATTCGTACATCTTTTCCCTGTCATAAAGCCCTATGGAATCGAGCTCGCCGTTGTCGAACGCGGCGAAGATCGTGTTGGTGTCGCTGATATACGTGCTGACGACGCGGTCGAGGTTGCCTGTATATTCGCCCCACCAATCGCGGTTCCGCACGACCTCGGTCCGGAGGCCAAGAGTCCCGCCGTCAAAAACGTACGGCCCAGTGCCGATGGGGTCTTTATTCATGCTCTCCAGGCCGTCCCTGTCATTGTGGGCCTTGCACACGATGATCCCATAATACATGGCAAGCCTGAAAACGAGATCGACGTCGATTTGGTTCAGGTTCAAAACGACGGTATATGGATCGGGGCAATCGATCGACTTAATGTTCGCCATTTGCAGGTTCTCCGCGTTGACGGAAGCGACCGCAGGGTCAAGATGCCTCTCCAGCGAGAACTTGACGTCCTCTGAAGTGAACTCGCCATAGCCCTTGTGCCACTGCACTCCCTTGCGCAGATGGAACGTATATGCCAAGCCGTCTGCGGAAACATCCCAGCTCTCGGCGAGCCACGGAGTCACGGAGCCATCCGCCTGCAGCTTGACGAGGTTCTCAAAAATCGCGGAAGCCAGGTTTGCATCGTTGAGGCCCATGTAAAGCGCCGGGTCCCACCACGTCTCTTCAAACGTGCAAACGCCGTAGAACACGACTTCCTCGGCAGGGGGTGGCTGTTGTTGCTGCGAATTGGAGTCGTTGTTTGTTTGGGTGTTGCTGCTGCTGTTGCTGCTGTCATTGCTGCTGTTGCTATTGCTGTTGCTGTTATCAGCCGTCTGCGTGTCGTTGTTTGTCGTCGAGTTGGTGTCCTTTGCCTTGTCCCCGCAGGACGCCAAGAGCGACATGCATAACACGACGACCAAAATTACCGCCAACACTCTCTTTTTTCTCATAACCACTTCTCCTTAAATTTCTTTATATTATCCATTAATACGGATATCGCGCTATCTGTTCAGCATGGTACCCTTAAAGGCAAAAACGCAGCTAATTACTTAGAATTGCAGGCACCTTTAAGGTAACATTGGCCACATATCTCGCTGAATGACGTAGTATACCATACAATTCTCATACAATTCAATCGTTTTTGGAATATTGCATTAAAAACATCGCTATCACCGCTATAATTCGCGCCCTCACAGCAACCTGCCGCAAACAGCCTCCGCAGCGGCGCAAACGCTCCCATCCGCGATCAGCGCCTCGCACTTCAAAATCTCCGGCTGCAAGAATATGTCGCCGTCGACGACAGGGACGCCGGCAGCCCGAACGCAATCGAAAACCGCCCTCGTCGCGGGCGCCATCAGCTCCGCGCCGCGCAAGCTCAACGCCTGGCATTCCGCCAAAAGCTCCAAAGCCAAAACACGCCGCGCATTGTCGACAATCAAACGCGCGGTATGCGCAGCGGTCGTGCCCATCGAAACATGATCCTCCTGATTCGCGGACGAGGGGATGGAATCGACGGAAGCGGGATGCGCGTAGATCTTGTTCTCAGAAACCATCGAAGCCGCAACATACTGCATGATCATCATGCCGTTGTTCAGCCCGCCCTCCATGCTCAGAAAAGCGGGCAACCCATTGCTGAGCGCAGGATTCACCAAGCGTTCGAGCCGCCGCTCCGATACATTTGCAAATTCGGCAATGGCTATCCCCAACGTATCCAGAGCGATCGCGACAGGCTGTCCATGGAAATTGCCGCCGGAAATCACCTCATCCTCATCGACGAAAATCAAAGGATTGTCCGTCGCCGCGTTGATCTCGCGGGTCAAAAGATTGCGGACATAGCGCATCGCCTCGCGCGAACCGCCATGAATCTGCGGAGTGCAGCGGACGGAATATGCGTCCTGGACCTTATCGGGGTTGGAATCCGCTGCGAGCTTGGAATCTTTCAAAAGCTTCATGAGGTTGGACGCGGACTCGATCTGCCCCCTGTGCCCCCTGACCGATTGAATCTTTGGATCGAAGGCCTTCCTTATCCCCAGCTGCGCCTCGCAGCACATAGCCGCCAAAACATCGGCAGTCTTCGCCAATACCGTCGCGTCATAAAGCACGAGCGCCCCTATGGCGCACATGGCCTGCGTCCCATTGATCAGCGCAAGCCCCTCCTTGGACTCCAGCTCGATTACGGGGATTCCGGCCATCTCCATCGCGGCGCGCCCGTTCATGCGCTCGCCGCCGTAAAACGCCTCCCCCTCGCCGATCATCGGCATGGTCATATGCGCCAGCAAAGCCAAGTCGCCCGACGCGCCCAAAGAACCCTTTGACGGCACGACGGGCGTCACTCCTAAATTCAGCATATTCATCATTGTCTGCACAGTTGAAAGCTTAATGCCCGAATACCCCTTTGCGACAGCGTTGATACGCAGCGCAAGCATCGCGCGCGCGACATCATCGGACAGCGGGTCGCCCATAGCGCAGGCATGTGATATGATCAAGTTATACTGCAGTCTTTTCGCATTGTCCGGAGTCACGAACGTGTCCTGGAACTTCCCGAACCCGGTGGTAAGCCCATAGATGGCTTCCCCTTTTTCAAGCTTCTTTTCGACATATGCGCGCGCCTTATGAATCGCCGCCTCAGCCTCGCGCGAAAGAGACACCGCCTCGCGCTGCCGAGCGATCGCCGCAACCTCGTCAACAGATAATGTCGCCCCATCAATAACAATAGACATAGACACCACTCCTGCGTCCGATTGTAGAGCATCATGCATAATAATTCAACACGATTCCCTCTTTTCATGCCTCACTATTGTACTGCCACATCACCGTAGCAGAATGGGTTGACAGCGGCAGTAAGCTCCCATATAATGAAAAGAAAAAAGAAAGGAACGTCAATATGAACACGCCCAAATACAAAACAGCCGAGACAGACGAACTCTTCGACGCCTTTCTGTCGCTTAAAACGCTCGACGAATGCTATATATTCTTCGAAGACATAATGACAACGCAAGAAATAAAAGCGCTCGCGCAGCGCCTGCAGATCGCCAAAAGGCTCCACTACAACAACGACACGTACGCCACAATATCGGACGAATGCGGCGCCTCTGTCGCCACGACCAGCAGGGTAAAAAACTGCATCATGTACGGCCCCGGCGGATACAAGCTCGTGCTCGACAGGCTGCGCGGCGCCTCCGAATCCGAATGAAGGAGCACGCAATTGAAAGATAAACTCAACATCGCATCTTACAGGGGCGCAATCTTGGATGTCGACGGGACAATGCTGGATTCAATGCTCATCTGGAACAACGTAGCGTCAGAATATCTCAAAAGCCGCAATCGCACCCCGCGCCCCAGCCTCAACGAGGAGCTCAGAAAGCTCGGGGGGCACGAGATACCGCGCTTCTTCCAAAAGGAATATGACATCGTCGAGCCTGCGGAGACGATACTGAGCAGCCTCAACCAGTTATTGGAAAACTATTACTTCTATGTCGCCCCGCTCAAACCAGGCGTCACGCGCGCTTTGGACATTTTAAAGAACAGCGGCCTGAGCATGAGCATCGCCACCGCGACGGACAGGCGCCTCATCGAGCCGGCGCTGGAACGTTGCGGCGTCTTTGATTACTTTGGACGAATATTCACGTGCCCCGAGGAGCTGACAAGCAAACGCAGCCCGGACATTTACATCCGAGCTGCCGATTTCATGTGTTCTTCGATAGATGAGACTCTCGTGTTCGAGGACGCGCTTTATGCGATCGTTTCCGCGAAAAGGGCGGGTTTCACCGTCGTCGCTGTCTATGACGAAGACGCCGACGACCAAAAAGACGAAATCATGTCATACTGCGACTATTACCTGCATACGTGGGACGACATTGAAAGCATGCTGGCGTAATATGCTAGTAGGATAGAGCCACAAAATAGAAAAAACGGTGTTGACAACACCGCTTCTGACTGATATATTGTAAGCAACAGAGCGGCTCCTTTGCTGAGGGCGGTCGCTCCTCAATTACAAGTAATTCTTGCAAGGAAACGCCGCGCCTTAACTTAGGGTGCGGTTACTTCTTTTTAGTGATCGAAATCACCAAATTGATAACCGCGATGATTAGCATAAGCAACCCAATGACTTATAGGAACAGGCGGCGGTCTTAATATGCCGCCGCCTGTACTGGCCTGTCCACCCACTTCGGTCTGGTTTGGACCGAAGTACTGTTGCATTGTTAGCCTGATTGGAACATCGTGTGGGACATCAGATCCGTCCCGCTGTTTCTTTACGCTGTAAAACATGGAGTCTGGTGGCACATGCTTATTTGGTGAATACAACCTCGCTTTTGCTAAACAACAGGCTTGTGTCAAATTGTCGAAGAACATTCAACCCGAGGACGCCAAGAGAAAAACTGCTTTCTGGAAATGTGTGGGAGTAAACCTCAATGTTTTCAATTTCAAAAGCACCAATCTTCATTTTTTCCAAACAGACTGTTCTAACATACGCTGCCCCTGAAGCTGTAATAATCCGTACTTCCTTCCCCCCGGAAGTATCATATCCAATACTATTGAGCAAATCGGTTGAAATTGTGGTCACACTTGCCCCTGTATCAAGAGTTATCATCATTTTCGAATAATCATTAATATTCCTGTTCCATAACCGCACATCAATCATTATAAGCTCTGGAAGGAAGTTCATTTTTAGCTTTGTCATCATAAGAGCACGCTGACTCCTTCCGGCATTTTTCCCGCATAGAAAATATAGATGCCGTGCTCGGGATGTTTTAGCATTTCCATGATAACTCTGTCGCGGCTTTCGCTATGTGCTGCGACTTCTCCTCCAATTACTACATCAGAATCATTTTCTCTCAGGTTTATAAGATAAACCCATTCTCCATCATACTTATCGTGAATTTGTTCGATTGTTAAAAACAATACAAAAACCTCCCTTGAACCAAACTTTCGTAGCCTATTTGTATAGCGATGCGCATACTGCTGTGATAGTCCAATGATACCATATTTTCCGCAAACGCGCAATATGATTTTGGTATTCAAGCCTGAAAGCGGGCGGTCGCAAAACACGAGAGAACCGTCCCCTTGTTTGTCGTTTGTGGGAAAAAATCTGCTATTGACCTTATAGCTGCTTTAAGCCTTATCGTACACGGTAGATGACATTCCGGAGCTCGGGACAGTGCTTGCAGCAACAGTAGCCATGGAGCAGATACCGCGCGTGAAGGCGCGGGATGCACAACCGCCCAGCCGCCCCCAGCTCCCGACCGCTACTACGAAAGGGATTTGCATATGCATACAATAACAACCGACGAAAGCGGCTAAAATCAACGTGTTGAGCTTTGTGTTCATTATGACCACAAACCTCAAACCCTGTCAACATCAGGGTTTCCGGCTGCAAAATATAGAGTCTCGCAGATGACGATCGGATGCGGAGCCCATGCCGCCGAAGGGATCAACTCCACCACCGAGCATGCATTTTACAGTTTTTGACAGACTCTTTCAGCAATCTCACCCGGCTCTCCTGTTTCAGATATTGTCAACCTACGAATCCTGCAATAGTACCTGACGGATGCACAACACCAACAAAAAACAAGATGTTTTTCAGTCCGTCAGGTACTAACACCGCGCGAAGCGCGGTGCGCAGCGTAGCTGCGTGAGGGACAAGCGAGTAGAGCGAATTCATTTCGCTCGTAAGCGAGCTGTCCC
>WRMX01000116.1 GCA_009776905.1 Oscillospiraceae bacterium
CCCGCCGTGCCTCCCGTGCTGCCCGCCGTGCCGCCCGTGCTGCCCGCCGTGCCGCCCGTGCGGCCTACCGTGCCGCCTGTGCTGCTCTCCGTGCCGCCTGTGCTGCCCGCCGTGCCGCCTGTGCTGCCCGCCGTGCCACCCGTGCCGGACGTCATCGATGATTCGTTTGGAATGACTGGGGTGGCAGAGGTGGCCGCGCTATCTGCAGTGGGGGAAGTCAAAGCGCCCGCGCTGCTCGCGCCACTCGCGCTGCTCGCGCCACCCGCGCCGCCCGCGTCGCCCGTATCATCAAGCATAACCAACGGCTTCGGAAGCAGCCCGATATTCACCGTGCGTCCGCGCACGAGATTCGCCGTGAACGAAAACTTTGACCCGATGCCGGGTTCGGATTCGACCCAGATCGAACCATTCATCATTTCAACGATGTTCTTCGATATCACGAGGCCGAGCCCCGTGCCGCCGTATTTGCGCGTCGTGCTGGCTTCGGCCTGCGTGAACGCATTGAACAGCTTGTCGCGCTGCTCGGGGCTGATTCCGATGCCGGTGTCCGTGATCGACACGAGCAGGGTGCAGACCCCGCCGTTTTCTGAATGCAATTCCGCGTCCAGAGTGATCGACCCGCCTTCGTCCGTGAATTTGACTGCATTCGTAAGCAGGTTCGTCAGGACTTGGGCGAAGCGCTGGTCGTCGCCGACGAGCAACCGGGGTATATTGGAATCGATGTTGATAGCAAGGTCTTGATGCTTTTCCTCAACGCGGAAGCTCACGACATCGACCGCGCGTCGGAGCATTTCCTCAAAATTAAACTCGCTGACGGAAAGGGTGAATTTGTTCGCCTCGATTTTCGACATATCCAGAATATCGTTGATAACGCCAAGCAGATGCGCTGACGCATCTTGGATTTTTCCGATGGCGTAATCCTTTCTTGCGATGTCAGAAGCGCCGGCACCGATGGAGGCCATGCCGATGATCGCGTTCATGGGCGTCCTTATCTCATGGCTCATGTTCGCGAGGAAGTTGCTCTTCGCAAGACTGGCCTGCTCCGCCTTGAGCCTGGCGTCCTCTATTTCCGTGACGTCGTTTGTTGCGATTATAAACCCGATTTGCCCGCCGTCAGGGTCGTACAGATAATTGGCGGTCCCTTTGAAATAATGCCCGCTCTCCTCCTGGAAAAGAACCTCCGGCTCCTTGTTATCAAGCAGGGCGGTGATGGGGCAATATTTCGACCCGGCGGGATAAATGCTCATATCGCCATAAGGCGTGCCGACGACTTCGTCCAGCGTCCTCCCGGTGATGAACAATGCCTTGTCGTTCATATATATTATCCGCTGGTCCATGTCTATGATCGACAGAGGGCCGGAAGCGCTGTTCTCTATGCTGTCCGCCATCGCGTCGAACGATTCGGCGAGGGTTCCGAACTCGTCCTTGATGGCCGAATGGATGCGGAATTGCCGCTCGCCGGAACGGAATCTTGATATGCCTCCAAGAACGAGCTTGATGTTGTCTGTCAGATAATTCGAAATCAGCAATGCCATGAGCACGACAATCGCAACCAGCACGAGGCTGGTGATGATCAGCTGGATGGTGTTGTTGCGCATTGTGTCGCTTATGGCGCCCGAGAGGGTGATTTCCATTTCTTGAGCGGGAGCCGTGAAGCTCTCGATGCCCGCGCCGATGGAGACGAAGGCGAAGCCGCGCTTGGAGCCGTCTTGGTTTTCGGGGGCGTATTGCCCTGTATAGTACGCTATTGCGCCCGCAGTCGTGGGTTTGTAGATCCCGCTCCATAGAATATAGAATGAGCCGGAACCGCCGTCCTCCGTGAGGTTCATCCAGCCCGTGCACTGCGGGGCGTTGTTCAGATACCTGCCGTCGAGCCCGACGAACCCTGCCTTCGTCAGCGCTTCAGCGGGTGTCTTGTCGCGCGATTGGTAATCGAGGATGACGTTGCCGTCCGCATCGTTCAGATCGCCGTCGCGGTCTTTGAGCGGCCTCTCGCCGAACTGCGGCAAGATGTCCCTGTCGTCGATGTTTTGCGCGAGGAAGCTGCCCCAGCTCGTGCCGACGTCCTCGGAACTGAGGTTGTCCCACGAGGGGTTCGCTTCCAGCCACTTGTCCCCGCCCGCCGTCATCCAATAGTAATATGGCGTGTCGTTCTTGAGCATCTTCTCGCCGTTTTCGTCAAGGATTGGAACGGTATGCATAACGCCCAAGTCGTCCTCGACCTTGATGAACGCACCAGTGGCCTTGTCCCTTTCGAGCGCGTTCGTGCCCTCGAGCCATGGAACCTGCGGCTCGCCGGTCTCGGGGTTGTAGCCCACGATGGAATGGTGCCTCGGATGGCATATGCTGCGGCATTTGTAATCCCATATGAACGCATAGTTGCCTTCATACGCGCTGGGGAGGCTGGTGTAGCGCTCTATCATGGGGGTGATGTGGTCGACGAATTCCATGATGTGGTCGTGGTTGAGGGCCATGGTCACATAGCCGATTATCGTTTCGCCGTCCGCAGCCGTCACGGGCGCCGCCCAACGCACGATGCCCTCGAAACGCTGGCCGACGGGGTTTTCCATGCCCGCATATGCCTGCGTTTTTGCAACCTCGACAAACTCATCGGGAGGGAGGTCAGCGATTTCCTGGAGCAGCGCGTAGTTCGGGTTCGTCTTCGCGACGTTGTTCTTCAAAACGCCGGGGGTGTACATCCCTATGTAGTTCGTGCCCACGTATGCCCCGATGACATCAGAAACATAGATGTCCCCGGGGCTCATGGTTGATAGGTCTTGAAAATATGTTTCGGCTTTAATGTATGTATTGAGCCGATCGGATACGTTCACGAGGTCCGGGCTTAATGGATAATTTGTCTTATTGGATTTCTCCGCGACGTGCTTGACGAGCTCGTTCCCATCGACGTCTAGGAACGTGATTTCGTCGTATAGGGGGACGCTGTCATATTCAAACGTTTCCGGCGGCCTGTAATTAAAGCTGCTGCCGTATAATTCATCGTTATTTTCACCATTGACGGAAACGTCGAGCAAACCATCATAAATAATGGGATTTTTTTCGACCCAGGACATACCGTCGTCCGACAGGACCCATTCGCCGCGCTTGATCAGCCGGGAGGTCTGCCTTTCTGAGTATATGCGCAGCGCATCTTCCGCAACGATCAGGGCATCTTCCGAGCGGATGTCGCCGTCAAAAATGTCCGACAGCATGTTGGACAGCACACGGATGTCATCGTCGCGCCCACGCAGGAATTCCGCTACGACTGATGCGGTATCTGTGGTCATCCGTTCGATGCTCTCTCTGGCGACGTCGTTGAGCGCTTTCGTGGAGTCCTTGACGGCGAGGTCGCGCAGCAAGTAGCCGAGCGACGCGATCTGATTCCATGCGATGACAGTCAGAATGATGATCGGTATGACTTTGACCACAAGAAATATGAGGACGAGCTTAGGCCGCAGGTTCAAGTTCATGCGATTGATGAGCGGAGCTAGCCCTTTCGAGTGGTGTTTAGGGTCGCGTTTCATTTTATTTCAACTACTGCTCCGGCCGCGACGAGCTTGTCTCTGAGCTCGTTCGATTCATCCTTGCTGACGCCTTCTTTGATCTTCGCGGGGACGGCTTCTACAAGGGCTTTCGCCTCGGCGAGCCCGAGGCCCGTGATGGCGCGGACTTCTTTGATGACTTTGACTTTTTCCGCGCCGAAGCTCGTCATGATGACGTCGAACTCGGTCTGCTCTTCGGCTGCTTCGGCTGCGACTGCGGAGCCTGCTGCGGGTGCGGCCATTGCGGCTGCGGAAACGCCGAATTCTTCTTCGAGCGCGTGGACGAGCTCTGACAGCTCGATCACTGTCAGGACTTTGATTTCTTCTATAAGGGCGGTTAGTTTTTCGCTGGCCATTGTTGTTACCTCCGTTTATTGTTGTTATGGTTTTGTGTGTATGTTTTTGCGTTAGGATGCGGCGAGGTTATTCGGCCGCTGCTTCCGGCTCGGGGGCTGCGTCTACCGCTGCTTCTGCCTCGGGAGCCGCGTCTGCCACTGGGGCATCTTCGGTTGCTGCCTCGGGGGCTGCTTCGGGTTCGGGGGCTTCTTCGACCTCGGGGGCCGCTGCTGCTTCCAGTTCGGGAGCCGCGTCTGCCACTGCTTCTACAGGAGCTTCCACTTCGGGGGCTGCTGCCTCGGGAGCGGCTTCGGCTTCGGGGGCTGCTTCGGTCTCGGGAGCTGTCTCGGCTTCTGCCGGTGCTTCAGCTACGGGAGCCGGTTCCGCTGCCGCTTCAACCGGTGCTTCCGCCTCTGATGCCGCGACCTCAACATCGGCCGGAGCGTTGTCTTTCTCGGCAATTGCCTTCAAGACGACCGCAAGGCTCGCTATCGGAGCGAGCATCGTGCCCAGCAACTGCGCTTGCAGGATGGGCAGCGGCGGGATGGTAGCGAGAGCGTTCACTTCGCCGACGGACAGTATCCTCCCGTCCATGAACCCGCCTTTGATCTCGAAATAGTCGCTGAACTTGTCAGCATACTCCTTGATCACCCTTGCGGGGGCTATCGGGTCCGTGTTGCTGATGGCGAGAGACGTCGTGCCGTTCAGGATCGGGTCGAGCGCTTCGAAGCCGACGTTCTGTATGGCAAATCTCATCAAAGTGTTTTTGATGACGGTGTAGTCGACGTTCGCCTCACGGAGCTTCACGCGCATTTCCGTGTCTTCATTGACGGTGATGCCCGAGTAGTTGACGAATACTCCTGCCTGGCTTTTCAGTTTCTCTGTCAGCTCTTCGACGACTTTCTTTTTTTCGCTGAGTATTTTCGCGCTTGGCATGTGTTTTTCACCTCCACTTATGCTACTACGTTCAAAAAAATGCCTTTGCGATAATTCGCAAAGACATTAGTCAGCCAATACAAGCTATCCTCGGCAGGGTTTATGGCTCGCGCCACCTGCTGTCTTTGGAACGCCTGTGCATTCTATCAGAGGCGCCACCATGTTGTCAACACTTTTTTTCTGCTTTTACTTTACATTATACAATTTATATATTACACTATCGTATGCGATAAGTACGCCTATCGCATACGATAGTTATAATAGTGGGAGGGTATGTTTATTATGGGTTTACTTTTGTTGGCGCTTGCTGTTGTATCAACCATTGCAACAGTCATATACGTGGCAAAGAAAAAGAGAACCAGCAAGAAACCAATTGTAGTTTTGCTTTTACTTATATTGGTCTTATCGTGTTGTGGGCTTATATGGTATTTGGTGCCAATCGTGCCGATGCTCCCGGAAAACCCTGCAATAAAAGTCATGTATGGTGAAGAAACTGACATTTGGATTGAAAACCAAGACAATTTAGCTACTATGGTAAAGCTACTTGCAACGCAAAAGATACAAAGAGAATTGTTTCATAATAACGGCATGCTTCCGGACGGCATACTTGTCCAAAGAGATGAATACTTCATTATCGAAATTTATGATAAGGATAAGATTGAGTACTCTATGCCTGAGCACATCGGGGATTATTGTTTTGTAATTTCGTCTCCGACAGGTTCGAGATTCATTTTGCCGAGCAACAACAACAGGAACAAGCTCAAGGTTCTTCATGCAGAAGATATAATTGATGAGCTCTATGCGCTTGTAACGTCAGCAAGTTGACCAATAAAACCATGGTGTTCCGCTGAAGCTCTCTAAAGCCATGGGAGCGTGAACTGTCCAACGCTAATAATTGTCATATACCGCTGCGAGTAGTTTTGCGGCGGTTGCCGCGTCTATCTTGACGGGGCAGTTGTCGGAGAGGAAGCTGGCAGTGACCTCCGGCTCGAAGCTGATAACTTTTTCGCGCGCATATCCCATTTCGCTGAGAGACTTGATGCCGATTTTGCGCATGAGCGCGCGAATCTCCGCAGCAACGATGTTACCTAGCTGCTCGCCGGTCTCGCCGCCTCCAAGCGCGATACCCATTGCTTTGGCTATGACGCGCATCCGCTCCGGCACGGCGGGGCCGATGAGGGCCATCGTGTCGGGGAGGGCGAGCGCGCAGTTGAGCCCGTGCGCTGTGTGGAAGTTGCACGACAACGCATCGGCGACGGCGTGGCCGACATGGGTGACGGGGTTGTTGAACGCAAGCCCCGCCCAGTTCGCCGCAAGCGCCATTTCGCTTCTCGCGTCGATATTTCCGGGGTCCTCGCAGCATGCCGCCAGATTGGCGGCTATTTTCTTTATCGCGCCTTCGGCGTATAGGTCTGAATGATGGTTCCAGTTGATGCATGTCATCGCTTCCATGGCGTGCGAGAGGGCATCCATGCCCGTGGTCGCCGTGATGGATTTCGGGAGCGAGAGCATGAGCTCGGGGTCCACAATCGCAAGCGAGGTGTTGACGTTGACGGCCCATTTGACGTTTTTATCGGGCAGCGAGATGATCGCGACGTTCGTGCATTCGCTTCCCGTGCCTGCCGTGGTCGGGACAAGGATGAGGGGAACCTTCGTGTCGATGTACGTCGGCGGGGCAACGATGTAGTTGCGCACAGGGCCCGGGTATGTCATCAGAATGGATGTCGCCTTTGACGTGTCGAGGCTGCTGCCGCCGCCGACTCCTATGAGGCAGTCGACTTTTTCGCCCAGTGCGAAGGCACCGGCTTTGTCGACGGAGCTGTCCGGCGGGTCGGCGAGGACTTCGTTGAAAACCACGTATGCGATGCCGGATTCGTCCAGGCTCGCCGCTGCCTTGGCGACTATCCCTGCGTCCTCTATGCCTTTTTCGCAGATGATCAGCGCCTTTTTGCATCCTTTTTCTTTCACCTTTTCGCCAAGGACCGATATTGCCCCACGCCCGAATATTATGGGCGCAGGCTGTGAGAACGTTTGATACATATGATAACCTCCATTTTCAACATTATGGCCGGTTCAAACAACCGGGTAATTCTCGGTGAATTGTAGCCCTTCAGACAACCGGGTGATTCTCGGTGAATTGTAGCCCTTCAGACAACCGGATAGTTCTCGGTGAAGCATGCGTTTTCAGATAACCGGGTAGTTCTCGGTGAAGCACGCGTCGCAGAAGCCGCATTTGGAGTCAGGCGCGATTTTTGCGAGGCTGTCGAGGCTGAGGAAGCCCACGCTGTCTGCGCCGAGGATGTCGCGCATCTCCTCTGTCGTGTGGTTGCAGGCGAAAAGCACTTCCTTGGATGGGATGTCGGTGCCATAGAAGCATGGGGCGATGAACTTTGGCGAAGATATGAGGACGTGGACCTCCTTCGCGCCGACGTCACGCAGCAGCTTTATCGTGGGCGAGGTCGTCGTGCCGCGGACTATCGTGTCGTCTATCATGATGACACGCTTGCCTTCGACCGTGGCGCGCAGCGGGTTGAGCTTTATCTTGACGGCCTCCTCGCGGCTCAGTTGGTGCGGGATGATGAACGTTCGCCCGATGTATCTGTTTTTGATGAACCCGTCGTTGTATGGGATGCCGGTCTCGAGCGAATAGCCCTTTGCGGCCACAAGGCCGGTGTCTGGCACGCCTATCACGACGTTGCCGTCGATGGGGTATTCATGCGCGAGGTATCGGCCTGCTAGTATGCGCGCGCCGTATACGCTCTGCCCGTCGATGATGCTGTCGGGGCGCGCGAAGTACAGATGCTCGAATATGCACAAGTTCGAGCATTCGGCGCAGTTGCTGCGGTTGCTGTGGAGCTCGCCTTTATAAACCCATACGATTTCCCCGGGCTCGACGTCGCGGACGAATGTCGCTTCGATGCTGTCGAGGGCGCATGTCTCGGAGGCGAAGACGATTGCATCGCCTTTTTTGCCGATGCACAGCGGGCGGAACCCCCAAGGGTCGCGCGCGGCGATCAGCTTTCGCGAGGACATGACGACGAGCGAGAACGCCCCGCGCAAGCGTGTCATTGCCTGGCTGACCGACTCCTCGATGCTGTCGCAGTGCAGGCGGGCCTGCGCGATGATATATGCGATTATTTCGGAATCCGTCGTCGTGTGGAAGACGGCGCCCTTGTATTCATATTCGCTTTTGAGCTCCGTGCTGTTCGTCAGGCTGCCGTTGTGGGCGACGGCCAGCGAGCCTTTGATATATTTGAGCGTGAGCGGTTGCGTGCCTTCGGAGCGCGCGCCGCCGGAAACGGCATAGCGGACGTGGCCTATCGCCATCGTCCCGCCGAGGTCGGAGAGTATTTTCTCGGAAAACACGTCGCCGACGAGGCCCGAGCCTTTGTGGCATGATAATTCGAGGTCGTTGTTCGTTGCGATTCCGCAGTCTTCCTGACCGCGGTGCTGGAGCGCGTATAGCCCGTAATACGTGCTTCTTGCGCAGTTGCCTGTTGTGTCATAAATGCCGAATATGCCGCATGCTTCGTGTATGCCCATTATTTTTCCCCAATCGTTATTCGTCTTTAAGTAGTTTGTTGAGTTCGTCCATGAATGTGTTAATATCGCGGAATTGGCGATATACGGATGCGAAGCGCACGTAGGCGACTTCATCCAAGGCTTTCATCTTGTCCATCACCATTTCTCCTATCTCGGAAGTGCTGATTTCGTGTTCGAGCGAGTTCAGCAGCTCGAGCTCGATCTCGTCGGCGGCGCTTTGGAGGTCGGAGAGCGGCACCCTGCGTTTTTCGCATGCGCGGAGCATGCTGTTCAGCAGTTTCTGTTTGTCGAACGTCTGTCTGCTGCCGTCTTTTTTGATGACCAGCAGCGGCAGGTGCTCCATGATCTCATATGTCGTGAATCGCTTTTTGCATGACAGGCATTCGCGGCGGCGCCTGATGGTCGCGCCTTCCTCGGCCGGGCGAGAGTCCACGACCTTGCTCTCGCTATATCCGCAAAATTGGCATTTCAATGCATGTTCCCCCCATTTTTGTTTTACATTTTTCCAATCAAATCAACCAGCCACCCCGGTTTGTATTCGCCTTTTGTTATTATCTCGCCGTTCTTGTATTCTGCCACTTCGACAAATCCGTTTTCATTATCGAACAGCCTGACCTCATCGCAAAGTGGGAGTATTTTTATCAAGTCGTCAAATCTCTTGCCATATCTGCGCGCAACATCGTCCGCTCCGATATTGTGGCCACCTTTTTCAACACGATTTTCAATGCGCTTGAGGCACTCGTCCAACGTGTTCAGGCCAATATAGAATAATCGGATTGAGTAACCTTTTCCTTTTGCCGTTTTTATGGTTTTTTCCGTTTTTTGGCCGGATAAGGTTGTTTCCTGAGAGAATGACAGTTCCCTAGACAAATATTGGTTGATTTTGCCTACGGCGGTTTTTCCCGCGTCAATCGGCGAGCAATTATTGTCGGTACCAATCTTGTCCACATCGATGATATATCCAAGATCGTTGCGTTCTGTTTTCAGGACGCCGGACAAACTCGATTTGCCAACTCCGTTGACTCCTGCAATTATGGTGTAATATGGCATGGAAGCACCTCTATGTTTTCATATCGTAGAATTCTTCGCGCGTATAGAGAATGTTCAGGACGTCGAGAAGGCTGTTTGATGAGAGGCGTTTCGGGAGGCCTAGGCGGTCGCAGAGGTCGCGCCGTTTTTGCGCGCTGCCTTCGCCGCCGGACAGGCCGGCTGCGTAGAGGTCCGCTTTTGTTATTGGGGCTGCGGTGGGTGCGGCGGGGGACGCGGGGGA
>WRMX01000117.1 GCA_009776905.1 Oscillospiraceae bacterium
CACCACACAACTAAGGAGGCCCGCCCCCATGAGCATAACAAACGAGGACAAAACGGAAATGCTCGCGCTATATCGCACGATGGTCCGCATTCGCGAGTTTGAAGAAACCGCCGCAAAACTGTTTCTGGACGGCAAGCTCGTCGGCTTCCTGCATTTGTACAGCGGCGAAGAAGCCATCGCCGCCGGCGTGTGTAGCTGCTTAAATGACGATGACTACATCACAAGCACCCACCGCGGCCATGGACACTGCATAGCCAAAGGCGCGGACGTCAATAGGATGATGGCGGAGCTTTACGGCAAGGCAGACGGGTATTCCAAAGGCAAGGGCGGTTCGATGCACATCGCCGATATCTCAAAAGGAATCATAGGCGCCAACGGCATTGTCGGGGCTGGCATTCCAATCGCGGTCGGGGCCGCATACGCGCAAAAATACAGAGGCGGCGACTCGGTTACCGTCGCCTTTTTCGGCGACGGCGCCTCAAACAGAGGGACGTTCCACGAATCGTTGAATATGGCCGCCGCGTTGAACCTCCCCGTGGTGTTCGTTTGCGAAAACAACCAATTCGCAATGTCTACGCCATTTACATATCATTCGAAGAATAAAACCATCTCGCAACGCGCAGATGCGTATAATATAACAGGCTGCCGGGTCGACGGCAACGATCCGATAGCGGTTCGCGACGCCGCATCCGCCGCTATCGAGAAAGCGCGCAACGGAGGCGGCCCGACGCTCATCGAATGCCTCACATGGCGGCATCATGGACATTTCATAGGTGACTCCGCCCCGTATAAAGACCCTGATGACGAGAAAACCTGGAGAAAGAAAGACCCCATTCCCACGTTTGAAAAGCGGCTTATAAAAGAAAAGCTCGCAAGCGCGCAGGATTTGAAAAATGTGCGTGACGATGCGAAAGCGGAAATCGAGGCCTCCGTACGCTTTGCGGAGCAGAGCCCATACCCCGAAGTGTCGGTCATGTACGAAGACCTCAACTATTGATAAATAACGCCGCCCATATCGTCCCGCTCCGACACAAAACCCACCACCCGCCTTAAAGAGGAGAATGAACATGCCCGGAAAAATAACATACACTCAAGCAATTCGCGACGCGCAGGACCTCGAAATGGCGCGCGACCCCAACGTATTCATATGCGGCGAAGACGTAAGCGCCTTTGGCTCCGCATTCGGCCAGACTGCGGGGCTGCTCGCAAAATACGGCCCCATGCGCGTGCTGGACACGCCGCTCAGCGAAACCGCAATCACAAGCCTCGGAGTCGGCGCCGCAGCGGTCGGATTGCGCCCGATAGTCGTTCATGATTTCATGGATTTCATGGGCGTGTGCATGGACGAGGTGCTCAATCAAGTATCAAAACTAGCATGGATGGTCGGCGGCCAGACAAAGCTCTCGATGGTCATCCGCGCCCAAGCCGGAGCCGGTATAAACGCCGCTGCGCAGCATTCGCAGAGCATTGAGTCGTTTTTCACCCATATGCCCGGGATCAAAGTCGTCGCATCGTCAAACCCTGCCGACGCAAAAGGCCTGCTAGAATCAGCGATCAGGGACGATAACCCTGTTCTGGTAATAGAGAATAAAACGTTGCTCGGGATGGAGGGCGATGTGCCCGAAGGCGAATACCTCGTGCCGATTGGAAAGGCCTCTGTCGCTCGCGCCGGCTCCGATGTGACGATCGTCTCATATGGAATGATGGTCAATAAATGCCTCGATGCTGCGCAGAGGCTTGCCGTCGATGGCATCAGCGCTGAAGTCATCGACATCCGCACGCTCATCCCCCTGGACAAAGACGCGATATTTCAATCGCTTGAAAAGACTAACAGGCTGATAATCGTCCACGAAGCGATCGGCTGCACAGGTTTTGGCGCGGAGATTGCGGCCATCGTCGCGGAGGAAGCGCTCGATTTACTCGACGCGCCGATAATAAGGGTCACAGCGCCTTTCACGCATTGCCCCTTCTCGCCTCCATTAGAAGCGGAATATGTGCCTAATGAAGAAAAAATCATTGCCGCTGCCCAAAAAGCCTGCGGCATGGGAGTGAGGTAGCGATATGCCACATGAGATCATTATGCCGAAACTGGGGTTGACGATGAAAACAGGGACTATTGTCGAATGGCTGAAAGACGAGGGCGATTCGGTCAAAGAAAAGGAACCCCTGTTGGAAATCGAGACCGAGAAGCTCAGCTACAGCATCGAGTCGCCCGCTAGAGGGACTCTGTTGAAAAAAATCGCCATTGTCGATGAGAAATACCCGATCAGAGCCGTTCTTGGATATGTCGGCGAGCCTGGAGAAGACATCCCCGCGCTCGCTCAGCCTCTCGCACAATCGCCTCGCTCCATGAGCGCCGCAGACAATACCGCTTCTGTCGCGCAAGCCTCAGCTTCCGCAACTCAAGCCGCCATTGCCTCCACTCCTTCCTCCGCTTCCGGAACAGTAACCCCCGCCGCCTCCGCAACTGCCTCAGTTGCACAATCCGCAACCCCCGCAGCCACCTCCGCAGCCGCCTCCGCAACCTCCGCCCCCCGCGCGATCATATCACCCATCGCAAAAAAAATCGCACTCGAAAAAGGCATCGACTACAATCGGATATCAGGCAGCGGTCCCAATGGGCGCATAGTCAGAGCCGACGTCGAAGCATATGCCGCCGCCGGCGAGCAAACATCCGCCCGCCCGTTCATCGAATACAACGCCACGAACGCTTCATTCATTGACGATGCCGCCGATCTCGAATCGCCAAAGACAATCATCCCATACAAGGGCATCCGACGAAAAACAGGCGAAACCATGCAAAGAGCCTGGGCTACAATACCGATGGTCACCCATCATGTCACGGCTCCTGCAAAAGCGCTCATGGAATATCGCGCGATCCTGAACAAAGGCCTCGAGAGCAAGGCGGAGCAAATCACAATAGGCGAGCTGTTGCTGAAACTGACAGCGGTTGCGCTGACGATGGTCCCTCCCATCAACTCTTCGCTGTCCGATGAAGGAATCGTGTTATACAACAATGTCAACCTAGGCATCGCCACAGCCACGAGCGATGGCCTGCTTGTCCCGGTGCTGCGTAATGCGCAAAATAAAGGATTGCTCACGATGAGCCGCGAGGCTAAGGACCTTGCGGCACGCGCGAGGAACGGCGCGCTTTCCCCCGACGACATCGTGGGAGCGACGTTTACGGTCTCCAATCTCGGGGGCTTCGACTCCGTGGATTTCTTCACGCCAATCATAAATCCGCCGCAGGCCGCGATACTTGGCATCGGCAGAGTTACCGACAGCGTCGCCGCGATAAACGGCGAAGCAACAGTTATCCCGACGGTCGGGCTCTCGTTGACATATGACCACAGAATAATAGACGGCGCAACAGCTGCGATATTCATCAAAACGCTTATGATGCTGATGGACAATCCGGCGCGCGCCGTCCTGAACTGAGGTGGGGCATGTACTTTTGGCACAATGGATTCCTTACATATGATATAGATGCCACAATAACCTTCTTGAACGCCATGTCGGGCTCGCCCGTAGCCGTAAACGCACCCAAAGCCGCAAACGCACCCAAAGCCGCGAACGCACCCAAAGCCGCGAACGCACCCAAAGCCGCGAACGCACCCAAAGCCGCGAACGCACCCAAAGCCACGGGCTCGCCCGTAGCCGCAAACGCACCCGTCGCAAAATGGACAATCATGGACGTCGAGTTCCCGCAAAAAAAAATGGCCGTCGGAAACGGCGGCCTCCTCCGGGCTGCATTCGGCCGAGTCGGCGGCATTGCCATCGAATTGCTTCAGCCCCTCGATGACTTGTCCTATCATGCAAATGTCCTGAAATCAAGGGGCGCGGGCTTCCATCACAACGCATATGTTTGCGAAAACGATCAGGACGAGTTGGTCGATAGGCTCATTTCGGCAGGAGGTAAGGTAATCTGGGAATTCCTTAATGATGGCGAACACGCTTATTACATTGAATCCGCCGGAAGCGGTGCGGTGCTGGAGCTGATCAACCTCTGCCCCTTCATTCCCGACTGAAACAAGGCGACGGTTCTGGGGAAACAGGAAACAGGGTGAGGAAACAAGGCGACGGTTCTCGTGTTTAGCTTGAACACGCGGGAAGGACAGGGTGACGCTTCTCGTGGTCCACCATTGATCTTGTCATCCTGAGCGCAGCGAAGGATCTTTTCGTTCCGTTTATGACCCACAAGTGGACCACGAGTGGACCACGAGAACCGTCCCTCTGTTCCACCTCTGTTCCACGTGCTTCCTCGTCCCCCTGTTTCACAACACCAAATCGCTATACCATTTCACGGCCGAAATATACGCCTCATTGACAAACTGAGGATCCAGCTGATTCTCCTCAACATACTGCGACACCGCATCCCAATTAGCATATTCATAATGCTCGTAAAACCGCAGCAAATCAGAATAAATCCCCGTCTTGTTCAGCAACGAATCGCTGATATCGTCGGCAACGGCGATTTCCTCGACCAGTTGCTCTTTTGACATGTCGAGCGCAATATGCAAAAGCGACAGCATGCCAACCAGGAACACCTGCCTCAAATCGCGCTTGATCCGAAAATGCGGGGCGAGCAACTCGCCAAACCGCGCCCTGATCAACGACATCCTCACAAGCTCGAGAGGCTTGTCCTCGCCAATCCCCCGCAACGCGAGCACGGCAATCCATTTCTTCAAGCTCTCCTCGCCCAAGTACGCCACAGCGATCGCGATCGACGAAACGTTGCGCAGCCCGACAGCGGCGGAGTTCAAAATCCGCAGCAGCTTATACGAAAGCGCGACATCGGAAGAAATAACCGAGCTAATCTCGCGAAAATCCATGTAGTCGTCCGTGCTGGACAGCTTCAAGAGGCGGAAATAATTCGACTTCAACGGGCTGATTTCCTTCGTCTTCGCACCAATCACAGGCTGGTTGAAGTAAAACCCCTGGAACAACTGGTACCCCATGTCCTTGGCCGCCTGGTACGCTGCCTGCGTATCCACATCCGAAGCGATGAACCGGACCCTTTTATTGCCGGAAATGAGCATCTTCTGCTTCATCGTGTTCTTGTCCGACCTTGCGAACTTGCAATAATCGGCAATCTCAAGCAGCTCCTGCGTGCTGACGCCGCTATGCAGGCCGATCAGCGCCAGCTTATACCCGTTTTTGCGCAAATCCTTGCAGAGCGCCAACTGCTCATTGAGCTCGCCCTGGACCACATCAGCAGGCAGCAGAATCTGGATGATGAACTTCTCCCTCGGTAAACTCTTCAGGACGGCGGGGTTCATCAGCTGCTTCGAATAAGTGATGAAATACTGGACGTTATTCTCGATGTCGTTGAACCCCAAAGCATCGACGGTGCGATTGAATTCGTTGAGGTTGACGGTTGTATCCTCCTCGTCTCCGGTGTTCCCCCGGTCGACAAGCTCATAACCGAAAGTCTTCCCCGCCGAATTGAGAATCGGCTGGATGTTGATGTATAAATCCCGGAACTTTTGGGCCGTATCATACTGGGACTCGAAGAACGTGACCTGGTTCCTCCCGTCGGCCTTCGCCTTATACAAAGCGATGTCCGCCTTACGGAGCAGCTCCGAAAGATTCTCCCCATGATGGGGAAAAACCGAAACGCCGATGCTCAGAGTGCACTTCACCTCGATCGTCGGCAAAGTATACGCGCGCAGCGCTTTTGCCAGCAGCTCCTCATAATGCGCCCTCAAAAGATCGTCGGACTCGAACTTGGAAGAAGGCTCGGAATATAACAGAATGAACTCATCCCCGCCCAGCCTGTAGAGATGCCCGTTGAAATCCTTTTCGCCTTGCAAATGCTCGGTGAGCCGCCGCAAGACAAGGTCGCCGGTGTTATGCCCGTACGTATCGTTCACGGCCTTGAAATGGTCGAGGTCAAACAGCGCGACCACGCCGGAAACGCTTCCATTGGCGATTTTCGCCTCAATGGCGTTAAAATCCTCCTTCAGCTTCTGCCTGTTCGGCACGCCGGTAAGCTGGTCGACATACGCCATCGCGTATAACAGCTCGTTTTGCGCCTTTTCCTGCGTGATGTCGCGCATATAAAACACTGCCGCAGGCTTGTCATCGATCCATTCGACCCTGCAGCACCTCGCGTTATACGACCTGCCCTCCATGTCCTGAATCTCAAACATTTCGGACGCCGACTTGCTGTTCACGCAAAAGTCGCATATGTCCGGCAAGCTCTTCGCAAGGCTCGTTTTGCAATTGCTCACCATGGTCTCGCCGAATTTCAGGTGGTTCTTCGCCTGCCTGTTTGCGAAAACAAGCTCGCACCCCTTTTCGCGGACGGCATAAACCTCGACATCCTGTGGATCCAGAATGTCGCTGAGCAACTTCTCAAACTCCGCCTTTTTCGTTTCTTTTCGTGAAGCCATGACGAGAACCATCCTATCGATAAAAGTCAGATGCGCGGTTCTGCCCCACGCAACGTCGGTTACCATTATGTTATTCACTTAGCGCGCATTTGTCAAGATAATATTGCTCCAAAGGGTGTTGCAACAAACACTACTGCAATGATATACTGATGGAAATTCACGCCTTTTGTAAATTTACGCCACCTTTGTGTCATTCCGAGCCTGAACCCTCGTGTCATTCTGAGCGCAGCGAAGAATCTTTCCCTCCGCATTTGCAGGGCTCGCTGCCCTCATCAACCCACCTGAACAACGTTGAAATATAATAGGAGGCACGCCGAACATGAACAACACCATAAACATAAAAGCAGACAAACGAGTATTCAAAGCAGGCAGCCTGATGGGCCCGCAAAGCGGACCGCCCCACGTCGTCGAATCCGCCAACGACGGAACGATCACGCGCATAAGACCCCTGCACTACGACGAATACGTCGACTGGGAAAGCAAGAACCCATGGAAAATCGAAGCCCGGGGCAGCTCCTTCGGCCCCGCGCGCCGCACAATTCCCGGCAGCTACTACACCGGTTACAAAAAGCGCGTATACTCCAACAACCGAGTCCGCTATCCGCTCAAACGCATCGACTGGGATCCTAAGGGCGACCGCAACCCCCAAAATCGCGGCAAATCCCCGTATGTTCGCATATCATGGGACGAAGCCGCGCAAATCGTCGCCGACGAGCTGCTGCGCGCGCGAGAGAAATACGGCATGTCCGCAGTCCTGTCCGAAGCGGACATGCACGGCGAAGGCAAGCACATTGCCCCGGCGCACGGATGCGCCAACAGGCTTCTGTCGCTGCTCGGCGGATACACGATCCAAATGCGCAACCAGGACAGTTGGGAAGGCTACTCATGGGGGTCGAAAAACGTCTGGGGCGGCGAGCCCGTCGGCGAGCTCGGCCCCACGGGCAACCAGTGGCCTGACATCGCAAAGAACTCCGAGCTTCTCCTGTTCTGGGCGGCCGACATCGAATCGACGGCAATGGGCTTCGACGGATACATGCCGAGCCGCCTGAATGCATGGATACACAGCCTCGGCGTCAAATACGTTTTCGTCGACCCCGCCCTCAACTTTTCGGGCTGCCGCGTGGCGGACAAATGGATTCCAATACTGCCGAATACCGATGCAGCAATGTTCCTCGCCATAGCATACGTCTGGCTGGTCGAAGACACATATGATAAAGAATACCTCAAAACGCACGCCGTCGGCGTCGAGCCGTTTTTCGATTACGTCCTCGGCAAGGAGGACGGAGAGCCAAAAACGCCCGCATGGGCGAGCGAAAAATGCGGCGTCCCCGAATGGACTATCAAAGCCCTCGCCCGCGACTGGGCGCGCAAGGTCACGAGCATGACCATCGGCAACGGAGGCCCCGGCATTCGAGGCGCGTTCTCGACGGAGCCCGCGCGGCTGCAGTCGCTCCTCCTTGGCATGCAAGGCCTCGGCAAGCCGGGCGTCCATCACGCAAAATGGCTCGAATGGGACCTCTTCTCGCCCATATACCCCGTGCCGTATCAAGGCGAATCCATAGTCAATCTGCCGCATCGCGCGGAATTCGTACGCCCGCCGGACTCGCCGCCCGACAACGTGATATCGCACGCGGAGTTCCCCGCAAAGTTGGAAAAATACCGCAAGATGAAAGAAACCGCGACAGGCGCCGAAGCCGAAAGGCTCGAAATGCTCATACGCGGGACGGAAGCGCTCAGGGATCTGTGTATAGGCGCCGAAACCCCTCCCGCGCAGTCGATACCAAAATGCATGGTCCACGACGCGATACTAAAAGACAGCATCGAATGGTGGGGCCTGTACTCATTCTGCGGCCCTGCGGAGGAACAATGGACAAAGCACGTGTTCCCAAGGCCGGGCTGCTCGCGCATCCACATGATATGGACCGACTCCCCATGCATGGTCACCTGCTGGAACGACGGCTTCAACTATGTCAAAGCGCTCCGCTCCCCGGAGATCGAATGCGTCGTTGCCCAGCACCCCTGGCTGGAAAACGACTGCTACATGGCTGATATAATCCTGCCCGTCGCGACGAAATATGAGATGAGCGACGTCTGCGACGACGTCAGCGGCGGCACGATCACCGCGATTTACAGGGAGCACCCCGCCTGCCCGCCCGTCGGCGAATCATATAACGACTTCGATTGCGTGTCGCTCGTCGCGAAAAAAATCAGCGACGAAATATACAACTTGTACACTTCAAATGATATGCCGGAAGACGAAGTCATCGAATTGTTCTACAAAGGGAGCGGCGTCGCGCACCTGGACATCGACGATGAATTCCACAAAAAAGACATCTTCGTCCTTCCTGTCGACACGAACATCCCAAATCTCCCCGTCGCGATAAACCCATTTTATGAAGACCCCGAAAATAACCCCCTGACGACCCCGACAGGCCTGCTGGAATTCACCTCGACGGATCTCATCAAGAACTTCCCGGACGACAATGAACGGCCCCCATTCCCGAAATGGGTCGAAAAAAGCGACCTCCACGACGACCGGCTCTCATCAAACCGCGCAAAAAAATACCCATTATTATGCATGTCAAACCATGGCAGGTGGCGCTTTCACGCAAACATGGACGACGTCACATGGACCCGTGAGATAGAAACGATGAAAATAAGGGCGAAGGACGGGTATCAGTACGAACCCGCCTGGCTCCACCCGACGACCGCTGCCGAGCGGGGAATAGCGCACCGCGACATAGTGAAGGTATATAACGAGCGCGGAACGGTGTTGTGCGCCGCATACGTCACGGAAAGGCTCATGCCCGGCGTCGTCTATGTGGACCACGGCTCCCGTTTCGACCCGATCGACGCTGAGACCTTGGACCGCGGCGGCGCGATCAACCTCATTTCGCCGCACGCGATAACGGCAAAGACCGTCACAGGCATGGTCGTTTCCGGCTATCTCGTGGAAGCGGAAAAGGTGTCGGACGAAGAAATGGCCGCTTGGAAAGCAAAGTATCCTGAGTCGTTCGACCGTCTGATTGACGAAGCGTGCGGGGTGTGCCTGGGCGGCTGGCTCCTCGACGAATAGCGCACCCCGTCATCCCCCACACCTCGTAGC
>WRMX01000118.1 GCA_009776905.1 Oscillospiraceae bacterium
TGTTGTTGTTGCTGTTGCTATTACTATCGGTTTTTTCTCCGCACGCGACTACCAGAGCAAAAGCCATGCACAGCAACAGAACGAGTGCCAGTACTTTCTTCATTTTTTCAGGATCCTCCTTAAATATTTGTTGTTCCGATTCTGTTATTCTTGCGAGTGTACATATTGCCAAGGCAATTGTATCATAAACAACCGCCCGATAGCAACCTAACGTGAGATGCCTAACGTGGGACGCTGGTCAGCGGGACATTCCCGGCATGACCATGCCGCCGGCGCCGCTCGATCTGATGCCAAGCCTGCGCATCCTGGTCTTCGTGGCAACGCTGTCGACAGTCAATGCCACGACGAGCAGCATGCCGTTGACAAAGAGCACGAACCATGCGGGCAGATTCATAATCGTCAGCGAATACGCAAGCGTCTCGATGAGGATGATGCCGAAGAACGCTCCTGTGAGTCCGCCCGCGCCGCCCATGAACGACACGCCGCCAAGCATGGAGGACGTCAGCCCGCGCATTTCCGGTGTTGCCTGCGGAAGGCCGCCCGTCGCCGCCGAGCGCTGCTGAGCAGTATAGATGAGCCCTGCAATCACGGCTATTACGCTCGCGTTGACATATAGAGCGGTCTTTATCTTCCTCGGGTCGAGCCCGGCAAGGCGCGCAGCAGTCGGATTGCCGCCCGCCACCATGACGCTCCTGCCGAAACGCGTGTACTTCAGCAGCAAGCTATACAAAACTATCACTAAAATCATAAACACGAACGTAAGCGGGATTGGCGAATTGAACAGGCGTGATGACGCCACCGCGCTGAACGATTGGACATTGACTGCCTTTGCCAACCCTCTGGAATACCAGTTGGCAACTCCAAGCCAGACAGACGACATGCCAATCGTGCAAATGAATGGCATGAGGTTGAGCACCTGCGAGAAAAACGCGTTAATCAACCCCATACAGGCCGCCATCGCCATCACGACCAGCGCGAAAACGATCCACGGCACGTTCGGATAAAATGTCACGAAGTCTGCAAAGAAGATTGTGCACAGAGCCGCTTGCGAAGCGATCGAGAAGTCGAACCCTCCGCTCATCAGCAAGCATGCCATAGCAGTGACGAACAAACCTTGATACGACAGCCTGTTCATCAATTGCGTCGCGTTGCCGCCGTTGAAAACTTCCTTCCCGTTATTGAGCAGCAAAATCAACAACACCAGGACTGTCAGCGCGATGAGCAGGAACGGTCTTGATTGTCTGATTTTTTGAAACCTTGTTAATCTAGGCATTATTCTATCCTCCTATTCCGTCATCAAGCGCCCACGCGTTTTGCCTGGCGACGCTGGCTGAAGTAGTCTAGCGAAAGCGCGACTAGCAGCAGCACGCCCGACAGCACGCTGGTGAGATATGGGCTTGCTCCGATGATAACCATTCCTTGGTTAAACGACCTGATGACTATCAACCCGACAAGCGCTCCTCCGAGGCCGCCTGCGCCTCCTCCGAACGACACGCCGCCCAGAATGGCAGCCGTCATGCCTGTGAATTGGTCGTTCATCAGAGTGGTCAACCCGCCGTTCTTGACGCGCGTCGTGTATATAAAGCCGCCGAGTCCGGCAAGGAACGAGGTGTTGATGAACAGGAAATACGAAACCCTCTTGGAATTGATGCCTGCGAGCCTCGCCGCCAGTCTGTTGCCGCCGACGAAATACATCTGGCGGCCGAATTTAGACTTCGACAGCAAGAGGCCATATACAATGAACAAGATCAGCAATAGCACGACAGACCATGTGAGGCCGAAAATAGTGAATTTGTTGATGGCATCGATAGAATCGTTCTTGAAGTTGATGACAGCACGGACAACGCCCGAGGAATCCGTCGCGATCAACCTCAATATAGCATCCGCGACCGTCGACATCGCCATCGTAGCGATGAACGGCATGAACCCCAGCTCATTGACGAGGACGGCATTGATCAATCCAATTACAGATGAGATGACGAGAGCTATTAGCACGCCGACCCACCATGGCATGCCCCAGTTGACAATGTTGACAGAAATAACGACCGCGCTCAAGCCCCCGACCTTTGCCGCTGAGAGGTCGATGCCTCCGGAAACGATCAATAGGCCGACGCCTATCGTCAAGCACGCAGGAATCGCGATGTCGCTCAAAATGCGCTGCAACGTGGTCGCTTTGAAGAATTGGCCATCATTTAGTGGCGCCAGCAACGTAAATACGATGACCAGCATCACAAGCAGGACAATTAGCATAAAGGCTTTGGAACGCAATATCTTGCTTGTTATCGGTACGCTCTTGAATTCTTGCATGTTCTACCCCCCATTAATCGCGCATCGCAAGCGCAAGGACGTTCTCTTCAGTAGCGTCTTCGCGTTTGATTTCGCCGTTAATCCGCCCGTTTTGCATGACAACAATCGTGTCCGCCACATTGATGACCTCGGTCAGCTCGCTGGAAATGAAGACGACGCCGATACCTTGCTTGGCGAAATCGCAAACGATTTGGTAGATTTCAGCCTTGGTGCCAACGTCGATGCCCTTTGTGGGCTCGTCTAATATAAGGAGCTTCGTTTCGCAAAGATCCGATGTCCAGCGGCCCAGAATGACCTTCTGCTGGTTGCCGCCGGAAAGCTCGATGACGCGCTTGTCGAGCGACGATGTCTTGATGTCAAATTTCTTGATAGCTGCCTTCGTAAGTTCTGCGGTTTTTTTCGTGTTGATGAACGGCCCGATCGTCAGTTTGTCGAGCACAGGCATGGAAATATTGTCTTCCAATGAACGCCAGAGAACCAGCCCTTGGTCCTTTCGGTCTTCCGGACACAGCGCCATTCCCTTTTCGATGGCGTCGTGAGGGGTATCGAATTTGACAGGCTCGCCGTCAAAGATAATCTCGCCGGAAAGCACGTCGTCAGCCCCGAACACGGCCTGCATGACCTCCGTGCGCCCTGCGCCGACCAGCCCCGCAAAGCCAAGAACCTCGCCCTTGCGGACCTTGAAACTGACGTCGGTCACATAACGGGTGGTGAGATTTTTCACTTCGAGCAGAATGTCGCCGATAGTATCGTTCCGCTTGAGGTTGGCGTATGTGTCGCCGATGTCGCGCCCAACCATCGCTTTGATCAGCTCCGGCTCGCTGGTGTCCGCAGTGACCATTGAAGCCACATACCTGCCGTCCTTAAGCACGATGATCTCGTCCGTGACCTCGAATATTTCCTTCAAGCGGTGCGAGACATAAATGACGATCTTCCCTTCTTCTTTGAGCTGTCTGATGAGCCCGAAGAGGATTTCAATTTCCCTGTCCGTCAGCGGTGCCGTCGGCTCGTCGAACGCAATGACCAATGAATCGCGCCTGTAAGCCTTCATGATTTCGACCATCTGCTGATAGGCGATTGAAAGCGACACCAACGCAGCCGTGGGATCGATCGGAAGACCGAATTTGTCGAGTATGGCCTGGCAGTCCGCTTTCAGTTTCGGGTAGTTGACAATGCCGAACTTTGTCGGCAGCGCGCCGAGAAAGATGTTCTCCATGACGCTCAAAGAGGGAACAAGCTGCCGTTCCTGGTATATGACGCTGATCCCCGCATTGATGGCATCATGCGGCGAATGGAGGTTTAACGTTTTGCCGTCGAGCGTAAGCGTACCTTCATTGGGTTTGTAATCACCGCTCATGATTTTCAAAAGCGTCGACTTGCCGGCTCCGTTCTCGCCAAGCAAGGCAGTTACCTTGCCGCTTTCTGCCCGGAAGCTGATGTCGTCGAGCGCCCGCACGCCCGGGAACGATTTGCCAATTCCGTTGAATTCCAAATAATCGCCCATAAGCACTCTCCTCATTTCTGTTTTGTTTATAATATCTTTTGCGGATCCCATCCGCGTTACTTATGATTTCGATGATTCAGCTGTGCGAGCATTATGTTTGGTTATGCAAATATAACAGATATAAGCAATATTCGCAAGGTGCAACCTCACGTAATACTTATACAAGCATTGACGCCATTTGTCAAACATTATGTTTGATAAATCCTCGTGCTTGTCAGAATTGCACAGATTGCAGCCGCTATTTTATGCAAATTGCACATCGCGTCTTCCACACGAACCATCGCTTTCCTCATGTTTCGTAGCAGCGCAGAAAACTGCGCCGCTACGACCTGCCTTCTTACAGTTATTCGCCATATCTTGATGCGAAGAAAAGATAGCACCCTGCAGTCCACCCGGAATAGAACATTGAACGCTCGCCAAAGAACATCGGCGTCTGGTACTCCTGCATGCCGTCAAACGTATTGTGGATGTGATACAAGCCGTTCTTTTCCAAGTTCTTCAGATACACGACCGCTCTCTTTTTTGCCAAATCCTGCCTGCCGCAGAGTTCCAGCCCCAACGCAATCAGCACCTCTGCAGGAGTGGCGATGCTGCCGCCGCACCAGCCGTGGCTAAACAGCGGGCTGCTGACCTGCTCCGTTGCAAGCCCGAATTCCGTTTCATACTCGCCGCAATCGAATATTTGGCTGATCGAACGATCGATGATATCTTGCGGTAAACGCTTGCCCAGAATGAGCGTGCAGTATAGTATGAGGCTCGTCGGCTTTGATTTCTCTTTTGTAATCGCATTCATGGCGACCCATCCGTCGTCCGTCCAGAAGAGATCGATGATTTTTTGAATGGTATCTTTCGACTTTTTCTCCCATGCTGCGTTCACCGATTCATCTTTCCCGATGATGCGGCCCAACTTCGCGAGGGATTCCTCGCAAAGCGCGAGATATGCGTTTAAGTCCGGAGTGGCAAGCGGGAACCCGAGCGCTTGATACGTGCCGCTCTCCCACCCAGTCTCGCCGGCGCTCTGGCTCTCGAAAATCCCGTCTTTGTCGACATCGCGGAAATTTAGATAGAAGTTGATCCAGCCTTCCATGCCCTTGTATAAGGACTCAAGCTCCTCCCTTGGCCTCGAGGCAGCGTTGAAATGCTCGATATGCCAAAGCAGGCTTAGACCCTCGATCGGCGGCTTCATCGTCGTGCCGCCTGAACCCGAAGGAGACACGGAATCTGCTATACGGCCGTTTTTGTCTTGGATATCAAATGCGGACAACAGGATTTCCCACGCAAAATCCGGATCGGCGCCAAGGAAAAAAGCCTGCATGCCCTGTTGCCAAGAGAATGCGCCTTCGAATATGAGCCTCATCATCTTAATCATTCTGTGCTTATATGCCGTCACGCCATCGGGAACGACCGTCAATCCCCAAACGACCCAAGCGGCCTTCAACCCATATTCCTTATAAGCCGCAGGCAGATTCTTGACTTGCTTCTCCGCAAAGCTGTCGAAATCCGCTTTGACCATCGCGACGCATTCGTCATATGAAGGATATGAAGCACGTATGGATGGCTCGATTCTATATTCTTCCATCGCCAGATCGATGACGCCGTCGGCATCCGGAGCCAGTTCAAGGAACGGCCCCTTGGCGCCGAGTTTACCCTTCAGCGCGACAAAATGCAACAAAACGCTGCCAAACCTGACATAGAATGTCCCGTTATGCATGTCCGTGATGCCGCCCATCCCGAACATCCCTGGCCTTGGCGTAAAGCGGAGCGATATGCCGCTTGTCCCTCTGCACCGCATAAGCCCATATTCGCCGATGCAGAAATTGACAGGGCCGCAGTCGCACTCGAACGTAAGCTCATATGGCGTTGTGTGGATGACGCCGTTGCGCAGTATGCCATCCTTGCAAAAGTCCACCTTAACTTGCCTGAACGGGCTCTCGGAAGACATCGTCCCTCCCATCGCCTCGCTCCCATAACGAGAAGTTGCGATCCAAAGCTGCGCCTTTCCAAATTGATTGCTGCCGCCATTTGCGCCCGCAAGGCTGAGATACGAACCGCGCCTGGAGAACGGCATCTCCAGCGGGTCGATGAAAGTCTTTCCAACTAGCATAAGAATACTCCTCATTCCGCAGCCGGGCTCGGCGGCATTTGCGGCGGCCCGTTCAGCCACTCTGTCTTTGCTGTCGGGTCATCAAAACCACCGGTGTATGACACCTCGCAAAAAACAATGGGCTTGCTCTTGTCATTAATCTTCACAAAATCCATCGGGCTGTGCCATAACCCCGGACTCACGCAGAAAATCGTCGATTTATCGATTCTGAACATAGTCAGGTTGTCTTTGTCCTCGCCGATGGTGAACTCAACTATCCCGCCCAAATCGGTGATATTGTCCGGATCGGATCCGTAAAACACGATATACTCGAGATAGTTATGAAAATGCGCGTGTTCGGCAAGAACATGCGGTTCGGAAACAGGCATCCATGTGCGGCGGATTTTCTCCTTGCTCCCGAAAATGTTATTGTTCGTCTGCATGACAGGATATACAACCTCGTGGTGCGGCTGGCCTTTTGCCCAGAGCGCCTCACCGGAAGCGAAGTATTTGTCATATCCCGCGCTACTGTCTTTTGTGATGTCATTGTCAGAGGTCGGCCCTTGCTCGCCGCATATCAATTCGTTAAAGTGGATGGGACAGCTCTTATTGTCAATCTTTGTGACATTGATGTTATATAGCATCCCCTGTCCGACATAGAAAGCGACAGCTTCCCCGAATTTAAATGTCTTTGCATCCTCGCGGCTCTTCCCAAGAGTGATCTCCACTTCTCCATGCAGCTCCATATAATTGATGCCGCTGCCGCCCATTATTGTAACATACCTTGCTTTTTCAGAAACAGCAAGCTGCGGGAACATATTGACGGGCTCATGAATATATGCCCAATCGACGCTGCCGCCGAGCCCTCCAAATCCCGCGTCGTTCGTGAGTCTGAAAGTGTCCGTCTTCATCTGCGGAAAAGGATTCCTTTCCTTAGGCAGCACTGCCTTGTCCGTATCCCTCACATATTTTGCCAATAACTCCAAATACTTTGAACCACTCATTAATTACTCCCCCTTCTCAACCAATTTTCAACTGTACGCCAAATTTGTCCCTGAGCCCTGCAAAAGTCGCCGGATCTTTTGCCCTCTCCGCGTCATACTGCAACACCGACTCGCGGTCATACATATATGCCTGCCAGCGCGCCAAGCCGCCAACGTCATACATCACAGCATCCGTACTCGCAGCCAGAGTATATCTTGCGAACTTCGGAATCTTTACGATGCACTCCGGCCCCGCTGTGAATTCTTCGTTGATGACCTTGAACTTGACTTGCCCCGCAGTCACATAATACATTTCGGTATGGAGCGGATATTTGTCGGAAGCGACGCTAAATCCTTTGTCCATCTCAAATGCCCACATCTCGCAATGGCCGCCGTTCTCCCAGCGTGTCGTGATCATCTTCAATGTCACGCCGTCGAGCTTGAACGTGGCGAGCGGGCGGTCGATGTGGCGGATTGTGGAACACTGTTCCACAGGAGTTTCTTTCCAAATCGGCGACTCACGCAAAAACATGTCGCTTTGCCCCAGCCTATCACGCGGCGGGAACTCCGGATCTTTCATGACATCGGGATTGTCCGCGCGGATCGTCGCCAGATAAGGCGAGTTGTCGCTGTTGGACAACCCATGGAAAAACCCCCTGTATTTCACGGGCGTATGGAAGTTCATGCCGTGAGCTTCAAACGGCTGGAGGTGGATGATGCTGCCTGCCGTAACGACGACTTTCATGCCGTTTACAAAAAGGTCCATGCTGCCGCTATCGACGAAAAAGTCTTCCCACCCGTATTGGTGTTCGTGGCAGTGCATGTCTGTTTCTGCTCTGCCGGGCGCCGCAGGGTACATGATAGAGTCGGTCACGCAGAATAGCCTATCGGGGCCTTCCGGCATATGGATGGTACGTTGGTCTTCGCCCTTATGTCCATCCGGGTCAATTAGCTCGATAGGATACAGCCAGTCGTTTGGATTGTTCAGGTCTACCAGATATGGATGCCGCATAAACATTTCCTCCTCGTATAAGTTATTTTCATTATTAGTCATTCATATATACTAACCTTATACAAGCATTGCTCCCTTTTGTCAAACCTTTTGTGCATTATTGATTGGAAAATCATTGGTGAACTGCGCAGAAAAAGGCGCGGCAATGCCGTGCCTCTTTCGTAATTTTTGTATTTAGTGCCTAAACACTTCTCAACACCAACAAAAAACAAGATATTTTTCAGTACGCCAGTTGTCCATCGTCATTTTTTCTTACGCTTCTTTTTCTGCTCTGCGGGAGGCTCAGGGACAGTGGACGCAAACTGGAGCAACAGCTCCTTTTGCTCAGCGCTCAACCCCATAGGAACGACGACATTCACAGTGACGAACTGATCGCCGCGCCCCGAACCGCGCAGATTTTGGATGCCCTTGCCGCGCAGCCTAAACACAGTCCCCGTCTGCGTCCCCTCCGGAATCGAATACTTCACCTTGCCGTCAAGCGTCGGCACCTCCAGCTCCGCGCCGAGCGCAGCTTGGACGAAAGACACAGGGATATCTACATACACCGCAGTGCCGTCGCGCTCGAACACCGCATGACGCAGCACTGTGATTGTAACATATAAATCGCCCGCTTCGCCGCCATTTGCTCCCGCGCTGCCTTGCCCACGCATCGATATTGTCTGCCCATCGTCGATGCCCGCAGGTACATTGACCTTGATATTCCGGTTTCTTCGAACAAGGCCAAGCCCCCGGCACTTAGTGCATGGCTGGTGGATGATTTTTCCTCTGCCGGAACACTTGGGACACTCCGTAGTGCTCTGCATGACCCCGAAAGGCGTGCGTTGTTGAGCAGTGACAGTCCCGCGGCCACTGCATTCGGGGCACTTTTCAGCAGTGGTCCCCTCTTTGCACCCTGTCCCTTCGCAGTCATCGCAGCCCTCGACGCGCGTGACAGCGATTTCCTTCTCACATCCAAAAGCCGCTTCTTCAAAAGTAACCACAAGTTCTGCCCTAATGCGTTCGCCTTTTCTGGGTGCATTTCGGTTGCGGCTGTTTCCTCCGCCTCCTCCAAAAATCGAACCGAAAAGGTCGCCGAGGTCAAAGTCCATCCCTCCGAAGCCGCCGAAACCGCCGAAACCGCTGCCCGCATTGAAGTTTGGATCAACTCCGGCATGGCCGAATTGGTCATACCTGGATTTTTTCTCGGCATCAGAAAGGACTTCATATGCTTCGTTTATTTCTTTAAACCTGGCTTCGGCGCCTTTGTCCCCGGGGTTTACGTCAGGGTGGTTCTTTTTTGCTTGTTGTCTGAATGCTTTCTTTATCTCTTCTTCAGACGCGTCCTTCCCGAGGCCAAGCACCTCGTAGAAATCTCGTTTCTCCCCCATATCCTCCTCACAAACTCCACTTCGTTCCATCAGCCGCTGAAGCGTCTGATATCCACTTCGTTACGTTGTTCGTCGTCTCCGATGACGACCCACTTCGTTGGGCTCGTCATCGGTATAATGCCAGCTACATGAGCATAGCTTCGTCGCTCCGCATTGAAGACGCGA
>WRMX01000119.1 GCA_009776905.1 Oscillospiraceae bacterium
GCGGCCCGGGCAGGCGGAGGTTGCTTTCAAATGAAAAGGGCCCGGGCAGCGCGGGGGAGGTGGGTTGGCGCGGGTGCGGGAGCTCCGGGCGCTGCGGCGGGGGCTGAGGGTGCGGCGGTGGGTGCGGCTGCGGCGGTTGAGGGGATTGTGATGGCTGCGGGGGCTGAGGGTGCGGTTGCTGTTGAGGCGGCTGCGGGGATTGCGGGGATTGCGATGGCTGCGGGGGTTGCTGAGGGTGCGGCGGCTGCGGCGGTTGAGGCGCCGCGGCATGCAATGCGTCGAGCGCTGCGGCGCGGGCCTTGTCGCGCTCCACGCGCAGCTTCGTGGACGCGACAATATCATCAAGAATACTCATGGCTTTTCGCCCTCTATGTTTGAGCGATGGATGAACTCATCGAGCTTGCGCTGCGCGGCTCCGTCATCGATCACATCCTCCGCTACTCCAATAGCAGCATCAATCGTCTCATATTTGCCCGAGATATACAGCGCAGCGGCAGCGTTCAAGACAGCGGCATCCCTTTTCGGCCCCTTTTCGCCGGACAATATCGAACGAAGAATTACCGCGTTCTCTTGCGGCGTTCCGCCGATAAGCTCGGATTTCGCGCAGCGGTTGAAGCCGTACTGCTCCGGGGTGATTTCATATGACCGAAGCCAACCGTTCTTCACTTCGCACAAGAATGTCGGCGCGCTCATGGATATCTCGTCCAAGCCGTCGACTCCATGCACAACCATCGCGTTTTTCACGCCGAGATTGACCATGACTTTTGCCAATGGCTCGACCAGCTCCCTGTCGTATACGCCCATGAGCTCCATGCGCGCGCCCGCAGGATTCGTGAGAGGCCCGAGAATGTTGAAAACCGTCCGAATGCCAAGCTCTTTTCTCACCGGCGCCACGTATTTCATTGCGATGTGGTAGTTTTGCGCGAAGAGGAAGCAAATTCCGATCGTGTTTAGCAAGTGCGTGCTCTTTTCAGGAGGAATGTTGATATTTACGCCCAATGCTTCCAGGACGTCCGCTGCGCCGCACATGCTGGAGGCGCCGCGATTACCATGCTTTGCCACCGGAACGCCTGCTGCTGCCGTGATGATCGCAGCAGTCGTCGATATGTTGAAAGTATTTGAATGGTCGCCGCCCGTGCCGACGATTTCCAGTGCGTCGATGTCGTGCAGCAGGCGTATGCAGTGCTTGCGCATCCCGGATGCGGAAGCCGTGATTTCGTCTATAGTTTCGCCTTTGAGGCTCAGCGCCGTGAGGTATGCGCTCATTTGGACCGATGTCGCGTCGCCGGTCATGATTTCATCCATGACCGTTTCCGCGATTTCATATGTCAAATCCTTTTTTTCCGCCAAGGAAATTATTGCTTCTCTGATCATTTTGGAGACCTCCATTTATGTTGTAGTGTTTTCTCGCGTTAGCGCGACATGGAAAATGTTTCAGCCTTTCATCCGAATAGACCCGCATTCGTCCACATAGGCACGGCGGCAAGCAACGAAAGCAAACAGGCGACAAAGTATAGAGTCCCATATATCGCCAAGTGCTTGTTCTCCCATGCCCTGTCGCCTGCAATCGACTTGCCGAGCAGCGCCCACATGTTTTGATAGCTCATGAAGAAACAGTTTGCCGCCATAACGAAAATCGCAAGCCATACCAACGGGCTGATGTTATACGCCTCCTGGATAGCGGGAAGCACGGGGACGATTATTGCCATTGTAGGAATGAACAGCGCGACGTCGAAGAATCTCCACAGGAACATAAAAGCCATGACGCAGAACATAAACAGCCACGGATTGCCGGCGATTGGGGCTAGCGCAGGCACGACGATGCCGGCAAGCCATGTCGAAATGCCTGTTTCAGTGAATATCGTCCCCAGTCCGAGGGCTATCGCCGTGAACACGACCAGGTCCCAGTTGATGCTAACGTTGAAATCCTTTGCTTCCAATATTCCAAACAGGAAAAATGCAAATACTGCGGCCAGGCACATCGCTGCATCGGGCAGCCCATGGAATCTGCCTGTCAGGAGCATGACGAAAACGAGGATCAGTATAACTGCTGCGACTATCTCATTACGGCTCATTTTAACTGCAGGCTGCTTCCTTATTTCGTCGATCGAATCTTTTGACAATGCGTCTTTCGGCTTCAAAACAAAGAGGCTTCCAACCACCATGAGGACTGTGGTCAGTATTGTTGGCACAAAGAGAACGCTGAACCAGCTGTCGAACGTCACAAGGCCTTGCGTCTCGGGTATGGCGTTGATCATGCCCGATATGATCGGCCCCCAGAGCGCGCCTGACATCCAACCGGAGCCGGGGATGAGCGCCATTGCGAATGCCGTGAGCAGTATGAGGGAATTGCCTCTCGAGCCTTTTTTCAACTTGCACAGTTCGCAGCATTGCACGGCGATTGGCATGATGATGGCGACTCTCACGGTTATTGATGGGGTAAGCGCGCTTAGGATCACTCCTATCAGGACCCAAGCGATGACCAGCGAAACATATGACGGTTTAAACAGTTTGATTATCGCAAGCGCAATCCGCCTTCCGAGGCCGGTTTTTTGCAGCGTGAACCCGAAGAACAACGCGGGGA
The DNA here is from genome assembly GCA_009776905.1 of Oscillospiraceae bacterium. GTDB lineage: Bacteria > Bacillota > Clostridia > Oscillospirales > Oscillospiraceae > WRMH01. Next base: position 2,585 of record WRMX01000119.1, read on the forward strand.
TCAAGGTCCAAATGGCCGATTGCGTGAATCCGGAGAATACGACGGCGGGTTTGAGGCCAAGCACGAGCGCGAAGAAGGTCAGGAACATGCCTCCTGCTGAATATGACAGGTCGAATGGTTTGAATATCCATATGCCCAACGTGATCAATGTGCCGCCGAGCATCATTTGNGCNGTGTTTGTAAGGTTNGCGGAAAACGGCTTTGCAATCATTATGGCTATTGCAACCAGNATCAGCACGCCGCTTCCGATGTATGGGACCGGTTTTGTTTTCATGATTGTTTTCATGATTATGTTTTTTCCTTTCATTGGGAGTTTTTTTATTTGTGTTGTGAGTCGCCAAAGTGCTTATGTGCGTATGGCTTCTTTCATTTTTTTGACGTATTGCTTGACGGGGGCGATGGAATCGCATCCATGCTCGCCGATGATCTTTACGATCGCGCTGCCGACTATCACGCCGTCGGCAAAGGCTGCAATATCGCGCGCTTGTTCCGGGGTGGAAACGCCAAAGCCGACCGCGCACGGGATATTTGCGGTTTTTCGCACCTGCTCCACCATGCGGCGGGCGCTGTCGTCCAAGGCGCCCCTTACTCCTGTGACGCCCAATGACGATACGCAATAAAGGAAGCCGCCGGAATTTGCCGCGATTTCATTTATCCTTTCGTCGGAGGTCGGCGCTATGAGCGAAATGAGCTCAAGGCCGCGCGAAGCGCAAGGGCCGAGCAGTTCGCTCCTTTCCTCGTATGGGAGGTCCGGCACGATGATGCCATCAATGCCGCATTTTACGCACGCATCGGCGAACTTGCCATTTCCATAGACAAAGACGGGGTTATAATATGTCATGAACAATATCGGTATCGAAATTGTTGGCCTTATTCGCGCGACAAGCTCGAACAGCCTTTCAACGGTGCAGCCGGCTTTGAGGGCGCGCTCGTCGGCCGCTTCAATGACCGGCCCTTCTGCGATGGGGTCGGAAAAGGGGATGCCGATCTCGATTGCGTCCGCGCCTGCTTCGCACAGCATGTGCAGCAGTTTCCCGGTCGTCTCCATATCGGGGTCGCCGCCTGTGATGAAGGGTATGAAAGCCTTGCCGGATTCAAAAGCCTTGCCGATTCTATTTGCAGACTCAAATGCACTGCTGGTCCCTGACCCGCCGGCCGCTGTCCCGCCGGCCGCTGTCCCGCCGGTCACATTCGCCGGAATGAAGTTACCGTTGATCCTATTCACTGAGAAGCACCCCCTTATGTCTTGCAATTGCAGCGACGTCCTTGTCGCCTCGCCCTGATAATGTGACCACGATTGTCTTGTCCGACCCCAGCATCGGCGCGTATTTCATCGCATATGCGACCGCATGCGCGCTTTCGATGGCAGAGATTATTCCTTCCGTTCTTGACAAAAATTCAAACGCTTCTATCGCTTCGTCGTCCGTGACCGGAACGTAACGCGCGCGCCCGCGATCATGCAGGTCTGCGTGTTCGGGGCCGATGCCCGGGTAGTCCAGCCCTGCCGATATTGAATATACAGGCGCGATCTGGCCGAATTCGTCCTGGCAAAAGTACGATTTCATGCCATGGAACACGCCGACGGAGCCGTTTGCGATCGTCGCGGCGCTTTCTGCGGTTTCGATGCCTTTGCCTGCCGCTTCGCAGCCTATTAGCTCCACGCTGCCGTCATTTATAAACTCGAAGAAGGAGCCGATGGCGTTGCTGCCGCCGCCCACGCATGCGATGATTGCGTCAGGCAGCTTGCCTTCGCGGAGTTGGAGCTGTTCCTTGATTTCGCGGCTGATGACCGACTGGAAGTCGCGGACTATCATCGGGAACGGGTGCGGCCCCATGACGGAGCCGAGGCAGTAGTGGGTGTCGCCCATGCGCCCCGCCCATTCCCGCATCGTTGCGTTGACTGCGTCCTTGAGCGTTGCGGTGCCGGATGTCACGGCCGTTACCTTTGCGCCGAGCAGCTCCATGCGGTATACGTTGAGAGCTTGTCGCTCCATGTCCTCGCGGCCCATGAAGACCTCGCATTCCATGTCGAGGAGNGCCGCCGCCGTGGCTGTCGCGACTCCGTGCTGGCCNGCGCCGGTTTCGGCGATCAGGCGTGTTTTGCCCATCCTTTGCGCGAGCAGCGCTTGTCCGAGCACGTTGTTGATTTTGTGGGACCCTGTGTGGTTGAGGTCCTCGCGCTTGAGGTATATCTTTGCGCCGCAGAGGCTTTTTGTCATTTTTTGCGCGTAATACAGGAGCGACGGCCTGCCGGCGTATTCGGCGAGCAGGGCATTAAGCTCGTTTTTGAAATCGGCGTCGTTTCGCCATCGTTCATATGACTGCGCCAGCTCTCTGACGGCGCTCATCAATGTCTCGGGGACGTATTGCCCTCCGTATTGGCCGAATCTTCCGTTTCCCATGGTATCATCTCCTCGAATAAAATTCATTCCGGTGTTGGGATGCAGCCCACGTTATGGCTTGGAGGGAGTTTTGAGATAGAAAAAATCCCTGACAAAGCCAATGGCTCTGTCAGGGACGGAAAATATCCGCGGTGCCACCCTGATTCACGATCGCTCGTGCTCTTTGGCGAAGTACCATCATACTTCCGGCAACTGACGTATGCCTGCACGTCATGGAATACTCGGCGATGCACGCCTTTGACCATGCCCTCAACGGCCCATTTGACGATCCGCGTGTCCTGCCCGGTTCTCAGCATCTCGGGCTCTCTGTATGGTGCGTGAAAGTCTTTACTTCCGTCTCAACGGTTTCCCATAATATACTGTGTTGAAAACTCGTTGTCAAGTGTTTTTTAAAAATATTCTGTAATTTTAAAAAATGCTGTTGACATTGAAGCTGCTTTAGCCCTTATCGTATACGGTAGTATACGGTAGCTGATATTGTGGAGCTTGGGGCTGTGACTGTGTGACCGTGACTTCAGCAAATGCCGCGCATTAAGGCGCATAAGAAAAGAATTAAATGCTGTGTGGCAAAAGCGATAAAAAGAGGTTAGTGTTCATTTTGACCACAAAGCTCAAACCCTTCCAACAGCATGGTTTCCAGCGGCAAAATCCATTGGAGTTGCTATTTGTAGGCCAGAGGGACGGTTCTGATGTCCCGGAAATGTGGGACATCAGAAAAACCGTCCCCGTGTTCCACCCCGTGTTCCACCCCGTGTTCCACCCCGTGTTCCACCCCGTGTTCCACCCCGTGTTCCACCCCGTGTTCCACATGCTCATCTATGAAACCTGCGCTCCCGGTGGGGGGCGTTTTTTATTGTCGAACGAAGCGAGAGTCGCGTCGTGCTAGCGCGAAATGACCGAGCGAGTGACGACATCATAAGGTCAAATACCGCGCGGCGCTGCCGCGCAATATGTGCCGAAGGCGCAGAGTCCAGGGCTCAGCCCTGGGGTTAATACCTTTTATTTTGTAGAAAAATGTAGAATTTCAAACTTTAGTGTTGACCTTCGAGTTACTTTATACTCTACACTCAAGTATATAAACGCTGAAAATGATATTTCATATTATGCGAATCAAAAATTCTGGAGGAAAAAGGTTATGAAAAAAAGAAATAAAACATACAAAGTAATATTTGCGATGGCAGTGGCATTGTCGCTCCTGCTGCCGTCTGTTACCGGGGTGCCCGCCACCGGTGCTGCTGGGATCGACTACACTGTCACTTTTGAAAAGGGCGCAGACGACGTAACCGGCAGCGTCCCCCCAAGTTCAGGTCTGGGTCATGGGGAACTATTCACAGTCCCCGGACAAGGCGACCTTGTCCGGGATGGTTATGAGTTTGTCGGCTGGAAAGCAGGGAGTGATTCTAAAACTATACATGTTCTCGCAGCCCCTTTTGTTGATACTGTACCCGATGGTATCCCTGCGGGAAATGGGCAGGATTTTCTTGATGCATACGCGATCACAGCATGGATCACGCGCGTTGAGGAGCCAAATATACTCTTTATGTACGTACAGGCAGTGCCATCCGGAACTTCGGGGTTGGGGCTGATCACGTTTAAAGACGTCCCTGTCGGCGAATACTATATGGGAGTTGAACGTCACGGATATTTACCTGTTTTTACTCTTATCAGTGTGACAGAAGATACGGAAGACGGAAAAGTCTTTGGGTTTGGTCGTTATTCAAACGATTATGTAAGAAAAGATTTAATCGCTTCCGCCAGCAGTCTTTTCGCTGACAATGTATACTTTTTGATTCCCGGGGACGCCAACCGTGATCTGCAGATCAGCGGTACAGATATTAGTATCATCTTACCGTATCAAATGACATATGAAGACGCGGTATTGGTCCCGGGCAGTGTATTTTACAATAACCCTGTCAGTTTCGCGCGGAATGATCTTAATGCGGACGGCGTAACTGATGAGGAGGATGTAGCTATAGTGGTTTCCTATATGAGTTCTTATTTAGGCGACTACAAAGAAACTTTTGAATTATTCAGCGACGAAAAACACGGACCCGTGCTTGACAAAATCGCAGGTTTCTATCACAGCGTACGCGGTTTTACCGAGGCAAACAATTTTACGCTTAATAAGCTTTATAAGCCGGATGATGTATTCCAAATTCCCGGCAATGTGACGCTGACCGCGCAGTGGGAAGAGATTATTATTCCACAGCCCGACCTATATGACGTTACGGCAAACGACAGTTACGCGGAAGCCGGCGAAACCGGTGCGGGCAATTATTATGCGGGGACAGTGGTAACCATACAAGCGGGAGAGCGGAGCAATTACGCCTTTACCGTCTGGACGGTTGAAGAGGGTGGGATCGATCTTATTAGTTCGGACAGCGCGACAGCCACCTTCGTTATGCCGGAGAACGATGTTGTCGTTACGGCAAACTGGCGTTATAACGGCGATAATACCGGTGGTGGCGAAAACCCGCTGCCTGTTGATCCTCCGCCAGCTCCGGAGCCCGAGCCCGGACCTGAACCGGAGCCCGAGCCCGAGCCCGGACCTGAACCGGAACCCGAGCCCGAGCCCGAGCCCGAGCCTGAACCGGAACAATCAGTTCAGCCACATATTTCGGGTGGAACAGATCCGGACATCCCTCCTGTGCCGAATCACCCCGACTACACCGTAATTCGGGATGATAACGGAGGCTTTTTTGAAATCGACCCGGATGGAATTCCGCTCGGCGAATGGTATTGGGGAGAAGATCAGCAGGAATGGATATTCAATGAGTACGAGCCGCTTAGTGAATTACCGCAGACGGGCATTAACACCATTTTACCGTTAGTGTTGGTTTTACCCGGATTATTCCTGATCGGCGCGGGATTGGCTCAAAAATCGCATTTTGGAAAAAAGGATCGTCGTGACTGACGGCCATGAGAACACGGAGTAGTTTCGGACGGTTTTGATGTCCCGGAAATGTGGGACATCAGAACCGCCCCGTGTTCTTTAATTATAAACCTTCCCATTTCATCATGTCTAGTTTTGCATCTAAAACGTCTTCACTAACACGGCTTAGCCGAGCATAAGTATTTAGATTTACCTGCGTTTATGTTAAAATGACTGAAGCGTTATCAGAAATGGAAAAACACAGTCTCTGCGGGAATCGGAGGTACGATGATAAATTATAATGAATCATTCGTCAAATATGATGATGGAGTATTATGGACATGTGAAAGTGGATCAAGCGAAGCCGCTCCGGTATTGTTGTGCAGCGGTGGCCCCGGATGCTGCGATTATCTTGAACCAATCGCTGATATGCTTGAAAGCGATTACCATGTTATACGGTTTGAGCAACGCGGCTGTGGACGATCAACGGCAGACAATCGATATGATTTATCAACGGCAGTTGATGACATTGAACGCGTTAGGCAGCATTATGGAGTTAAGCTTTGGATTGTCGCTGGTCATTCTTGGGGAGCGAATCTTGCTCTTGCTTATTCGATGACTTATACCGAACACGTCAAAGCCTTGGTATACATTGCAGGAACCGGTATACACGATAACAGGCATTGGAATGATGAGTTTCATCGGAACGCAGATGAAATAGGTGAACAGTTGCCGGAAATGGCATTTCCATTTAATGTTAATGTCAATGATGAAGGGAATCGTTCATTGCGGGAATTCGGGCGCAGACCTGATTTCTACGCACGAATATCAAAATTATGCATTCCTGCGCTATTCGTAATGGCTGAAAACGATATACGCCCAAGCTGGCCTGCTGAACAGCTTGCGAACCTGATGCCAAACTCGCAATATGTAACGATTAAAAATGCTTCCCACTACATATGGCTTGATGATGCTGAAAAACTAGAAGCAGCCTTGTTGAGCTACTTGCAAAGTCTATGAAGAGTATGTGGTTTATGTGGGAACACTTACGAACAAGCCCTCATTACAACCCATGTTAAGTAAGGATATAAGTTTTTGTTGCGGTTTTTCGCCATTAAGGTACTATAATTCCTTATTGTCGTCGAAATACTTATGGGGCTGCTCCTTATAATCTGCCACATAGTATCCTTCAATATGGGTATAGTTCTTTGGGATGTCCATATTTAGATTTTCTTCTTTAACATCCACACCGGCGGCATCTAAGAAGATCCGCTCTAAATACTCAGGTTTTGAATACATCCCTTGTGACGCCCAAACAAGCGCATTTCGGACATATGCAGCATGCTTCTCAAACAGGGAGTAGTCAATATTTATCTGTAGATGTGCCGCCAACAGTACAGTAAATGAAATGACCGTTCTGGTGTTTCCCTCCCGGAAAGGGTGCGTCTGCCAAATTTTAGCAGCAATTCGGACGAGTTTGAACATCAAATCTTTCTTAGGCTCA
>WRMX01000120.1 GCA_009776905.1 Oscillospiraceae bacterium
GTGGTTTTTCAAGTTTCTCATAGATATTGTAGTGGTTTCCGTATCGTTAGTCCATGCGTCCTACTGTTTGACGCTTACGCTGCGCTCAGAATGACGTGGGGCTGCGCTCAGAATGACGTGGGGCTGCGCTCAGAATGTCGGGGCTGCGCTCAGAATGACGGGGGCTGCGCTCAGAATGTCGGGGCTGCGCTCAGAATGACGGGGGGCTGCGCTCGGAATGACGGGGGCTTCGCGCAGAAGACGGGGGGGGGNGACATTTTCAAAAGATAATTTACATCCTGACATTATCACAAGTTAAACACACACAGTGTCACGCGCACTTGCCAACTGCCGCCATCGGTGGTATAGTAGTGAAAAGTTGTCGTTGGCAGTATATTTGCGGGAGGCTCCGGGGTGGTCTATATGGGGCGTCCGGCTTGATGAAAGGGTTGGTTTTCTGATGAAACAACGAATTTCCATTAATGACGTCACTTCGTTGACGTTTTCGCAACAGGAGAAGCTCAGGAGCATTTGGACGCCTGACAGGTATGATATTGCGGTGTCGCGGCTTTGCGTGAATGCCGAGAGCGATGAATATAAGTGGCTTGAGTTCGCCATCGGCGATATTGTAGTGCATCGGAACGGCGATGTCATTCTAAAGGATTTGCGGTTGACGGATGGGTTCGTCAAGATCATCGAGGGCGAGGGTCACGACGATGACGAGTTTGAGCTGCAGGAGCCGACTGCGTTTTTGAAGTCCGAATCTTTGCCGTTGCTGACGATTGGGCAGATGATGACGATGCTGCACATGCTCGATAAGGAGCGGTATCATTTCTATTTGCTGTCGGGCAATGATAAGTATGCTTGCGAGATCGGTGATTTTAATTCGTCGTTGAAGCCGCAGCTTTTGAGGCGGCATGAGAAGGTCGATGAGATTGCGGATGTTCTTTGGACGACGTTGCGGGTGATATTGTAAAGGCGGGGGGAAGATTCATCGGCGCGTCTGGGAAGCCGCGCCCTACAATGGATTTATGCATATCACCAATGCGGAAAGAGACCATGTTTGGGGCGATTGGTAATCGCCCCTACAACGGCGCGTCTGGGAAGCCGCGCCCTACAACGGCGCGTCTGGGAAGCCGCGCCCTACAACGGCGCGTCTGGGAAGCCGCGCCCTACAACGGCGCGTCTGGGAAGCCGCGCCGTACAACGGCGCGTCTGGGAAGCCGCGCCCTACAATGGATTTATGCATTTCACCAATGCGGAAAGAGGCCATGACTGGGCGGGGGGCTAGGTGATGGTGAGCGTGCTGTCTTCGCCGACTGTATACACGCCGGATGCTGTCAGGTTTTGCACGAGCGGGCCTTCGGCTATGAATGTTCCCGGGCTGATGACCCTTGCGTAATAGTAGTATAGATACCCTCTGTTGAATCTTCCGTTGTAATCGTAAAATGTGACTTGTTGCCCTTCAACCGTGCAATAGCGGAAATAGCCGTAGCCAAAGGTCGGCGCGCCGCTGATTTTTGCGGAATAGTCGACGTATTGCAGGCCTGCGGGCAGATAGTCCGTCACGCAGTATGAGCCGTTTATGGCTTTTGCCGTGTAGTCGATCCAGACCTGCACGCGAATGAGGTCGCCCTGCTCGAATTCGTATGTGCTGTTCTTCAAGTCGTTTGCTTTGTAATACCGTCTGCGCACAAGGATATCGGTGTCTGTTTCGCCGATTTCATCGAGGGTTTTTTTATACACGGACACGGCGCCAACGTCCCCCGACACATCGACCAGCCGGAATCTGTCCATGTACGCAACCGGGAACCGCAGGGTGTAGCTGTTTCCGTAGTCCAGCGTTCTTGTGTATTCCACGTCAAATAACGAATATGTGATGCTGCCGCGTTCATCGGTGCGTTTTGCGATTTCGCGCTCGATATGCGTCAGTTTTTCTATGTTTATTAGTATGTCCGTTGTATAGTTGTCGATGCAATAATTATACAGGCCGTCCTTCTCCGGTTTGTCGAGGATCGAGGCCAGCATAGTGGCGGCGGAAGTGGCTGAGAGTATGTCGTCATTGTCGATGCCTGTATATACGCGGATGTATGGCGTCGGAAAATCCAGGCGCGGGGCGATTTTGCCGTCATATATGTCGGCGGCGGTGCCTGTTTCGCCCAGCGCGCAGTAGGCCAGTGCGACATAGACTGCGTCTATTACGGACAGCTCGTCGAGGAGCGCGTATCTGTCCAGGTCGAGCAGGATCGGCTCTTTGAGCATCGCCAGCCCGTACAAGGCGCACATTTTATTGCCCGCGTTGTCGCCTTCGTACATATTATACAGGTAGCGTTTGAGCGAGTTCAGGTTTACCTCATCCAATGTGTACGGCATCAGCTTGACGGTGGTCTCAAGGTCGCTTTCCGCATATGGCAGAATGGCGATTCCGCCGTCGCTTTGCTGATACTGCTTGATATCAAAGCTGTCTTTGCCGGAGTAGATTTCAAGGTCGGGAAAGTATTTGTCTATGAGCTTGTTGGCCTCGCGGCGGACAAGCAGACGTTCGACGCGGTCGCCGTATGCATAGAGCATATTAATGAGCTGCCTCAAAAACGCGCCCCTTCCCTTGTCGGTGAACGTGATATTTGTGAGGCCGCTTTTTCCTACACTGAACACCGTGTCCACATCGACGTCGTAGTATTCCGCTTCGTCGATCTGGCGGTATGTTTTTATCACCTGGTATTGGTGCTTGATGGCGTCGCTCGTTCCGTTGCTGACGGTTGCTTTGATGATGAGGGCGTTGGCGCCTTCGTCGGTCATCTCCCAGAGGGGGATATTGACGCGCTCGAACGCGACGCCGCTCGCTGTCTGTTTTTTCTCCGGCATCTTTTCGTCCCAAACTTCAAACGTCACCGTTTCGCCCCCCGCGAGGCTTGTGCCGTATACGTTGACGCCGATCGTCGGGGCATCGCCGGCTAGAAATTCATCGTTGAGCGTGTAGTTTATGAACATTGGGTTCGTGACTATGATGTTTTGCACCGTGTTGCCGGCATATGTGATGCTACCGGAGCTTGGGCTGCCGATTGCCGACACGGTGAGGCGCCATGATGTGATGTTGTCGGGCAGCTTGAACGTGTATGTCGCAGTGCCTTGCGCGTTCGAGCGCATTGTTTCAAAATATGCGGTATCTTTGAATATCTCTCTCAGATACGTGTCGTCCTCGTCGCTTCCTGTCGTTGGGAGGGACATCATCGGGACATCCTCATCAATGGAGTATTCGACATATTCCAGCATCTCCAGGGACGGCAGATACCCTCTGTGGGTCGATGCGGAAAATCTCAGACCCGTGCTCACGCTGCGGTATACCGAAGCTAGCGTGTCTACAGTGTAATTTCTGAGAGCGAACAGCGCTTCGTCGACGATGCTGATGTTTATATCAGCCGGTTTTGCGTTGCCATCCGCGTCTTTTGCCTCGATGGTTATCGTGCACATATCGCCGGGCTTATACGATTCCTTGTCCGTGACGGCGGTCAGCGTCAGGTTGCCTGCGGAATAGTCGTAGCGGAGCGGGGCTCTCATCCCATAATAGCCCGACTGATAATTGAACCCGTTGAAATAATACAGGTAGACCGTCGCGTTTGGGATGTAGTCCGTCGTGAATATCGACTCATAGCGGTTTTTCCCGGCTTGATAGCTTTTTATGCCGCGCATGAGCGTCACATATAGGAAGTTGCCACGCACGACTTCATCAACGCCGCGCTTGAGGGTGAGGTTTATCGCGTCGCCGACGGCATAGCTTGTTTCCGTGCCGTCGAGGTATAATTCGTTCGTGTCGGCGTTGTTATAGTAGCTCGAATAGTCGTGGCCGATGTAGAGCCTGTATGACATCGTGCGTCCGTTGCCGTCGATGCAGGTTATATTTGCGTAATAGCCCTCGAAATCTCTATTCGGGACGGTGAAATCCTTTTCTGCATGGCCGTCTTCGTCTGTCGCAATGCTGAAACTGTCGATCTTCTCTGTCTCGAGCGAGTAGAAATATCTCGGCAAGACCTTTTTTTCTATGAAATCGTAATAGTCGCCGCTCTTGAATTTGACGTAGTAAGCTCTGTATATTTCAACGTTAATGGTTTTTTGCGCGATGGGTTTGTCCAGATAGTCGTAATAATCCTTTGCCGTACCGTTGTTGAGTCTGTCGAGCGTGATGGAGTTGACATCGACCGATATCGATGCGTCTTTGCCTATGCGCGATGTTTTCGCATTGATGTCAATGTCGTTTATGAATGAGCGGACGGAGACGCTTTTTGTCGTCCTGCCGATTTCGGGAAGCGTCGCTTCCGCCGTGAAGGTTATGCTCGACATCCCTTGGGCCGTGCTGCGCGGCACGACTGTTACCGTTGTATCCACCATTCCGTCTATGTCCGTCTTTGCTTGGGAGTATATGGGAGATTCCAGGGCTCCGAAATTTGATGTGATGCGGTATGAAACGTCCAAATCGGAAACGGGCGTTCCCTCAAAGAAGCCTGCTTTCACGGCAAACGTGATCGTGTCGTCGGCGAACACGGCTTTCTTGTCTGCGCTTACATCGATTTTGTACGGTGGCTTTACGTAATCCTGCACGGAAAAGTATGTGCTGTTCAAAGCTATGCTGCCGTGATATATCGTCAGGCAGTAATAGCCGGCATCCAGATTCGGCAGTTCGATTTCGTCCGAGTATATGCCGTCCACGACGGGGACGGTTTGCGTGTATAGTATGTCCCGCGAGCTATAGAATCTGTATGCTTCGGTCATGATCGCTGTCACGCTGTCTATGTGTTCTTTGTCATTGCGGTCCTGGACGAATCCGAAAAACGACAGGGTATCGTCGCTTTTGAACAATGTGCGGTCGAGCTGCATTGCCGTCCTATACGCTTCGTTCGCACTGCCGGGGCTGATTTGATATCCTCCCCCATAGCTGCTGTAGATCGGTATGTAGACATAGCTGGGAGCGTTGAGCCATATGCATGTCTTACCGTTTGGTGATGTGATGTCAAAACGTTCGTCCTTGTTGTTTTTGACAACCCTGTCTATTGTCGCGACTCCATTTGCGTCTGTCCTGTATGTTTTTCCGTCTATTTGGTCATAGACCGACGCGCCTGCGGCGCCTTTCCCCGTGGCGATGTCGTTGACCCATATGAGCGATTTTGTGCCGTCCGCAATAACTTGCACCGGCAGATCGTTGATTTGGATGACCATTTGGTCGCGGGAGGCGCCATAAGTTGCTTCAACGAGGTAGAAGCCCGGCTGAAGCTTGTCGGGAAGTACCATGTAGCCGGAATATGAGTTTGATGCTATGTCTGAGATTTCGAATGCGGCTATTTTACTAAGCGTATTGACATCGAGAAGACTGTCGTATTTCGCGTAGCTGGACCAGGATGGCAGCCAGGCAAGCGTTTTTGCAGCGCTGATGGCCTGGTCCGTGCTATTGAATTTATACACGGCGACCGTGGGGTCCGGACGCTGCTCCGGACCTCTGTGATATGCCAGATATCCAATCATTGGCGGTTCGATTGATGGAAGCTCGCCATATCCGGAATGAAAAGAAATCGAGTCGTAGGAAGGTGGCGGCACATAGTCGGGGGCGGGCTCCGTTTCAAACGAGAACACATAGTCGTCGAGCAGTTTCTCGCCGGTGCCTTTGAGCGTGACTCCGGCTTTGAGGGTCACTGTATATACCGTGCTGTAGCTTAGAGCTCTCGGAACGAACACCGCAGTGTCTTTATGGTACTCGTACCTGCCGGCGACGTTTGGGGATATGGAGAAAAATTCATCGATCTTTGAAAAATCTTCGCATGAAAATGTTATTTCTATGCCGCAGTTTCTTGGCACGTTTGTCGCTTCGTTCCTCGGGAACGACGATGTTATCTGAAACTTGACAGCTGTTTGGAATGCCCATGTGATATCAGGCCCGCCATCGGATGCGGCGCTGCGGGCAAGCCTGAAGATATACAGCGAGTTCGAGGCCAGAGTTACAAGGGGCGTCACGATGAATTCCCTGCTCGTGTTTTGCTTTATGACCGGCATTGGCTGGCCGTCTATAGTCAGCGTGCCGTTGAGCTGGTCTGCCGTGGTATTGGCAGGGGTCGTCAATATGAACGCGCTCGAAACATCGATGCCGGACGCGCTGTATTGGAGGGGGGCGAGCGTATACCCATCTTTTGCGGGCGGGGATGCGTACCCTGACTGCGCTGCAGATGCGTATATCGGGACAAGGCCTATGCTGATGATAGCCGCGAGGCATATCGATATTAATTTTTTCATGTCATCCAACCTTCCAAGCATACACCGCAACTCGCGTCGACCGTTCGTGCAAAGGCCTCCGGATATTGTTGCTTCCATGTTTCCATTTCTTCGTCCGTCACTTTCGCGACATCAACCAGAAAACCGCTGACGACCATGCCGGTAGCTGTTTTTGAAATGATGTTCGTGGGCGTGATGAGGTTGATCGCGCCGCCCCTGTCGAGGGCCTCGGCATTTATCGGGTCGTACCGGGAGCCGTGGTCGACATATATGGCGCCGGGAATCAACCGCTCCGTGACATATGCGGCGCATAGCACAGTTCCACGTTCGTTGAACACTTTTACGACATCGCCATATTCAATGCCGTATGCTGCAGCCGTCGCGGGGTTTATCCATGCGGGCTCGTATTGGTAGCCATCCTTTGCGCGAATTTTCATCGTGTCGATTTCGCGGTGCCAGGTGACATCATCGAGATTGGCATGGAAACGCCAGCGCCCATGGTTGGACATGCATAGCAGCGGGAACTGCTTCGCCCTGTCGCCAAACAATGACTCGTCATGCGATTCGCTGCGCTCGATCCATTTTGGATATGGGGGACGTTCCTGGTCGTCGGGGAAGTGCTTTTGAATATTCGTCGATGTGAATTCAAACTTCCCGGTTGGCGTCAGAAGCGGGTTTTTCTGCGGGTCTTTGACGAATTGCGACAAGCCGGGCGGATACTTTTCGAGGTCGGTCCTCTCCGGGTCGCACGGCTGGACATATATGCCTTTTTTATGGAAATCGTCGTTGGTATCCAGATGCGCTATGCCGGAGCCGCTGTAGAACATGTCAATGATCTCCTGCTTGTCGGATATGCCTCGGGTATATGCGCCGTAATACTCCGGGCCGAGTTTCTTTGCGACTTCGGCAACGCAGTCGAAATCATCGAGGGATTCGCCGACAGGTGGACAGGCGGGATATTCGCGATACATCGACGTGACGATGCCGCCGGCGCTGTCGTCTGATATGTCGTGCATCTCGAATTTGGTCTGGACCGGCAGAATGATATCCGCCAATATGCAATCGTTTTCCAGCCACGGCTGCTGCGCGACAACGAATTCAATCTCCGGGCTCCTCATTGCCTTGACAAACCGGAAGCCATCGTTCCAGCATGTGACCATGCAAGGCGAATCTGTCCATATGGCATGGATCGTCGAACAGCCGGGCTGCGGGAACTCATGTTTGACCCATTGCTCGTCTTTCTGCCCGACGAATGAGTTTAGCCCCCACCACTCCACGCGGCCGTCCAGAATCGCGTCGTGGACCAAGCATTTCGGTATCGACTGCTGTGGAGGCGTGTCTTCCGTTTTCAGGAATTCCAGGAGTCTTTCCGTTCTCGCCATGATAGATTCCAAACGGGCGCGTTCCGCGTTGTCGGTCGGGCGCAGTTGGGACAATGATTCTTTGATGTCCGACTGCACTGCTTCGACGGTCATCGGGACGCGGCCTGTGTGCATATCCCTTTTTGAATTGGGGGGACGCACGATTTCGGCGCGGTAAAATACGTTAATGTTGCGTTTGCCCTGGTATGGCATGGGATAGTTCCTTGTGAAGAGGTTCCACTCCAGCCACTTTGCTTGGTGGCGGCCCGGTTTCCCTAAGCCCTGCATGGCAAGGAGGATCGACTGCATGCGCGCCGGCTCCGTCGAGAAAGGCCCGCGGTATCCTGCGCCGCCGTTTCCAATGGTGATGCTTGTTATTTTTCGGGCCCAGTCGCGGGCAAGCGCTTTAATCGTCCATGGCGCGACGCCGCATTTTTCGCTCGCCCAGTCGGAGGTTTTGGGGACTCCGTCCGCTTTGCCGAGCACATAGTCAAAAAATTCTTCGTAGCCGTGGCAGTTTTTTTCTACATATTCAACGTCATACGAGCCTTCAGCGAGCCATGTGTACGCGATGCCGAGATAGAGCGCGGCGTCCGTATTGGGCAGCACAGGGATCCATTTGTCGGCGAGGTAGCATGCGGAATAGTTAAGCGCCGGGTCCACATATACATATTTCACGCCCAGGCTGTGTATCCATTGGCTCAGGCGGCTTGCCATATAGCCGTCAAAACCAACGGATGTCGTTTCAGGGTCAGCTGACCAGAAGAGGATCAACTCGGTATTTTTGGCAATATCGACCCAAAGGCTGTCCATGGGGGTCATTTCGCCCACAGGTTCGCAGCCCCAGACGTTTCGCGATCCCCAAGTCATGCCTTCCCAACTGTCCATGTTGCGCATTTGCACTGTGTAGCCGCCCATCAGCGACAACAGGCGGTTCATGCAGCCGTGGGAGGGGGCCGTGTGTTTCCCTTCGCCGTGCATGTCCGCCTCTGCGAGAACAGCGGACATCCCATATTTCTCTTTGACGCGGACGAGCTCGGAGGCAATGAGGCTCGCGGCCTCGTCCCATGATATGCGTATGTATTTGCTCTTGCCGCGGTTTTGCGTGTTGCGGTCGCCGTTTGGGTCCCAGTCGATGCGTTTGAGCGGATAGCGGACGCGGTTCTCGGAGTAGACGCGTTTTTTATATGATGTGTAGTAGACTCCGGGGATTGAGCGTCTCGGCGGTTGGAGCAGGCTGCCCCTGCTTTCTATTTTCCATGGGTTGAGAGTTTCCCATTCGTTGTCTTCTTCATAATAATATGGCCTTATACGGGTGATTTTGTCGTTGTTGTCGGATTCAACGACCATTGGGGGGCCGCTGATCGACCCCATGAGGCTGCCGGTCTTGTAGACTCTTTTGGCTGCGCCTACTTTTTCGTTGAGGGCGTTGTTGTTCATTTTGGTCGGTCCTTTCCTGTGGTTTTTGCGCGGGGGGGGGATGGGCGAGGGGAAGATTCTTCGCTGCGTTCAGAATGACACGGGGGGGGGAATGGGGGAGGGGACGG
>WRMX01000121.1 GCA_009776905.1 Oscillospiraceae bacterium
CCATATTTTCCGTATGCTTATGGGTTTTTCGCTTTTTCGGAGAGGTCCGCGATTATGCCGCCGAACTCCTCGTAATACGCCTCCTTGCTTTTGTGTCCTTCGAGGTGCAGTGGCATGCGCTCCAGGTTGGCGAGGATCGTCGGGATCCATCTGTATGGGATGCCGATGAGCAGCGTGTCGGGCGAATAGAGCCTGCGCCCGTGCATGCCGTGGACGAGCGCCGGCACGAGGAAGTTTACCTCTGCCGTTTTATACGGATGTATCAGCAGCCACGCGCAGCCCATGACGGGGGTGCATGTCGATTTATACATCTCGCCCGTTGTGTATGTCATGGCGCGCATGACGATCTCCGCTTTTTCCGGGCTTGCGGCAACGACGAGGACATCCGGCTCGTACGTGAGCTTCTCGACCGGGGAGAACAGGACGTAGTTAACGATCCCTTTGTTAAGCTTTGGCACGAACTGGTAGAAGTGCTGGTTGCAGCGTGCTTCGTCGAAAACGCCGAGTCTAGGGCCGATCTGCCCGCTCTCCTCAAAGCCCGCGAACGAGTCCATGCCGAGCAGGATGTTCCCGACGCATGTTTCGTCGTTTTCCTTTGAGAAATAGAAGCTCCTGTTTTCCGCCTGAGCCGTTTTGAGCATTTCGCACAGCGAGAGCTTGGCGTCCTTTTCGAGCGGGGGAACGTCGTCCGGTTTGAAGAAGCTGAATTTAACGCCTATCGGCGGGAGCTCGAGGTCGAGTTTTTTCAGCGGGGTGAAGTCATTTGTCATGTTATTCATACGAGAAGCCTCCTTAAGGCGCTTTGCCTACATTTATTCGGTGCGCAGGGCGACGACGGGGTCCTTTTTCGCTGCGACGCGCGAAGGAATGAGCCCGGCGATGAGCGACAGCACCATGCTTATTATCACCAAAATCAAGCCGCCGTTGAACGGCAGAATGGCCACGTTGCGAATTTCCGTCAAATTATATATGATCGCATTGGCAGGAATGCACAGCAACAGCGTGACGATGATGCCCAGCGCGCCCGCCACGAAGCCGATGATGAGCGTTTCCGCGTTGAACACGCGCGAGACGTCGCGCTTTGATGCGCCGATGCTGCGCAAGATGCCGATTTCCTTCGTGCGCTCGAGCACGGATATGTATGTGATGATGCCTATCATTATCGATGAGACGACGAGCGATATCGAGACGAAGGCGATCAGGACATAGCTTATCGCGTTGATGACGGTCGTGACGCTGCTCATCAGCAATCCGACGAAATCGGTGTACGTGATGCTTGAATCCTCGTCCACGCTGTCGTTGTAGTCGGCTATATACTGCACGATGGCTTCCTTGTTGTCGAAGCTGGAGGGGAATATGCTGATCGACGAGGGGTTGTCCAGATCGACGACCCCGAGGAGCTTGAGGTTGTCCTCATATGTGCCCGTATCCGGCTGCGTGTTCACGTTCTCGTTGAAAAGCTCAACGATCCTACTGTCAGGGGCGCCGGCTTGCTTCATGGCGGTGATGTTCGCCACGGCCTGCTCGCGCGAGTCGTCGGGCATGGCCTGCACGAACGTATACACTTCCTCGATCGTCGAAAAAGAGTCCGATGCTGCCTCGCCGAAGGGGCGTCCCGTGAAGACGTTGATGTCGGGGTTTTGAAGCTGTTCCATGACAATAGCGGACCGGTTGGTCTTGTCGATCATCAGCTCCGTAAGGGCGCTTGTGTAGCCGACCATGCCGCTTTCAGACGTGGCGATGGCGTCCTCGCCGGGGCGTGCGATGCCGACGATGTTGACGCGTTCGGCGTTCGCGTAGACGCTTTGCATGAACGCGACGTCGTCGGACATGTCCTCCCAGCCGTTATCGGTCTTTACGTAATATTCATATGGCAGGACGACGCGGTAGTTGAGCGCGAGGATTTCGTCGTATTCGTACGTCTGGCCGCGCTCGATGGGGAAGGGCTGGCCGCTGAATATGGACTGGCGCAGGTCGCGAAGGTCTGCGGGTCCGCGCAAGCCGAGGGAATAGAGCGCGAAGTCCGTGATCCTGTTGTTTTCATGGACGATC
The DNA here is from genome assembly GCA_009776905.1 of Oscillospiraceae bacterium. Taxonomy (GTDB): domain Bacteria; phylum Bacillota; class Clostridia; order Oscillospirales; family Oscillospiraceae; genus WRMH01. The sequence goes on from WRMX01000121.1 coordinate 2,053, forward strand.
AATATCGCGTCGTTTGGCCCTTGCGGCCATTGCCCCGCGACGAGGTCATATTGCTCTGCAAGAAACGCGGGGTTGTCCATCAGCTCCGTCCATATGTTGTAATTCGACATCATGGAGCTCTGGAAGATGCCGACGCCGCCCATCGAGCCGCTCATGCCGAGCTCCTCGAACACCTGGTTCGGGTTGACCTGGTTTGCCCCGCCATATCCGTCTTCAATGAATACATTGAGATCGAGGTCGTATCCATACGATATGGCGGTGACCAGCGGGTCAATCGTGTCCATGTTCGCCTCGATGTTTCGCTTGAAGCTCGCGAGGTCGTTGGACTGCACCCGGGAGAGCATCGTGTTGATGACCCTGCCCATCATATTATTCACGTATATCTTATCGAGGGGGAGCTGGTCGCCCGAAGCGCCTTGCGCGCCCCTGTCGTCAGTTGGCTGCATGAAACTGCTGAAATCGAATGCTTCACGCTCAATCGTGATGGGGTATGACGACAGCGTCTCTTCCTCGACCTTGGCGATGTATGTCTGAAGGCCGTTCGACAGCGATAGAATGAGCGCGATGCCTATTATGCCGATGCTTCCGGCAAAAGCCGTCAGGAACGTGCGGGTCTTTTTTGTCATAAGGTTGTTGAGGCTCAAAGCAAGGGCGGTGAAAAACGACATTGAGGGCCGCTCTTTTTTCGCGGCCTTTTCAACCTCGGACAGCGCGTCGGGAGATATGGGGGCAGTGTCGCTCGTGACCAGCCCGTCAAGCAGGTGGACGATGCGCGTCGAATATTTATTGGCGAGATCGGGATTGTGCGTCACCATGATGACAAGCTTTTCCGTGGCGATCTCTTTCAGAAGGTCCATAATCTGGATGCTCGTTTCGCTGTCGAGAGAACCGGTGGGCTCGTCCGCGAGCAGGATGTCGGGGTTGTTCACAAGGGCGCGCGCGATGGCCACGCGCTGCATTTGCCCGCCGGATAGCTGGTTGGGCTTTTTGTTGTATTGGTCCGAGAGGCCGACCTGGTCGAGCACCTGCTTTGCCCTGGCGGTGCGTTCGGATTTGGACACGCCGGTGAGCGTCAGGGCGAGCTCGACGTTTGAGAGCACCGACTGGTGCGGGATGAGGTTGTATGTCTGGAACACGAATCCGATGGAGTGGTTGCGGTATGCGTCCCAGTCTGCATCCTTATATTCCTTTGTGGAAACTCCGTTGATGACAAGGTCGCCTTGGGTGTATTGGTCGAGGCCGCCAATGATGTTGAGCAGCGTCGTCTTTCCGCAGCCCGAAGGGCCGAGGACGCAGACGAACTCGTTTTCGAGGAATTCCAGGTCGACGCCTTTGAGCGCTTCGACGGTCATCGTGCCGGCTTGGTAGTTTTTTGTGATGTTTTTGAGCTGGAGCAAGTACAAAACCCCTTATTATTTCAATATTTCGGACAATGTTATCAAACTTTTCTACATTAAGTGTTAATATAGTGTTAATTCCGCAGATTACGTTTATAACTACGTGTATAACGTTTAATCTGCGTCTATTTATGCATTATTGGCGGTGCCTAATTCCGCAGGCTGCCTATGGGTGAGGCTATGGGTGAAGCTATGGGTGAGGCAGTTAATTCCGAAGGCTGCCTATCGGGGCGGGGATGCGCCCGCCGCGCGCGATGAAGGCGGAGCTGTCGCCGGCCGTGACGGGCATTATCGGCGCGGAACCGAGCAATCCTCCAAATTCCACCCTGTCGCCGACATCTTTGCCGGGCACGGGTATTATGCGGACGGCAGTGGTCTTGTTGTTGACGACGCCGATGGCGGCCTCGTCCGCGATGATCGCGGAAATGGTCGAAGCGTCGGTATCCCCGGGGACAGCAATCATGTCGAGCCCAACGGAGCATACGCAGGTCATCGCTTCCAGCTTTGGTAGCGTCAGCACGCCCGATTCCACCGCCGCGATCATTCCGGCATCTTCCGAGACGGGGATAAACGCGCCGGAAAGCCCGCCGACGTGCGACGATGCCATTACGCCGCCTTTTTTAACCGCGTCGTTGAGCAGCGCGAGCGCGGCCGTCGTGCCGTGAACACCCGCGCGGCTTAGCCCCATCTCCTCCAGGATGTCCGCGACGCTGTCGCCCACGGCTGGGGTGGGGGCCAGAGAGAGGTCCACAATCCCAAAGGGGACGCCTAGGCGGCGCGAAGCTTCCTGTGCCACGAGCTGCCCCATGCGCGTGACTCGGAACGCCGTTTTTTTGATCGTCTCGGCGACGGTGTCGAAAGGCTCGCCTTTGACCGTGCGGAGCGCGTGCGCGACGACGCCCGGCCCTGATACTCCTACGTTTATGACGCATTCCGGCTCGCCCGTGCCGTGGAATGCTCCCGCCATGAAGGGGTTGTCCTCGACCGCGTTGGCGAAGACGACGAGCTTCGCGCAGGCGAGCCCGCCTGCATGGGCGGTCATATCGGCTGCGGATTTGATGACAGCGCCCATTTGCGCCACCGCGTCCATGTTGATTCCGGTCTTTGTCGTTGCGACGTTGACGCTCGCGCAGACGCGCTCCGTGGAGCTCAGGGCGGCAGGTATCGAGGAGATGAGCCGTTTGTCGCCGACCGTGAAACCCTTGTGGACAAGGGCGGAGAAGCCGCCGATGAAGTTGACGCCCGTTTCTCGCGCGGCCGCGTCGAGGGCGTCGGCAAAGGGCGAGTAGTCGTCCGTGTCGCAGGCTGCCGCGATTAGGGAGATCGGCGTGACGGATATGCGGGCGTTGACTATCGGGATGCCGAATTCCCTCTCGATTTCTTCGCCTGTCTTGACGAGGTTCGCGGCAAGGCGCGTTATTTTATTGTATACGTTTTCGCAGGCCGTCGAAATGTCCGGGTGCGGGCAGTCGAGCAGCGAGACGCCCATCGTTATCGTGCGGATGTCAAGGTGCTGGCTGTCAATCATTTCGTTGGTCTGCATTATTTCTGTCGTGTTGAACATGGGGTAATATGACCATACCTTTCATCGATATTATGCTGCGCGTTGTGTATTCCACTATAAAGCGGATTTGCCCGGAGCGCGCGGCGTCCGGGTTGTGGGGGATGGAGAACTCACGAGACCTAACAAGCCTTCATGTTTGAATAATGCTCATATCCTGTGCATTGCCTCGAAGATGTCTTCGCGTTGGATGCGTATGGACAGGGCTTGCTCCTCGCCGCGTGTTTTGAGCGAGTCCGCGAGCTCGGCGAAGGGGAGCGAGCATCCCGATGTGTCGACAAGCATGACCATCGTGAGATAGTCCTGCAGGATCGTTTGGCTGATGTCGAGTATGTTTGCGCCGCTCTCGGCGAGCAGCGTGCATACGTTCGCGATGATGCCGACGCGGTCTTTGCCTATGACTGTTACTATTGCGCGCATGTGGGTGCCTCCTATTTGGTTATGGATTTTGGCTTGTGGGCGATTGATAATCGCCCCTACACAGGATAGATGAAAGATTCTTCACTGCGTTCAGAATGACAAGGGGGGGAGGGGTGCAGTGGGTGGGGTGCAGATGTCAAAAGGTTATGGATTTTGGCTTATGGGCGATTGATAATCGCCCCTACACAGGATAGATGAAAGATTCTTCGCTGCGTTCAGAATGACAAGGGGGGGGGTGCAGTGGGTGGGGTGCAGATGTCAATAGGTTATGGATTTTGGCTTGTGGGCGATTGATAATCGCCCCTACAACGGCGCGTCTGGGAAGTCGCGCCTTGTTAATCGAATGCGATGTTGAGCTCGTCGAGGGTCATTTCGAATGCGGGCGCGAAATGCTCAATGAAGTAGTCCGCCTCAGGCAGCTTCATGGAATCGAGCTTGCGGCGCGTCTGTTCCGCCGCCAGCCGGAACTCCTGATTCCCTGCCTTCATCTCCTCAAGGCATTTGAGATACGCAGCGATCGTATCCGCAGCCTTGATGAGCGCCGCCATTTCGGCGTCCGCGCCGGAAAAGAGCTCGTCGTACGCGGGGCGCATCTCTGTGGGGAGCGAGGACAGCAGCTTTTGCGCCGCTACTGCCTCGACCTTTTTATACGCGGCCATAATGTCCGGGGCGAAGTATTTGACGGGCGTAGGCATGTCGCCTGTGAATATTTCGGAGGCATCGTGGAACAGCGCTGCCGCAGCGGTGCGCCCGGGGTCGATGCTGCCTCCGTATATGTCGCGCCTGATGACGGCGAGCGCGTGCGCGATGACGGCGACCATGTGCGAGTGCTCCTGCACGTTTTCGCGGGCGCTGTTGCGCATGAGCGACCATCGCGCGATGTTGCGCATGCGCGATATCAAAGCGAAGAAGCTATATTTGGCGATGGGGATCAGTCCTTTCATCTGCATTATGTTATGCTCCGTGATACGACCGCGCCGCGCGAAGCGGGGTGCGGCGGTGCGCAGGCTAAAACTCGCAGGGCGGATTCATTGGGCGTGTATGGCGAATTTAGCCGGAGCGCGCGGCATCCGGGCTGTGGGTTGAACCCATGTTATCATAAATAGCACAGTTGAAGATTGCGAAGCAAACATTACATCATGCCGCCGTCGCCGATCTCGGTGGCCTCGCGGGAGAGCTTGCCCGCGACAGCTTTTTTCTTCCATCCGCCCGTGAAATAGCGGGTGTACGTGATGGTGATCGCCACCGTCCAGCCGATAGGCGTGCTCACCCATGCTGCGTTATAACCCAGCACTCCGAAATGGACGAGCGTATATGCGGCGACGATTTGCGTGACGAGCGCCGAGAGCGTCGTCGCAGATTGCAGCACCGTGTCGCCGGAGCCTTGCAGGACGCCGCCCAATGTCATGTAGCAGCAGAACATCCATATGAACATCGCGAGGAACCTGATCTGCTCTTTGCCGACCGTCAGGGCGTTGCCCGATAGCCCAAACAGAGTTATGACCGAGCCGGCGAATATATACATGAAAATGCACATTGCCACGGTTATAGACAATGACATCAGAATTGTCTTATGGAAGCCACGCCTGACGCGGTCGAGCTTGCCCGCGCCCATGTTCTGGCCCGTGAAGGTCGCGAGCCCGGACTGGAACCCCATTATCGGGATGTACAGGAAGTTGTTCAGCCTGGTGGCTGCGCCATATGCGGCCATTATGCCGGGCGCCTCGATGCTGAAAGTGTTGACGAGCCGCTGCATCGAGCCTTGCCCTATGGAGACGACGCTTTGCTGGATCGCGATGGGCAGGCCGAGCTTCGTCATCGTCTTTGATATCTTGCCGTCCCAATGCTCGCCTGATTTGACGAACGGGAACTTCCTGCGCAGATAGACATACGAGACGGAGGCGCAGACGACTTGCGCGATGACGGTCGCGATGGCGGCGCCCGCGACGTCCCAATGGAAGACGACGACAAAGGTCAGGTCCAGGATCGTGTTGAGAACAGTCGCGATGACGAGGAAGAAGAGGATCGCCTTGGAGTCGCCCAGCCCGCGCAGCATTGCGGCGATGCTGTTGTATATGAACTGGAAGAAGAGGCCGAGCGCGTATATGCGGAAATATGTGATTGAATATTGGATTACGCCGTCGGGCACGTTGAGCACGGCCCTCAGTATGAGCGGCGCGACGAGGAAGCTTACAACCATGAGCGCGAGCCCAAGGGTGCCAAGCAGGAGCAGCGCGGTGTCTATCGCCACGGGGAGCTTGTCGTGCTTGCCGGCGCCGAAGTATTGGGAGACGACGATGCCGACCCCGACGGACAGGCCCATTGCGAACGACAGGAAGAAGAAGGTCAGCGGCTGGCACGTGGCGACGCCGGAGAAAGCGCTTTCGCTCACGAATTGTCCGACGATGATGCCGTCGACGGTGTTGTATAGTTGCTGCAGCAGGTTTCCGGCCATTATCGGCAGAGTGAATAGCAGTATTTGTTTCCACTCGATGCCGGTAGTCATGTCTTTTTTCACAGTTTCGCACCTTTTCCTTTTATGTTACGGCATGGGATATGTTGCATTGCCTGTTTCCCGGGCATTGAGCGTAGGGGCGAGGCTTGCCCTCGCCCATTTACCTTTGTGGAACCCCCACGTTAAGTCACGTTGAAATGTCGCTGATGAGGCGGTTATAGTACGCCGCGCGGGTCAGGCACAGGTAGGGCATCAGGAAAATTGAAATTACAGGCAGATTGACGGGCACGGGGAGAAAGTATGCCACGGCGATGTCCGCGATGAACCAGCCCAGAAACGACATGTCAAGAATAAAGAGGTCGGTCTTGTTGCGCCGCATAAGTTTCCTTGACTCGCCGATGCATTGGAAAACGCCTTTCCTTGGGTCGTCGAACAAGATGTAGACGGCCTGCCTGTATCTGTAATGCGCCGCGATGCCGGGGAATATGAAGAGCAGCGACCACAGGAAGACGAGGGCGGATGTTACGACGTGGATTGCTACTATCTTGCCGAAATACAGAAAGCCGTTCATCAGGTCCTTGTACTCTGCGCCTTGCTCGCGGGATATTTTTAGCGTGTAGCTGAGGAAGCCTGCGTTTATTATCGGAGCGGCGAGCCATAATAGGACGTAGAATGGCAGGCCTGTCGGCCTGAGGTACGAGAAGATCGTGTTCAGGTTTTGGTATTTGCCGGCTGCCAGCTGGTCCAAGTAGCGCCCATATGCATCTGCCGTGCCGGGCAGGCGGTATCGCAGCTCCGACATGATTGTCGTGATGGCGACGAAGATTATGGCTGTTATGAATATGCGCGGCGCGTTGGCGCGCATTTGGCCGCGCGCGCCGGCCTTGAGCACGGACACCATCGCTCGTCCTCCGGAGTTCATTTTTCTGCCAGTATATCATACGCGCAAATAAAAACATAGTATCTGTTCAGTGCCTTGCGCTCGGCAGACGTTTTTTTTGCTTCATTTGTGCTCAAATGAGGCATCCTTGCCTCAGTTTCGCACCGCTCCGCCTCCTTGCTGCGCTAAATGAAG
>WRMX01000122.1 GCA_009776905.1 Oscillospiraceae bacterium
GGGCTGCGGGGGCCGAGGGCGGCACGGGGGCTGCGGGGGCCGAGGGCGGCACGGAGGTTGCGGCGACCGAGGGCGGCGCGGAGGCCATGAGCACCCCGGGGGTCGCGAGCGGAGCGGGAGGCACGGAGGCCATGAGCACCCCAGTGTTCGAAGGCGGCGGTCGCGCGCCGGATTCGGTTTTGGCCGACTGCTACAGAAGCCTTGCATATTTCTACATCCAGGCCAATCGCCACGCCGACGCGGAAGCCGTTGTCTTAAAAGCGTTGGAATTGTTCCGCGGCCTGAACGAGAACGCCTCCAGCGCATATGAAATCGAAATAGCCAAGCTCATGCAAAACCTCAGCGCGGTCTATCTGAACACCGGCCGTATGGAAGAAGCCGAGGAAATGCTGCTTGGCATGGTCGAGACATACAAGAAGGCGAGCGCCAGCGGGCCTGAAACCTTTGATAACACTCTGGCCATGGCATATAACAACCTTGGGCTCATCTATGACAGCAGCCACCGTTTCGAGGAAGCGGAGAGGATGCAAAAAGCGGCGCTGGAGTTGCGAAAGAAGATGACCGCTAAAAACCCCGACGCATATGAGCGGTGGGTCGTGACCAGCTATGCCAACCTCTGCAACACGTATGTGCATTCCGGGCGCCTGGCGGAAGCCGTGGAGATTAATGAAGCGGGGCTCGTCATCCAGGAGCGGCTTGCCAAGCGCGACCCGGACACCCATGAGGACATATTGGCGACAATGTATAACAACCAGGGCGTTATATACTATTACATGCAGCATTATGAAGAAGCGGAAAGGATGGTTTATAAAAACATTGAGATCGTCAGGCGTCTGAATGAACGGGGCAGCGGCGTTTATGACGAATCGCTGGCGGGCACATATCTGCTCCTTGGCGTAATATACCTTGACTCGAAGCGCATGGGCGAGGCGGAGAACATGCTGACCGTTTCCATGGAATACCAGCTTAAGGCCGAGGCCGAAGGCAAGGTGTCGATGCTGACATTCTCGGCGGATATTTATTTCTACATTGCCAAACTGTTCCACGACACCGGCAGGACGGCCGAAGCGTTCGAGGCCTGCAGGACTGCCTTGCAGAAATTTGACGAATTCATGCCAATTTCCCCGGAGGAATGCTCCGAGCTTGCAAGGAAAACGCAATCGCTCCTCGATGATATGGAGAGGGAAGAGGCCGAGGACGGGGTGCAAGCGGAGCCGCTCACGCCCGAGGAGCGGGAGATTGCCATGATGCTAATGGACGGCAATTCGCGCAGCGACATATTGCGCAAGCAGCACCTGAGCGCCGCCGAGGTAAGCGAGCATGAGAGTTCGATTCGCAAGAAGATATTGAGGGGAGGCGCCTATGAGCCGCAGATTGCCGCCATTGCGTCCGAATTTAAGCTGACGAAGCGGGAAGCCGAGATTTTGCGTTACTTGCGCCGGGACTACCCTAATGTGGCGATTGCCGAAGTATTGAGCATTTCGGTGGAGACTGTCAAGGTGCACGTCCGCAATCTGTTGAAGAAGCTGCCGGTCGAGAGCCGCGCGGAGATTTCAGTCTGGGTGCGGTCCTTCGAGTAAAGAATGGGGCGCGTGCGGGACGGGGAGTGTCCCATAAAAAAACATATAATGAAATAATAACAGCAAAGGGTTAGTTTTGTGAATAAATTACCCCTTCCTTTTTTTTTGCTTTTGTGTATGATGGATGCATGGCGCTGATTCTGACGTGCGCGAGCCTCACGTTAGGTTCAAGTTCAGCCACATAACACAATAATTATAAAGGGAGGAAATCAATGTGAAAAAGAGATTCATATCCATCGCGCTGGCGCTCATAATGGCGCTCAGCCTGCTCACCATCTCCGCGTCTGCGGCGGTGACGCTGTCGCTGAACAAAACCACTTATGGGGCGGGTGAAGCCGTCATCGTGACGTATTCCGGCATCACTGCGGAGCAGAAAGAAGCACGGGCATGGGTCGCCGTCGCGAAGTCCGGGGCTGCGGCGGAAGACTATTTAGGCTATGGAAACTGGGAATACGTGAAGGAAGGAACAGGACAAGTCGAGCTCTCGGCGCCGAAGGAGGGCGGCGACTATGAGGTGCGCTTATATCAGGAGTACAATGCCACCGAAGAAAGCTTCCTCGCCAGCGCGAGCGTGTTTTTTACATCGGTCGAGGAACTGGTATCCTACCCGACGTATGAAACATTCGACTGGAGCCTGCTGGAGTTCACGCCCGGCAAAGCATCCTGGACGGGGGAGTATGACACATACTACGACCGTCTGTCGCTGGTGCAAGCAGGCGACAAAGTCACGGGGCAGTACCCGGAGTGGGACGACGGCAAGGTAGAGGGCATAGTGGTCGACAACGTCCTATACGGCTGGACGGAAGCCCCAAGCCGCTTAGTGGCGGAAAGAGACGCGGGCCAGATAGTTTTCGTCCTGCATGAGGACGGGAACAGCTTCACGGGCTGGTGGAGGTATGGCTACAGCGGCAATTGGCAGAAATGGTCGGACGGGGACCGCATCCTGCCCGAAGAAGAGCCGGTGGGGAAGGATGCGCCGTGGTCGAACGCTTCGGACTGGGCGGTACCCGAGCTGGAAAAAGCACTAAGCAACGGGCTGATTCCCCCGGTGCTGAACGACAAGGACTTCACAAAGCCGATAACCCGCGCGGAGTTCGCCGCAGTGGCGGTGAAGCTGTATGAGAACCTCACGGGCAAGACAACTGCCGTGCCGTCAAGCAATCCATTTACCGACACATCGGACCCCGAGGTGCTCAAGGCGTACAGCGTCGGCATCGTGGGAGGCATGACAGCAACCACTTTCGCGCCGGACACGCTGATAAGCCGGGAGCAGGCGGCGGCGATGCTGACGCGGGTCTACAAGGCGGCGACGATCGACGGGTGGACTCTCGCAAACGACGCGAAATACCCTCTGGCGTTCACAATGCCCGCGCCGTTCGCGGATGACGCAAAGATTTCCGCTTACGCCCGTGAGAGCGTGTATTTCATGTTTACCAAAAATGTAATAGGCGGGACGGGCAACAACAATTTCAGCCCTCGCGCGACTACTACGGCGGAGCAGGCCGCCAATTTCGCGAGCGCGACGAGAGAGCAGGCCCTGGCGATATCCGTACGCGTCGTGGAGAAGCTCAAAGGCACGACACCGGAGATAGCCGAGCCGACCACGACGGCGCCGACAACGCCGGAGGAGCCTACTTCGCCGACGACGACAACGCCGGAGGAGCCAACGACGCCGACCCCGACGGCGCCGAGCGGGAGCGGGCCGGAAATCAAGGTTAGCTATACTGCGGCGGAGCTGGCAACAATCAGGGCCGGGGTGGAAGCACTCATCCAGGACGCGCCGACCGGTGGCAAGATCATCACCTGGCAGGAGCTCCAGAACATCCTCGCCCAATACCAAAAATCCCCCGGCAGCGGGAATACGTTCTATACCAAGAGGATGAACGGGCAGTTTGAGAAGCAGGGCGGGAAGTGGCAGACGGTATACAACCTGACCATCGGCGACTATTGGAACCGAGACAACGTCACGTTCCCGATCAGCCGTACCGAAATGCTGTACATCGTGTATCCGCTGCCTGAAAAGGAAGGCGTGGTGGACTGCATCATCAACAAGGAGGACGCGCAGTTCTATTACGCTTGGGAATGGAACAAGGGCGCGTCAATGGGGATTTATAGGAAGACGCCAAAGACGCCGACACCTGGATACGACCCGGGCCTGATCCCTGAATATGACCCCAGCAAGATCCCCGACCTGAAGGTGACGCTGTTCCCCGATGCGAAGGTGGATGGCCAGGATTGCGTGGTCTATAGCTACGAGATTCAGGGAATGACGATGTTTATGTGGTTTTCAAAGACGAAGGGCTTTGAGATACTGCAGGAGGTGACAAGCCCGTACATGCCGACTACAACGGCGATATACACATATGAGAACAAGAAGATCACGACGGACGACGCATTATACGATTCCACGAAGCAGGGCGTCTCGGTCTGGAACGAGCAATAGACGCGCGTTTGAGGGCTTTTGTCTGATACGCATGGGCGCCAAGGGCGTGTGGACGCAGGGTAATAGCCGCGAACGAGAGGTTTTTGGCGAAAGCTCTTATGTTATGGGAAACAAGCAACATATTAAAAAATTTGCTATTGACATTGGAGTTGCTTTAACCCTTATCCTCTAAATAAGACCTCACGCCCTCTCAACAGCGGGGCTACAAAAGGCAATACAACGGCAATAATTGAGCTTTGTGTTCATAATGAACACAAAGCTCAAACCCTGACAATAGCAGGGTTTCCGACGGCAAAAACTAATATAAAGAGGTTGATGGTTAAAGTGACCATCAACCTCGACCCCTGACAATAGAAAGGTTTCTGACGGCAAAAACTAATATAAAGAGGTTGATGGTTAAAGTGACCATCAACCTCGACCCCTGACAATAGCAGGGTTTCCGACGGCAAAAACGAATATAAAGAGGTTGATGGTTAAAGTGACCATCAACCTCGACCCCTGACAATAGCAAGGTTTCCGATGGCAAAAACGAATATAAAGAGGTTGATGGCCAAAGTGACCATCAACCTCAAACCTTGTCAACAGCCGGGTTCCCAACGCCAAAACCATATTGCGCGTTTGCAGAAAATATGGTATCATTTGCAGATGGAAAAACAGAAGGTAAAGCGGAAGTACAGAGACAAGGCCATCACGATTTGGTCGATGTATTCCATTGAGAATAATGCAGGAGGAATCATGATGAAGAATAAACCAAGGAGAACCCTGTCGGCCATTCTGACCCTCGCCATGGTAACATGTCTGGTCGCGGCAATGCCAATCACTGCCGTCGCTGCAGATCCGCCGGCGGCGCCGAGCGGGCTGACATCGCTGCAATCGCAGGAAGGCCCCAAGCTGACATGGAAGGACAATTCAGACAATGAGGACGGGTTCATTGTCGAAAGGAAAGAGGAAGGCAGCAGTACCTGGTCCGAACTGCACCCCGGGAAATATTCTATTGCTGGCTCGGGGACCGTCGGCGCCAATGTAACGACCTATACGGACACATCGGCGGAAGAAGGCAAGCTATATACGTATAGGGTCAGGGCTTATAACGGCATGTTGCCATTTCGCCTCTATTCCGCCTGGTCCAATGAACGGACGCATAGATTCTGGCCTCAGCCAAGCGAACTGACAGCTGTGGCGGTCGCGGGCGGCATTGCCCTGAGCTGGAAGTCCAATACGACAACCCAAATCGGTTTCAGAATCAACAGAAAAGAGGGCAGCGGAAGCTGGGAGCTCCTTGATGGCAACGCCCCCGCAAATGCTACGACCTATCTGGACACTACGGCGGAAGTGGGCAAAACATATTCCTACACTGTTCAGGCGAAGAGAATAGAGGGCATTAGCTCGCCTATCTCAAACGAAGCCACCGCCACGATGGTATTAGTTCCCATGGTAGCGCCAAGCAACCTGACGGCTACAGCAAACGCGGGCGGCATTACCCTGAATTGGCAAGATAATTCAGACAATGAAGAGATTTTCTCCATCTATAAAAAAGAAGGCAGCGGTAGCTTTATACTGCTATTGTCCGTCGTCGCCAACACAACAGCTTATACGGACGCCACAGCGGAGGCAGGCAAGACATACACCTACTATGTTCGCTCGGTTAAAGTCGGAGTGCCAGGCGCCGATTCCAACGAGGCCACCGCCACGATGCCGGTAACATACACCGTCACGTTCAACACCAACGGCGGCAGCGCTGTCGCGGCCCAGATCGTCAACTCAGGCGGCACGGCGGCACAGCCATCTCCAAACCCGACAAAGACGGGCTTCACATTCGATGGGTGGTACTATGACGCGGCGCTAGCGACGGCATATGTCTTCACAACGCCCGTGACGGCCGACATCGTCTTATTCGCCAAGTGGGACGCAGACGCCGCTCCCGGTGACGCAGAGCCCCCGTCCACAGGCTCGATGTCAAACTTCGCCAAGATAAGGATATATACCCCCGGTATGTTCAACGACGTGAACGAGGATGCGTGGTATGGCTACAATGACATGCAGGTCGTGGCAAACGCCTATGAATACGGACTTATGTCCGGCAATCCCGACAACACGTTCAACCCGGCGGGCAACATGAGCCTCGCCGAGGCCATAACGGTCGCGGCGAGAATCCACAGCATATATATGACAGGAACGGAGAATTTCGTCCAGGGCATCCCGTGGTACCAGGTGTACGTGGACTATGCATTGGCCAATGGGATCGTCGTGGCCGGCGACTTCACGAACTACTCCCGCGCAGCTACGAGGGCGGAGATTGCGTACATATTCTCACGCGCCCTGCCGCCGTCGGAGTTCGCCTTGAATAACACGGTCAATTCCTTGCCGGACGTCAATAGCGGCACTCCATACTACAGCTCCATCATCACGCTTTACAAGGCCGGCGTCCTGACGGGCAACGACGATGCGGGCACTTTCGCTCCCGGTAGCAACATCAACCGCGCACAGGCAGCAGCTATTATCAGCAGGGTGATCCTCCCAAGCACGAGGATAAGCTCCGCTGTGTACGGGTAATGACGCGGTGAACGCGGGGCTGTTCTTTTGCGCAAGGGTAAATTCCAAAGTATGTTCCTCTTTTGCGCAAGGGCAAAAAAACCATTGACAAACATTATTTTCAACGATATAATCAGACTCGCGTTTGCGAGAGTGCTGGAACTGGTAGACAGGCACGTTTGAGGGGCGTGTGTCTAATGGCGTGTGGGTTCAAGTCCCATCTCTCGCACCAAAATATAGAAAGCCCGCAGCAATTGAAACTGCGGGTTTTCTTTTGAAATTACTAGGTTTTCACCCATGTCGCCGACAATAATATTTACGCTGTTTATATATTCCAATCGAAAAAAATAAAGCCTTTTGGCAACATTTCGCTAACAAAGTCGCTAACAGAATCAGCACACAGTACATAGCGGACGGCTCTTCACGTCACATGTAGCTTTGGACGCGAGATGGGACACACAGAACTGTTCCCATGGCCTCATGGCTAAAAAATTACTATTGACCTTATAGCTGCTTTAACCTTTATCGTATGTATAATACGCGCTCGATAGTGCTATCGAGCGCGAGCGTAGCCAGTATTTAGGAGCTTGTGTCCCAAGAGAGTGGAGGTATCATTGCAATGAGCGATAAACACGAAATCATCATATACCAAACCGTGGACGGCCTGACAAAAATCGACGTTCGCATGGAGGGCGAAACCCTTTGGCTGACCCAAGCGCAGATGGCAGAGCTGTTTGGGCGTGAAAGGTCTGTTATCACAAAACATATCCGTAGTGTTTTTAACGATAACGAGCTTGATGAAAAGAGCAATGTGCAAAATATGCACATTCCAAATTCCGACAAGCCTGTGTCACTTTACAGCCTTGATGTCATTCTCGCGGTTGGATACCGTGTGAAATCGCGACGTGGGACACAGTTCCGGCAATGGGCGACGCGGACTCTGCATGAATACCTGCAAAAAGGTTTTGCCATGAATGATGAACTACTCAAGAACATGGGTGGCGGTTTGTATTGGAAAGAGCTATTGGAGCGCATCCGCGACATACGCGCCAGCGAAAAGGTGATGTACCGCCAAATCCTCGATCTATACGCTACAAGCCTTGACTACAACGCCACTATGCCTGAAACGATAGAGTTTTTCAAAATCGTGCAGAACAAGCTGCATTATGCTGTCAGCGGGCATACCGCAAGCGAAATCATCTTTGACCGCGCCAATGCGGAACTGCCGTTCATGGGATTGACTGTTTTCAAAGGCAATCGCCCCATAAAAAGCGAAGTAACAGTTGCTAAAAACTACATGACCGAAAACGAGCTTTTCGCACTTCGTCGTATGGTCAACGCTTTCTTTGATATGGCGGAGCTGAAAGCGTCAACGCAGGAACCGATGTATATGCGGGACTGGCTAGTAACGCTTGACAAGTTCTCGCAGGACTTTGGCATGGGTGTTTTAGAGGATTCGGGCAAAATAACCCATGCAGCCGCAGTCATTAAAGCACACAGTGAATATGACTCATATCGGGCGCAGCTTGCAGACGAGTTAAGCGATGTGGAGAAGGCTTATTTGGAGACTTTGCGAGAAATGCAGAAGAAGCTCAAAGCCGGAGATTTCGGCTGTGAGTCTGATTAAGCTATGTCCTGCTTGCTGATCTACAGTAGGCCGTTACTCTGTCCCATAAGAAAAAAAGCCCATCTCTCGCACCAGAATATAGAAAGCCCGCAGCCATTGAAAATGTGGGCTTTCTTTTGCATGTCCCGCAAGTTGAGCCCTCCTTCGGTTTTTCGTGCGTTTTCCGTGCATGAGTGTTATAATCAGAAATGGTTCGGAAACATCAGATCCGTCCCCCTGTTTTCTAGCATTTGCGGGCTGTGATTCTATTTGCCCACCCAAAAAACGCGGCGGTTTCACGAAGGCCCGATATATTTTCCTGAATCGTTATGTATACATCATGCGTGAT
>WRMX01000123.1 GCA_009776905.1 Oscillospiraceae bacterium
GCTGTGATCTCATTGCGTTCAAAAACTATGGAGTAGTTGCTGAATATCTGCTTCTTGGTGTGAGGGTATGTGAATGCGACGTTGTTGACCTCAATCATGCCCACACCCCCAATTCAACGAGAGACTCTTTGTTTTTTAGGAGCTCATGCGGGGGGGCGCAGGCGATTGCGGAGCCGTTGTCCAGCAGCAGCCATTTGTCCGCGAATTGGACGGATTTCAGGTCGTGTTCGACGATTATAATTGTTCTTCCGCTGGCATGCTGGTTATAGATTGTCGAGAGCACAAGGCTGCGGTTCTGGTCGTCCAGCCCGCTCATTGGTTCGTCAAGGATGAGTATCGGCGGTGAGGGGGCGATCGTTGCTGCTATTGTCAGGAGCTTTTTCTGGCCGCCGGATAAGCGTGCGGGGTTTTGCGCGCGTTCGTTTTCCAGTCCGAATTCTTTGAGCAATTCGTCTACGCGGTGTCTGATTTCGTCCGGCGGAGTGCACGAGTTTTCAAGGCCGAATGCTATTTCGTCTTCGAGCGTCGTGCTGATGATCTGGCTGTCTGGGTCTTGGAACACCAGGCCTGCGAGGAGGGATGTTTGCGGCAGGGTCAGCTTCGACGTGTCGGTGTCCTTGATTGTTATGCTGCCGGTTATTGTTCCTTTTATCGCATGCGGGATTATGCCGCATATTATTCGGCATAGTGTTGTTTTGCCGCTGCCTGAGCTGCCTGCAATTATGAATATTTCGTTTTCTTTTACTGTGAGGTTGACATTCTGCAGTATTGGTCTTTTGCTGTCGTATGCGAATGTCAGGTTTTTTATGTCTATTGCATTCATTGCTGTATTATATATAGTACCTAAGCGCTTCGCAACACCAATGAATAATAAAATATTCTTCTACGCTTAGGTACAATCGCCGCGCGAAGCGCGGTGCGCCGGCGCGGAGGCACAAATTCGCAGGGCGAATTCATTTCGGCCGTAAGCGAATTGAGCCGGAGCGCGCGGCGTCTGGGTTGTGGGGCGGAGCCTCACGTTTTATGCGAGTTTAATGCAATGAAAAGTGCGCATCCGGTCTTGCATTGTCTTGTATCTGTTCGTATGAATCCGAGAGAGGCGTGCATCCGGCAGCTACAGCTTTGATTTGATTCATGTGCGTATTGCTTTTTTCAACGTTTGCGGTATATAATGTGGTGCAGAATTATATATATGAAGGGATGGTTGTTATGTGGAATCAACTACAGACTGATGATTATGAAGGAATGCTTGCGGAAACTGTGCTAATGCGCGGCAACGGCGGAAACAGAGTTCATGCATATATGTCGAGGCCGCTTGGGAAGGGGCCATTTCCGGGGATTGTGCTGATACCGCATATGCCCGGATGGGACGAGATCAACCGTGAAATCGCCAGACGGTTTACTCAGCATGGGTATGTTGCGATTTGCCCGAACATATACGAGAGCTTCGGTCATGGGCAGCCGGGCGAAATTGCCATGAAGGCGCGCGAAGGCGGAGGAGTATCCGATGACAGCGTCATGGAGGACTGCAAAGGCGCGTTGGATTACTTGGCGTCGCTTCCGTATTCAAGCGGGAAGGCCGGCGTAATCGGCATGTGTTCCGGCGGTAGGCATGCTTTCCTCGCAGCATGCAAGGTGAGCGGTTTCCATGCGGCGGTCGATTGTTGGGGCGGGCGTGTCGTGATGGCGAAAGAGGATCTGTCTCCATCAAACCCGGTCGCGCCAATCGATTTGACGCCTCAGCTTGCTTGTCCGTTGCTTGGAATTTTTGGGAATGATGACCAATTTCCCACTCCCGATCAGGTCGATTTGCAAGAGGCGGAGCTGAAAAAATATGGGAAGGACTATACTTTCCATCGTTATGATGGTGCGGGGCATGGTTTTTGGTCGTATGACCGAGAGGCATACAGGCCTGTGCAGGCCATGGATTCGTGGGAGAAGGTGCTCGAGTTCTTCGGCCGGCATTTAAAATGAGCGCTGTCCGGCCTTTTTCTTTGATGGTGAAGCCTGTCGGGTCGCGGTGCAACCTGGAGTGCAGTTACTGTTATTATTTAGGCACGAAGCTCGATGTCGTGGGTTGCGGCGACGGTGGCGGGCGTATGGGCGGCAACGGTGTCGGCGGGAGCGGTCTCAGCGGGAGCGGCATCGGCTGCAGCGTTCAGATGGGCGGCAGCGGGAGCGGCGTTCAGATGGGCGGCAGCGGGAGCGGCGTTCAGATAGGCGGCAGCGGGAGCAGCGTTCAGATGGGCGGCAGCGGGAGCGGCGTTCAGATAGGCGGCAGCGGACGGATGTCGGATGATGTGCTTGAGCGTTTTATTCGGCAATATATCTATGCATCGCAGGGGCCGAATGTTAATTTTGTCTGGCACGGCGGAGAGCCGACCATCGCGGGACTGGATTTTTATCGCAAGGCTGTGGAAATTCAGAAGAGATGCTTGCCTCAAGGATGGGCTTGCTGGAATAATCTTCAAACTAACGGAACGTTGCTGGATGCCGAATGGTGCGCATTTATGGCAGAGGAAGGGTTCGATGCCGGCGTGAGCATCGATGGCACCCGATTGATCCATGATCGGTATCGCAAGGATAAGCGCGGCAATGGCACTTATGATCGCGTTGTTGCGGCGGTGCGTTTGCTGCAGGAGCATGGCATTCAGCCGGATTTGCTTTGCACGGTCACGTCTGATGCTGCTATGAACCCTCTCGCGGTTTATAGGGCTTTGCGCGAGCTTGACACTAAGTGGATCCAGTTTATTCCTATCGTGCGGCGTTTACGCGGAGAGGGAGTCCCCGTTGGTTCGGCCGGGAAGGCGCAGAGTTCGGGAGCCTCCGGCGATTCGGCCGGGGAGGCGCATAGGTCGGGAGCATTCGGCGATTCGGCCGGGGAGGCGCAGAGTTCGGGAGCCTCCGGCGATTCGGCCGAGGAGGCGCAGAGTTCGGGAGCATTCGGCGATTTGGCGGCGGATGCCTCCGTAAGAGGATCCGGTAGCTCGTCCATGGGCGCGAGCGGTGTGAGCTTGGTCACGCCGGATAGCGTTACCGGCGAATTATATGGCGAGTTTTTGTGCGCTGTCTTTGATGAATGGTTGCTGAACGACCTTGGCAGCGTTGAGGTCCAATTGTTCGCGGAGGCGGCTCATGTTTGGGCAGGCGGCGAGGCTGGTTTATGCTGGATGGCGCCGACATGCGGCCGTGTGTTGGTTGTTGAGCAGGATGGCGGAGTGTATTCATGCGACCACTTCGTCGCACCTGAACATAAGATTGGCGATATTTCTGCTGACAATCTGAGTTCGCTGGCAAATTTGCCGGCACAGATCAAATTTGGCGATGCCAAACGCGATGCGCTTCCAAAGGAATGCCGAGAGTGCGAGTGGTTGCTTGTCTGCAACGGCGGTTGCCCCAAGGACAGGTTCGAGCTATCCAACACCGGGGAGCCGGGCTTGAACTATTTGTGTGGCGGGTTGAAACGGTTTTTCTCCTATGCGCGTCCCGCTGTCGATTTGGTGTCGGCGCTCACGCAGCGAGGGCAGTCGCCGGCAGAGGTGATGGCCTATTTGCGGGCGCGTTTGTCCGCGTTGTGGAAGAATGTCGGGCGTAATGATCCTTGTCCGTGCGGCAGCGGCAAGAAGGCGAAGAATTGTTGTTGGTCGAAGCGGGTCTGATGGGAAGGCGCGGCGTAAACTCTGCAATAAAGATTCTTCTGGCGCAAGCGCCCTCAGAATGACATTCTATGATTGCGGCTAATTGACTGGGAGAAAGATTCTTCGGGCGCAAGCGCTCTCAGAATGATGCCGCATGTCGGCGGGCGATGGACTGATAACTAAAGGAGAAAGCGATTATTATGGATATTGCTTATGATGAAATATCTGCTGAAACGCAGCCGGCAACGCAATATATGCTGCGGCCGAGGATTAACCGTCTGTTGGAACAAGCGACCGCGAGCAAGCTTGTTTATGTCATTGCCGGAGCAGGATATGGCAAGACGCAGGCAGTCCGGCAGTTTGTGGAACAGCAGCAGGATGCGATTGTCCGGTGGGTTCAATTGACCGAGGGTGACAATATCGGCTCGAGATATTGGGACAATCTTACTCATAGCATTTCATATGATAATCCTGATTTGGCGAACAAGCTGCGCGAATCCGGCTTCCCGGAAACGCTCGCCCGCTTTAAGCAGTTTGCGGATGTCATTAAGACAACGGAGCATCGTTCGCATAAAACATACCTTGTTTTAGACGATTTTCACTTGATTCAATCAGAGCAGGCTCTGACATTTGCTGAGCGTTGCGCATATCTTCAAATCCCGGGTGCGTGTGTCATAATCATTTCCAGGACAGAACCCGCCATCAACGCTGTCTCTTTGTTTTCCAAGGGGCAGGTCAGCATTGTGACTGAAGATGAGCTGCGGTTTACGAGCGATGAAATCATCGATTTTTTAAGTCAGCGCGATTTACGAGTGCCGAATGCGCAGATCCCGCTGCTTCTCGACTCCACGAAGGGCTGGGCGCTTGCGATCCGGCTATTTTCCATGGTCTTGAAGCGGATGCCGTCCAATCTCCCCCTCGCTTTGGAAACGATGAAAAACAATATATTCAAGCTAATGGAGGTCGAGGCCTTCAACGACTTTCCGGAAGACGTGCAAAAGCTCATGGTCAAGCTGTCGTTGGCATCGAACTTGCCTTTGTCGAACCTGCATGAGCTTTTTCATGGGACTGCTGTTTTGGAGATGCCCCCGCAGCTCGCATCTTTCGTTTGGTCAGACAGCTTTTCGGGCACGGACAGGGTCCACCCGCTATATTGGGAATTTTTGAAGAGCAAGCAGCATATCCTGTCAGAAGACGAGAGGCGCGAGGTGTATCTCCATGCGGCGCAATGGTGCACGGCAAACAGCTTCTGCTTGGACACACTTTTTTATTTGGCGCTAGCGAAGAAGTATGCGACCATGGTGCAGCTTCTTTTCTCATATCCGTTCAGGTTGCCGTATGACACTTGCGAGTATTTCATCGAGATCATCGACCGATTGGACGCGGACGGCGTAGATGCCGATGATGTCAGCATCATAACATTGAAAGACTATTTCATTCCGCTTCTTTATGCCGGCATGGGCAAGTATGAGGAGGCGATTACGAAAACGCACGAGATCATCGAGAAATGGGAACAAAAGGATTCGCCGGTCGCCACTAAGATTCTTTATGCGAGCTACAGCAACATGGTATATTTGGATATGTTTAATTGCACGGTGTCGCATGAGTATAACGCGCCGAAGTACATCAAGAAATCGATGGAGTATTTCCTGCGCTCATCGTTGCCGCCATCGGAAGCGACGGGCGCGTTTTTCGTCGCCGATATCAGGACGCTTGCGTGCCTGGTCGGCGAGGGCGCCGACCGAGGCGAGATCGACCGATTTGTCGATGCTGCAAAGCAGACCGCGCATTATATCGCAGAGACGCATCACAGCATGTACTATGGATATGACGATCTTGTCGATTGCGAGCTTGCGTTTTACAGAAACCGCCCGGCGGAGGTCAAGAGCTTTGCAAGGCAGGCTATGCAGAAGGCGAGCGAGAAGAAGCAGTACAGCATTGAGGCGATGGCGGCTTTTTATCTGATGAGGGTGGCAATGCTCGAGGGTGATTATCCGCAAATCAAGGAGGTGCTTAAGCGGTTCCGGGCGCATTTGGACATCCAGGAGTTTTGGAACAGGCAGCTTCTTTTTGATTTGTTCACCGGCTACTTTTTCGTGCAGATCGGGCTGCCTGATTTGGCGCCGTCCTGGTTGGTCATGGACGAGAAAGACGCGACTTCCGAAGTCCGCATGCCAACGAGGGAGCTGTTCGTGTGCGTCAAGCACCATATTGCGTCGAAAAAATACGAGCAGGCCTTGACGGTTTTGCACAATGCTTATCCTAGGGAGCCTCAGGAGCGTCTGTTGATAAGCGAGCTTATTCTTTCGTTGATGACCGCGGTGGCGAAGGCGAGCATCGGCGATGCTGCGGGGGCTGTCGTTGATTTCAAAAAGGCTTATGCGCTCTCGTTCGATGGCGAGTTTGAGATGCCGTTTATTGAGATGGGCAGGCATATGCGTCCTTTGCTGCTGGTGTTGTCGGAACAGACGGGGCATGGCGTGCCTGAAGAGTGGCTGAGATCCATAGAAAAGAAAGCGTCGATTTATGCTAAGAAGACCGCAGCGGTCATGAATGCGTATAAGAGGGAGCAGAATATCAGGGATACAATCCAGCTTTCCGAGAGGGAGCTTGAGGTGCTGGGCGATTTGTATCACGGGCTTTCGCGGGATGAGATCGCCGAGAACCGGTATCTGTCCGTGAATACCGTGAAGAAGATTTTGCAGTCGATTTATATCAAGATGGATGCCAACAACAATGTCGATGCTGTCAGGATCGGGCTCGAGGAGGGGCTGATTTCGTAGATTAGTTCACATTCGCATCGGCGCATATGGGAGCCGTCATAAAAAAAGAGCGATTAGTCATCGCTCTTTTTTTGCGCCTCACCGGGCGTGAATTGTAGCATCAGGAGCTCATTTTTACCCATTTGGGTGTAGTTGCAAGTGTTTTGCATGACTAAAATACAAATATAAGCATTCTTCGACAAAAATAACAGATTACAACGCTTGGACACCGGATTGCCAAGAATATTCATTTTATATACCCGGGGTTCGCGATGAGAGAAAGGAGGCCATTTGCTATGGTAGGCACTAATATCAGTTTTACACGAGAGAAGAACGGATACGACAGGGATCAGGTGGATAGCTACATCAAGAAGGTCAGCGAGGCGTATCAGACGACATACTATGAATATATCGACGTGAACAGCAAGTATAAGAAGCTGCTTGAGGAACGCGACGATCATGGCGCGCAGGGGAGCACGGGCATGAATTCCGAGGTCGCTGCAAAGACTTTGATCAGCACGGAGAAGTTGGCGCAGTCCATCATCGCTGATGCACAGACAGAGGCGAGCGGTATCATCGACGATGCAAAGCAGAATATCGCGAGCGCGCAGGCGGAGGCCGATTCGATCATTGCCGACGCGCAGAAGAGGCTTGCCGATGCGCGCGCCGAGGTGGCTTTGATGAAGGAGCAGGCGCGAACGATCATCAGCGATGCTGAGGCGGAAGCTGCAGAGCTCAGAGCTGCAGGAAAGAAGATTATCGACGATGCAAACAACGAAGTCAATACGATTGCTGCACAGGTGAGGAGCAAGACCGAGCGCGCGAGAGAGGTCATGGCGCGGGCCGCGGCTGAGGTAGATGGCATTTTGAATAGCCGATAGACAGGCGTTTGGGGCTTTTGACCCAAGCTCCTGAGTTGTGGGGTGCGAGCCCCACGTTGGAAAGGAGGTGGACGTTGTGACGATTAAGACACTTGATGAATTGAATATGGAATTCATGTCTTCGGGAGCGGCGGCGCGCGCTTCTGTGGAGATTGACGAGGGACGGATCGGGAATGATTCCGGGCATTCGGAGATCGGTTCGGGGTATTCGGAGATAGATATGGGGCTCCCGAAAATTGGAGCGGAGTTGCTGCAGATCGGCGCGGGGCTGAAGGGGAGCGGAGCAATGCTGCTTGAGAACGGTGTGGATACTGAGGCCGGTGAGCAGCTTCCCAGGACGAGGTCCGGAGGTAAGTTGATTGTAAAAAAGAAGAGAGGTTTGTTGAAAAAGGTTTCCGCGATTCTTTTTGCTGGCGCCCTTCTGGCGCTTTTGTTGTCAGTAGTCGCGGCGTCCAAGTACACGTTCTTTAATGTAATGACATCGAGCATGCAGGATGAAATCCCCAAAGGAGCGCTGATATTGGTCCATAGCATTGATCCGCAGGAGCTGGAAATCGGGGACAATATAACATTCATGCGCGACTGGCGGACATCGGTGACCCACAAGATTGTGGGAATTGAGGAAAACCATTTTACCGACGGAGCTCGTGGATTCATAACAAAGGGAGTAAATAATGCAAAGAATGATGAGAGAATCGTTCATGCTGACGATATCGTCGGTATCGTAGTGTTTACAATGCCGGTCATGGGCGCGGTGCTGCATACGCTGGCTGCGAATATATACATAATCGTTGCTGTTTTCGGGCTTTTCGCTGCGGTATTGATGATGGTCCTCGTTTATAAGAGGCGAAAAGCTGAGGCAAAGGCTAAAAACGCGATAGTTGAAAGGGAGGGATGAAAATGCAGAAAGATACGAAGACGAAACAGATTGTAATACGTTTTGATAATCATTCCTACGAAAAAATCAAAGAATGTGCCGAAATCGAACACAGAGGGTTAGGCGAATTTGTGAGGCATGCGACGCTCGATTATATCGAGAACTTCGGTAGGATGAGATATGTCTTGGATGAAAGGCGGTAGAGTAGTCTGAAACAAATCTTGCGGATTAGGCTGTAAAAAAGGGCATAGCAAAGCAGACCGTCGGAAGCGGCCAAATTTTTGAATTGCGAGGGAGTTACTC
>WRMX01000124.1 GCA_009776905.1 Oscillospiraceae bacterium
AGCGGGTGGCNNCNGGGCTACGGAGGACACCGGGACGGCGGAGAGCGCCGGGACAGCGGGAGGCGCCGGGACTGCGGAGAGCGCCGGGGCTGCGGGGGTTGCCGGGACTACGGAGGGCGCCGGGGCTGCGGGGGTTGCCGGGATTGCCGGTGTTGTGGTCGCGAGTTATTCCCCGGAGGCATTTGACGCTGTTGCTGCCGGGTTGCAGGCGGAGCCGGAAGGGGGCGCGCGCTGCGCTGCGTGCTTCAAGATGCGCCTCGAGGCGGCTGCGAAGTTCGCCGCCGATGGAAGCTTCGATTACTTCACGACGACATTGACAGTCGGACCGCGCAAGAATGCCGCGCTTATCAATGAAATCGGAGAGTCAATTGCAAGCGAGCATGGCGTGGAGTTCCTCGCTGCGAACTTTAAAAAGCGTGGCGGATATATTCGATCAATAGAGCTTTCAAGGCAATTCGGGCTATACCGGCAGTCATACTGCGGCTGTCGATGGAGCATGAATGTCTGAGAGATTTCATCATTTCATTTCAATTAGTTTGCGTTGGTTGTTGTTATGCATATCAGAAAGATAGTTTTTGCGGGCGCGATCGGCGCGATATACGCAGCTTTGACATTTGTCGTCGCGCCGATATCATACGGGCCGATCCAGTTCAGAATTTCCGAGGCATTATGTATATTGCCGTTTTTTTCGCCGATCACGTCGGCGGGATTATTTGTCGGCTGCCTGATTGCGAACCTTCTCAGTCCTTATGGGTTGCTTGATATCGTAGCCGGGTCCTTCGCAACGTTGCTGGCAGCATTGATGACGATGCAGCTGGGCCGCATCAACAGGCGGTCACCTGCAATTAAGGCGCTTGCGTGCTTTCCGCCTGTGATTATTAACGCGCTTTTCATCGGCGCCGTGATCGCGTGGGCGGAGACAAGCGGTTCAGATGCTTTCCAAGCTGCCTTTGCTTTGAACGGGCTGCAGGTCGGTTTGGGACAGTTGGTCGTAATGTACGCAATTGGGTTGCCGTTGATGTTCATTCTCCCGAAGTCAAGTATGTTCAAGAAGGTATTTGATACCGGGACTCTGCTGATGTAACAGTCGGGGACTCCCGTGTGTATCATTCTGAGGGAGCCTGCGGCCGGAGAACTGGCGCGAAGCTTGGGTAATACAAGTAAATCCTGGGCATTTAGGTTTCTCGCCATCGGATTTCAATCACAAAGTAAGGAATTCCCAACATGTTATTCTTGAAAGGAAAGTAGTAATGAAAGTAAGGAAAGCCGTAATCCCCGCAGCAGGCCTCGGCACGAGAATGCTACCGGCGACCAAGACTGTGCCTAAGGAAATGCTGCCGATAGTAGACAAGCCAGCTATCCAATATATCATCGAGGAGGCGGTCGCTTCCGGCATAGAAGATATTCTCGTTGTCACAAATAGGTCAAAGTCTGCGATGGACGATTACTTTGACTATACGCCGGAGCTTGAAGAGAGTTTGCTTAAGGCGGGCAAGTCGTACGAGCTGAATGCCGTGCGGCATCCTGCCGATATTGCAAATATTTTTTATGTGCGCCAAAAGGAGACGAAGGGGCTGGGTCACGCTGTCTTGCGTGCAAAGAATTTCGTTGGAGACGAGCCTTTTGCGGTTATGCTCGGAGATGATATTATGATGGCAGAGACGCCTGTCACCAAGCAGCTTATTGACGCTGCGGAGAAGTATGGCGCTGCCGCCGTCGGGACGCAGGCTGTGGATTCGGAAGCTATTTCAAAGTATTCCTCATTGAAAGTTGAAAAGCTTGAAGACAGAATATTCAAAGTACTTGACATGAACGAAAAACCATCTCCAAATGAAGCTTTTTCAGCATATGCCATCCTCGGTCGTTATATTTTGACGTCCGATATTTTTAATGCGCTGGAGAACACGCTTCCGGGCTATGGGGGAGAGATTCAGCTTACTGATGGTCTGCGGCTTTTATGCATGAGTTCACCAATGGTGGCTGTCGATTTTGCCGGCAGGCGATATGACACCGGGAATCTCGCCGGATTTCTGGAGGCCGAGATTGACTTCGCGCTCAAAGATCCGAGCGTCGGGCAATGGTTGAAAGATTATCTGATTAATAAGGTTAAAGAGTTTTGACAAAATATGCCTGCTTTCAGCAAACAAGCAATAGCAAAGGCCGCCGTAGCGGCCTTTGCTATTTGAAAAGATGGTACGAAAGAAGATACGCATGAATCGAACGTGGGGCTTTGAAACCCACGACCCAACGAGCGGAAGATAAACGCCCGTGTGAGCTAATTGTTATATGAGGCGCTTTGCGCCGTGCCAGTTCTTAACGTAATACGTGCTGTCGAGGCGGCTGACGATGACCCCAGTCGTGGATGAGGAAGCGTGGACAAACTCGTTGTCGCCGATGTAAATGCCGACGTGGGATACGGTGCCAGTGCCGCCCGGTGAGAAGAACACGAGGTCGCCGGGGGAAAGCTGGGATTTGCTGACGGAGACGCCGTTGTTTTTATATTGTGCATCCGCGACCCTGCTGACTGAAATACCGAAATGTTTGTAGACGTAGGTAACAAGACCGGAGCAATCGAATCCAGATGGCGAAGTGCCGCCCCACACGTATTTGGAACCGAGGAAGCTGAGCGCGTATTCGGCAATTTGCTGCCCCAATGTCAGATTGGCGGAAGGGGCGGGAGCATAGCTCGTGGAGGAACCGGAAGAACCCGCAGAAGCGCTAGAACCCGAGGAATTCGAGGAGCCGGAACCGCCGGGGCCGTAATATACGTTGGAAGAAGCCCTGGTGCCGCTGATGATGACCATGAAGTCGGAACGGACGTAACCGGTGTAGCCGTCCTGCTTGATCTTGTACCAACCCTCGTTGATGCCGATGACAGTAATGACGGAGTCTTCATCGTAAGTGGTCAGTTTCTCGCTGTCGGTAGACGGCTGGCTGCGGACATTGACGCGGTCGCCGACTATGCAGCCGATGGCGCTGAAGTTCTCGACGGTGAGGACATTGTCAAGATAGGCGGCAGCGACGTAACCGATGGTGCCGTGGAAGTTGATTTTATACCATTCGCTGTTCGTGCACTCGAGGACGACGACGATGTCGCCGGTGTTGAGCTTGGTGAGAACGGAATATGACGTGCCCGGGCCGGAGCGCAGGTTGAGGTTGGTGGTATTGACAGTGGCGGCGCCGTAAGCAATCGTGGTGGCCGCTGAAGCGCTGAACGGAACCAGCGAAACGGCAATCGCGATCGCGATTATGATAGGGATGAGTTTTTTGTAGAATTTCATAGCGACGACCTTTCGGCGTGAGGTTTGTGAATCGCATGCCATTTATCCGGAGCCTGCGGCGAGCGCGCGATGATATGCGTCATGGGATTGGGGGATGCGCCGACGGCAGATATCCGGAAGCCCGGGGGCACTCTGAATGCAGGGATCAGCCTGCGGCGAGAGCGCGTTCGAGCCAGACAGCGGCGACGTCAATTGCCTCAAAGAAACTGTTTTTCTCGCTCTTTTTGACGACCCTGTCGCGAGATTTGAGATCAGGATCGGTGAGCTGGAGCTGGACGACGATACGGCTCGCAATGCTGAGGTCGTCTAGCGGCTTTGTTTCAACGACTTGGAGCATGATGATGTATTTATCGGCCATGCTGCCATAGTATATGAGGCTGTCTTTTCTCCGGAGAGGGTGGCCCTTATATTCCAGCATCTTGCTTTTTTCTTTTGTTGTCGCGGCCATTGTCGTCCCCCCTAAGGAGCATTTTGGCATTTGCCCACGTTTGAATGTTACTGAATTGTAACACATTGTTTCTTATCTGTCAATAGTTATTTTTGAATTCGCCGGTTCAGTATGAACCACATAGTTATTTTTGAATTCGCCGGTTCAGCTGTCGGCCAGATAGGACGCGACGAGCTCTTGCAGCAGTTCGTCCCTGTCGAGCTTGCAAATCATGCTGCGCGCGTTATCATAATTTGTAATGTAGGTGGGGTCCTCGGACAGAATGTAACCTACTATTTGGTTGACAGGGTTATAACCTTTGACCCTCAACGCTTCGTAGACGGCAGAAAGTATTTCGCGGGTGTTAATGCCCCCGCTGACGACATTGAATTTCCTCGTTCCGTCATCGTCCATCGTCGTTCCCTCCTTGCTTGTTATTGATGTTGCGAGTCGCAGCTGCGCTGCGTGAGGCTTGGCGCTGCATGAATATAACATTATATCAAACTATTTTTGATACTGAAAGTGTTAAATTATTACAATTATGTGACATTTTGGAAAAAACTAAGGCCTACGTGTTGCCCATTTGCTCTTTGTTGAAAGCCATCGGCAGCAGAGCGGACAGCGAGTAGCTCACATATCGCCCGTCCGCGCGGGCGCAGAGCACCTCGATATCTGGCGAGAATTCGCTGAGTAATTGCCGGCATGAGCCGCATGGGAAGCAATAGACGCTGCCTTCCGATGTGATAGCCATTCGTTTAAAACTGCGCTTTCCCGCTGAAACCGCTGATGCGATCGCCGCTGCTTCCGCGCACATCGTCGCGCCGAACGCAGCGTTTTCAATGTTGCAGCCCATAAATATCGAGCCATCCGAACACTCGACCACCGCGCCGACCTTGAACCGTGAATATGGCGAATATGAATTTTCCATCACTTCTGTCGCTAGATCAATGAGTTTTCTGTCTGTCATCTCTTTTCTCCCCCTATTTAAAGTAACTGACTCCGCTCTCGAACAGCGGCTGATGCTTGTCGCCATATATATTC
Source organism: Oscillospiraceae bacterium (assembly GCA_009776905.1). Taxonomy (GTDB): domain Bacteria; phylum Bacillota; class Clostridia; order Oscillospirales; family Oscillospiraceae; genus WRMH01. The sequence continues at coordinate 4,750 of WRMX01000124.1, forward strand.
TTTGCGATATGGTCGCCTTGCCGTTCCGTATTGCCTATTTTCCCAAAGACATGCCCATCCGGGCTGAACAGGCCTTCCACGGCCATCAATGAGCCTGTGGGATTTATCGAAATATCCATGGAGGCATTGCCGAATATGTCGGTATACTGCGTCGCGATGCGCCCATCTGCGGCCATTGACTCGAGAACATCGTCCCGCGCGACCAGGCGGCCTTCGCAGGCAGATATTGGCATGGCGTGAATGTCGCCCATGTTGCTGTTTATCATCCAGGGCGAATTGACCGATGCGACCCGCGTGTAGGCATAACCTGCGTGGTGCCTGCCGATCGGGTTTTTCGCGAGGATGGGGCTGTGATCGCTTGGAGCGGCAATTTCGCCATATGGGACAAGTCCCAGCCTGAGGAGCGCCTGGAAACCATTCCCGAGGCCCAGCATCAGTCCTTTTTTCGCCTTAATATGCTCCAGAACCGCATCGGCCATTTCAGGGAATCTGAAGAATATGTCTATGAATTTTGCCGCGCCGTCGGGCTCGTCGCCCAATGACGTTCCAGCGGGGATGATGAGAATCTGGCTGTTTTTTATCTCATTTAATGCAGACATTATCGAATCGGCGAACATGCCACGCGTCTTGTTCCTTATGAGGAGAATGTGCGGCGCGCCTCCCGCGCGGCGGACGGCTCGCGCGGCATCGACATCTCCCCAGGAGCCGGGGAATGAGAAGATTAGAGCGCGCGGTTTTGCGAAATGCTCGCTTGAATATATTGCGGGGCGGCTATCGTAGCTGATGGTCGCCACGGTGCCGCTCTGAATCGCTTTCGTCGGGAATATGGGTTCCAACGTGCTCTCCCAAGCTGTTTTAAGCTCTGAAATGCTGATCCTTTCGCCACCCATGATCATCGAAGGCTCGGCTATTGTTCTGCCAATTAATGCTGCGCCGGGGACAGGGTTCGTGACCTCTGCAATAATCGCGCCCGGGAAAGAAGCGAATAATGCGTCTAGATTAAACCCATCGTCGAATTCGATGCCTATATTGTTACCAACGCACATCTTGAACGCGCCTTCGGCAATGCCGCCTTCAGTGATGGCCCAGGCTGATGCGATTTTTTTATCTTTAATGAGCTTATTAAGCGTTTTCCACGTTTGTTTCATATTATCCGGCTCGTTATCCAAACCGAACGCAACGACATCATGCCCCGGCTCCTTGAACTCGGGCGTGAGCAGATGCGCTGCGTCGCAAGGGGCGATGGCAAACGAGACGAGCGCGGGCGGAACGTCCATGTCGTTGAAAGAGCCCGACATGCTGTCTTTACCGCCGATCGCGGCCAGGTTGAGCGCCATCTGCGCGCTGAAGGCTCCCAGCAGCGCGGAAAAAGGCTTGCCCCAACGCACGGGCTCTCCTCGAAGGTTTTCAAAATACTCTTGGAAGGACAGGAAAACGTCGTCGGGGTCGCATCCTGCTGCTGCCAGCTTTGCCACGGAGTTAATAACTGCGGTTTTTGCTCCGATATATGGGCTTTTTTCGGATAGATAGGGGTCGTAGCTATATGCCATGACAGAGCAGGTTGTGGTCGACGGAGGGGGTGTTTGCGCGGGTGTTGCCTGTGAGGCGGGTGTTTGCGAAGCTGCTTGTTGTGGGGCGGAGACAAGGACTGTTTGCTGCGGGACGGAGGTGGACGAGACCTGCGCATGCGAGAATTGGGCGGCGTCGAAGCCAACGGGCAGGAGCGAGGCCATGACCTGAACCGGCGTCGATTGGGTTTTGCCGCCATTTTTCATAAGAATGCTTAATGCTCCGGCTGTCCCATCAAACATTTCATATAAGCCGCGTTGCGAGCAGAAACGCAGATCGCTCAGCAGCGTTTTCATCGTTTCCAAAAGGGGAGCGGACATCGATGATGGGCCTTCGGCGGGCATGGATGCCGCTGTCTGCGCGGGCACTCGAATCGAAATTGTTTTGACTGCGCCGTTGGACGAGAGAAAATCGCGCGAAAGATCAACTATGACAGTGCCATTATGGCGCATTACCATGCGCGGCGACTCGGTGACTTGCGCGATTGCATATGCTTCTAGATTTTCCTGCTCCGCCCTGCGGATGAAATAATCGGCATTATCTTGCGAGACGACGACAGCCATGCGCTCCTGAGACTCCGATATCGCAAGCTCCGTCCCATCCAAACCATCATATTTGCAACGCACGAGAGAGAGGTCGATTTCAAGACCATCGGCCAATTCGCCGACGGCGACTGAAACCCCTCCCGCGCCAAAATCGTTGCATCTCTTTATGATTTTTGAAACTGAGGGGTCCAGGAAGAGTCGTTGTATCTTGCGTTCTTCGGGCGCATTGCCCTTTTGCACCTCTGCGGACATTTTGATTATTGACTTATCGGTCTGGGATTTTGAAGAGCCTGTCGCGCCTCCAATGCCGTCGCGGCCGGTCCTTGCGCCAACAAGTATGACACGGTCGCCGGGGGCGGGGATATCCCTGCATACGTTCTCGGATTTGACTGCGCCGACGACCGCGCCAAGTTCCATGCGCTTTGCGGCATATCCGGGATGGTATATTTCGTGGACGAATCCGCCTGCGAGGCCAATCTGGTTGCCATATGATGAGTTGCCTTGCGCGGCGGTTTTCGTAAGCTTGCGTTGGGGGATTTTGCCGGGGACTGTTTCATCGATCGGAGAGAGCGGGTTGCCTGCCCCTGTGACGCGCATTGCTTGATATACATATGCTCTTCCGGAGAGAGGGTCGCGGATCGCTCCGCCAACGCATGTTGACGCTCCGCCGAAGGGCTCGACTTCCGTCGGGTGGTTATGCGTTTCGTTTTTAAACATCAGCAGCCAATCTTCGCTATTGCCATTGACATTCACATCGATGTGAATGGAACAAGCATTGACCTCCTCGGAGATATCAATATTTTTTTGATAGCCTCTTCCGCGCAAGGTTTTTGATGCTATGGTCGCGATATCCATGAGGGTCTGCGGACGCTCCGCTGCAGCGGTTCCGTACACTTCGGCACGCGCGTTGAGGTATTCGTCATACGTAGCTTTGATTTCCGGGTCGTCGATCTGAATGTCGTCAATATGCGTCAGGAACGTGGTGTGGCGGCAGTGGTCCGACCAGTATGTGTCGATGACGCGCAGTTCCGCTTCGGTCGGGTCACGCGCTTCTGTGTCGCGGAAGTAGGTTTGCATAAAGCGCAGGTCGGCAATGTCCATGGCAAGGTTGTAGCCGTCGATGTATTGGCGCAAGGAGTCATCGTTTGATGTGATGAATCCGTCGATTGTTTTGACGGGGGATGGCTCCGGATAGTTCGTTTTGAGCGTCGCAGGTTTTTCGAGCTGCGCTTCGCGAGATTCGACGGGGTTTATGAGGTAGTTGCGGAGCTTGTCATATTCGCCGTCACTAATATCGCCGTTGAAAACGTAGAGTTTCGCGGTCATGACGATGGGGGTGGCGTCAGTCTCGTTTGGCGCCGGGGTTACGGGCAACGGGACTGCGGGCGCGGGGGTTGCTTGCGCGGGGGCTGCGAGGGCTGCTTGCGCGGGGGCTGCGGCTGCTTGCGCGGGGGCTGCGAGGGCTGCT
>WRMX01000125.1 GCA_009776905.1 Oscillospiraceae bacterium
GGATTCACAACGTCAACAAAAAACAAGTTATTTATGGTCCGTCAGTTACTATCGCCGCGCGAAGCGCGGTGCGCCGGTGCGGAGGCGCAAATTCGTAGGCCTGATTCATTCAGGCCGTGAGCGAATTGAGCCGGAGCGCACGGCGTTGGGGTTGTGGGGGTGGAACCCCCACGTTAGTAACTGACGGATTCACAACGTCAACAAAAAACAAGTTATTTATGGTCCGTCAGTTACTATCGCCGCGCGAAGCGCGGTGCGCCGGTGCGGAGGCGCAAATTCGTAGGCCCGATTCATTCAGGCCGTGAGCGAATTGAGCCGGAGCGCACGGCGTTGGGGTTGTGGGGGTGGAACCCCCACGTTAAACTGAAAATACGTACATAGGGCCGCGCCGTTCCTTGCGGATTGCAATGGTGAATCTTACGGCCGCTTGTATGGGCAAAGGGATATATGAAAATAAGAAACAGATCAAGAAGAGCGACATCGACAGACAGACCGGCGCAACCGGTGCAAGTGGTTCTCAGCTCTGAAGCAGCGCGAAAGCAAATATACGATAAAGCATGCGCAAAAATGCAACTTGTCAGTTGCAAGCATGTCGAGCCGCAGGACGAAAAGTGGCTGATGATTGACGGATATCGCGAAATCGTCAACGGATATGCGGAAGTTATCACGATATTCACGTATATTTCCGGATATGCGGATGTCGAGGAGAAGGTCGCAGCATGCGAGGAGTGCCAGCAGGAATATGCGCGGATAGCGGCGGAGCTCGAAGCCGAAGTTGTCGCGAAGACAAGGGCAAAGATCATTCGCAGGACCATCACAATATCTTCCATTGTGATATTCTGCTTGCTGGCTTTCAGGTTTCTGCTCCCATTGTGGGAATTTAAAAATGATGATGGCACGGTTTCATATAGGGCAGGCAACATCGGCCTTATATTCCGTTTTGGCAATGTCGAGCTGCCAAAGGATGCGACGCATGTCGGCAGCCAGGCGTTCAGAGGCAACATCTTTTTACAGCGCATCACCGTTCCGGATGGCATCATCAGCATCGACGATGAGGCCTTTAAAGGCTGCAGCGCTCTGAAGCGGGCAGATATCTCTGACACGGTAATAAGCATTGGCGCGTCGGCGTTTCAAGACTGCGTTAACCTTGGGGCAGTGACTATGTCCAGAAATGCGACGAGCATCGGAGCCGGCGCGTTTCAAAACTGCGTCAATCTGAAATATCTTGCCATTCCCGATGGCGTGACGAGCATCAGCGACACGCTATTCTTCGATTGCTATGAACTTACGAACGTGAGAGTGCCCGATGGCATTACAAGGATCGGCACGGGCGCGTTTCAAAACTGCATCAGGCTTGCCGAAATAACGATCCCGGGCATGGTGACGAGCATCGGAGAGGCAGCGTTTTCCAACTGCCCAACCTTGACTGAGATAATCATTCCGGACAGCGTGTCGCATATCGGCGATAGCGCGTTCTATGGGTGCACGGGCATTACGTCGATCATTATCCCCAACGGGGTGCCGAATATAGGCAACGATCTGTTCCTGGGCTGCAGCAGTTTGTCCGAGGTTATGATACCAAGCAGCGTGACTTTTGTCGGGAACAATGCTTTCCGGTTTTGCAGCAGGATTACGAGCATTGCGCTGCCCGATAATGTGACAGTCGTAGGCAAGGCTGCATTCCTTGGGTGCACAAGGCTGGTGGACATCAACATTCCATATGGCGTCACGAGCATCGGCGAATTTGCTTTTTGGTATTGTTCGGCGCTAATCGACATAGATATTCCGGATTCCGTCGCTGAGATTGGACAGAAGGCGATGACGCCGATGTACGGCAATTTGATTATTACTTGCTCGATGGGCAGCGTGGCTGACCGGTTTGCGCAGGACAACGACATCGATGTAATGTATAGGTGATATGGCGATGCGCTCGCGATAGCATTCTCATCACAGGGGGGGATGACAACATGGAATATGTCCCGTCAATGCTGGTAGGCACATTATTCATTCTGGTTTCTGTCATATGCTTTGTATACAGCAGAATCGACAGGCACAAGATGCACGCGGACATATACATAAGAAAAATGAAGCCATATCTCGACATATGGCTTCATAAGGTTGTCGAACTCATGGAGCAGCCCGGCATTGACGAGGAAATGACGTCAAAACTCAAAACAAGCACTGACAAGTATTTCGGATATAAAAAAAAGAAGGACTATCTGAAAACTATACCTTTGGTCAACGAGATTTCCGACCTGCTTGCCACAGATTATGACAACGATATAGTGCGAAGCATGGTTCTGAGGTATGGTGAGGGAAAGATCGACATCGACAGGCTTATAGTCTACAGGGACGAATACAACAGATGCAAGGCAGCTCTCGACAAGCTGCTCAACAGGCGGTTGCTGGGGCTTGTCGGAAAACTGCTCCGCACAAAGAGGCTCGCCCCTTTGTCAATTGAGATTTTGTGATTCGCCTGGTAGACTGCAGCGCTCGCGTGTCTATATGAGGCCTTCCGCACTATGCTATGCAGACCGACCGAGCGTGTCAACGGTTCGAGATTTTTTGCGGCGGCAGGAGCAGCTCAATCAGCTTCTGCCCCGCGATGAAAAGAACAACCCCGCTTATCACCGCTTCGATGAGCATGTATGACCCGTTGTACAACAATGAATACAGCCACACAGGCTGGCCTTGCGAGGCATATGTTTTCCATATGATTATCCCTGACACGAAATGGCAGGCAAACCTCAATGCTAGGCATATAATCGCGGAGATCATCAAACGCACTCGTGCGTTTATTTTTTTGCTAATGATTTTATACATCGGCCCGGACAAGCACAATACGCTAAAAGCGACTACATAATCAAGCAATATGACTATGATAAAGTTGCCAACGGTTGCCACCGGAGGAGGATAGAGGTTGATCATCTGGATTAATGAAAATGCAAGCGCAACAATTAGTGACCATCCAAATGGATATATAAACGAAACGAGCATAATCGGTATCATGCTGCCAATTGTCACCGATCCGCCATTCGGGAGTCTGAACACTGCATACCAGCTGAGTACCGTCGCGAGCGCCACAAGCACCGCGCTTGTCGCCAATCTGTTTGTCATGGAGGCATTAGGCATATTGGTTGTGTTGTTTTTCATGTTTTTTCCTTTCGTTTAGCCATAGGCTTGCATAAGAAAGCCGGGCATATCTGAATGCCCGGAACTGAAAGACTTTTCCTTTCCTACGCTGGCATTATCCAGATCAGGTTTAAGGGTCAGAACGCCAACGTCGTTCTTTCTCAGCCGGACGGGACCAGCTCCCCATATGAAATTTGAAATGATAATATCACACCGAAAACTAATACGCAAGCAAATTTTGTGTGGTTCATAAAAACTAATACGCAAGCAAATTTTGTGTTTACTATATGACGAATATGTGATATTATCCTGTGGATAAGGGGGGAGATCAAATAATCTGCCGTTGTCATTGCAGTTTTGGTTTTATCTGCGGTGGCGCGGTATATTCTATAATATGTGGGGAGGAAGTATCCGGTTGAGTTCATTTTCCATTGTTGTCGACACAAGCTGCGATTTGCCACAGGAATTCTTTACGGAATATGGCATAGAAATCATTCCAATGCCTTTTGATCTGGATGGAATGCCGCACGAGATGGGGTATTGGCAGAATATTTCTCCGAAAGATTATTATGATGCGCTGAGGAATGGCAGCATCGCCACGACATCGCAGATAAACCCGATTGTATATACGATGATGTTCACGGAGTATGCTAAACAGGAGAAAGAAGCTATTTTTATGATATTAAGCAGCGGCCTTTCCGCGACATATCACAATGCGGTGGTCGCTCTTGAGGAGGTTAAAGAGTCGTATCCTGATTGCGGTATTTTTGTTCTGGATACTATTAACGCTACTTGCGGTTTTGGGCTATTGATGCTTATGGCTGTCGAAAAACGCGAGGAGGGTTTGTCTGCAAGGGAGACCTTTGAGTGGTTGGAGGCGAGAAAGCATTATTTAATCGGACTCTTTACCGTCGATGATTTGATGTACCTTCATAGGGGAGGGAGGCTAAGCAAGCTGTCGGCGATTGCGGGGTCGGTGTTGAACATCAAGCCGTTGTTGAATCTTGCGCCCGATGGTTCGCTTGCTTTAAAGGAGAAAGTCCGAGGGCGGACGGCTGCAATCGAGATGATCACGAGCCAAGTCGTTAGGAGCATGGCTCCGGGCACGTCGCCGGATACGATCGTCATCTGCCATACAGACTGCAGTGAATATGCGCAGACTCTGGCCGATATGTTGGAGGCTGCCGTGGGAGTGCGCAGGGTCATTATTGCTCCAATGGGGCCTGTCATAGGCGCGCATATCGGTCCCGGGTCTTTGACGATGATTTTTGAAGCCGGCATGACGAGGACAGAATACGAAGAGAGGTTCTATTGAGCCGATTAAATTGGTGTTGTGCATCCGTCAGGTACTAACGTGGGCTGCGCCCACAACCCCAACGCCGCGCGCTACGACTTATTTCGCTTTACGGCGGAAATGAATTCCGCCTGCGAAATACAGTCTCCGCACCGGCGCACCGCGCTTCGCGCGGCGATAGTACCTAAGCGCAGCTAAATATCTTGTTGTTTATTGATGTAACGAAGCGCTTAGGTACTATAGGCAGGCATGCGATCGTTACTGGTGATACAAGCTCTGCGTGAACGATACCGACACCTCGGTACCCACGCCGAGCTTGCTTTTCAACGACAATTGCCACCCATATAACGCGCAGATGTAAAATGTGCGTAAGGTTGAGGAATCCGCCATTTTGGCGGATTCCTCAAAGATTCTTCGGTCGCAAGCTCCCTCAGAATGACACGAGGGGAGAAAGATTCATCAGCCGTAGGGCATCCCGGAATGACATATGAGGAAGAGACGCAGGCTCCTAGATTTTGTTTTCGTTGCGGGCGATGATGTCGTTTTGCAGCTCGGGGCTGAGCTCCACGAAGTATGCGGAATAGCCCGCGATGCGCACGACCAGGTTATGGTGCTTCCCGGGGTCTTTTTGCGCCTCGCGAAGCGTGTCGGTATCGACGACGTTGTATTGGCACTCCATACCGCCGTCTTCAAAGAAAGTCTTTGTCATGTCCGCAAGCTTTTGGATTCCGCCATCGTTCGAAAGCACGGATGGGTGCATACGCAGGTTGACGGCCATTCCGTCCATAAAGCGCGTATGGTCGAAACAGCATGTAGACTGGAATACAGCGGTCGGGCCGTTCAGATCCCTAGCCTGCGCGGGACTCATGGCATCCGCAATTGGCTCGCCGGTCTTGCGGCCATCGGGCGTCGCCCAAGTGAACTCGCCCTGGTTGATGTGGTCCGCTGCGCCGTACATGCCGGCTTTGTAGACCTTGGACCTCTGGCTCGACACCTCAGTGCAAAGCTGATAATACAAGTCAATGACGAATTTCAATTCCATATCGGCATATGGATCCGCATTGCCATAATGCGGCACCTCTGAAATGACTTGCTGGCGAAGAGGTTCATAACCCTCCCAGTTGGCCATTACGGCATCATAGAGCTCGCGCGTTGTGCAAAGCTTTTTGTCGAAGCACATATACTTGATCGTTGACAAGCAATCGGCAATCGTGGCAAGCCCTGTCGCCGTGCCGCCGTAGGAGTTGTATTTAGCACCGCCGGCGGAGACGTCCATGCCCTTTTCCATGCAACCTGTCGTGGATATTGACAGATTCGGGAAGGGGAAGTGGGATGCCTGTTGATATTCGGCATAGTTATTGATGGTGACATACCATTTGAAGAGCCATCTGCCGAGTTTTTCATATGCCGCGCGTACTTCCTCTATGGAGTTCATCTCGTAGAGGTAGCCGGACCGCAGGTGCTCAGGTGCTTGTTTCCCATTCATCGGGTTGATCCCATCGTTGATTGCCATCAGCAGCACGACGCCCCAATAGAGGCTGGCATGCGTCATGCCCATCCCATTAGGCGCGGGGTAGTCATTGCCGCTGCCGACGATTTCCTGGCAGCCGATGAGGCTATAATCACGCGCNTCNTCCAACGAGAACCCGAGNTCTTTCATAACNCCGGGCACGATGATCTCGTCGTTTTGGAACAGAGGCAAACCGCCGACCATTTTGGANGTCTGAAGCGCGCATTCCCAAATGGCATCGGGCGAGTTCTTATGCACGCGGAGCGAAATCGTCGGATCATGCAGGCGAAGCCTTGCGATGGTCTCGAGCGTCATATAAGTGATGGGATTAGTCGCGTCCTCTCCGGTCTCGGGAATGAGGCCGCCTATGGTCGTATGCTGGTATGTGTTGCCGATTCCGGCTGTTTGCGCCATCTTGCCGAACGCGCCCTCGTAATATGTGTTCAGCTTCAGGAAGAATGCATCCACAAGCTCTTGCGCCTCATCGAGCGTGATCGTGCCTTCATCGAGCTCCTTTTTCAGATATGGCCATGTGTACTGGTCGAAGCGCCCCATCGACGTGACGCCGGGGCCGTTGTCCACGACCAGGAAGAGCTGATAGAGCAGAGCCATCTGGCATGCTTCCCAAAATGTGCGGGCAGGATTTACTGAAATCCACTCCAGGCTCGCTGCCATTTTTTCCAGCTCAGCCTTGCGCTCGGGCGTCTTCGCGTCTTTTGCCATGGAAGCCGCAAGCTCGCCAAAGCGCCTTGTCAACGTTATGGCGCCGTCGCAAGCGATCGTCGCAGCGTTGTAGAACAGGTATTTGCGCATGTCGTCGCCCATGATGTTGCCTTCGCGCTCGTCCATCCAGTCCTGTGCTTGTTTGCGGATTGCGCCATATCCGGCCTTGATGATGTTTTGGAAGCCGGGCGTCAAGTGGCCGGGCGGCGTCAGCGCGCCGGGGCGGCCGGGGATGCCATAATCGCACGCGCCGAGCTCCATAAACGTCGACGCGTTTTCCGGCAGCCACTTGTCAGGACCCATGCCACCGCTGTATTTTCGGAATTCCGGCATGATTTGCCTGAGAGTTTTCAAGTCCTCGGGCGAAATCGCAAGGCGCAGCTCGAAGTGGTCCGGGCTGTGGTGCAGGCCGTCTTCTTTGATTGGCCATTCCTCTTCGATGTTTGCCATGATCCACATGCCGCCGCTGCTCCCATTGAAGTTTTTGTTGCCCATGCTGCCGACAAAAAAGTCGTCTTCTTCAATCCGCAGCGGCATCTTCGAGATGATATACAGCGATTGCATCGGTTTTTGTATGAGGGGTACGATCCCTTCATACTTTTGNGCAGCTTCAAGCCTGATCTGCATCTTTTCCGCGTCCGCGATTATGACNCTGTTGCGGACTTTTTCGCGAATTCCCCATATTCGTTCTGTATACGGTCTGAATTCATACATTTGATGTGCCTCCCTATGTTAAATTTATTACCATTAAAATATTAGGATGCCGGCGTGCTCGAGGAGAATTTTAAAGCCGATGAGCATGAGAATGATGCCGCCTATGAGCTCGGCTTTGGATCTGAATTTCTCTCCAAAGAAGCAGCCCAACCGGACTCCGGCTATCGATATTATGAGCGTCGTGACGCCTATGAGCGAGACGGCGGGCGCAATGTTGACTTTGAGAAAAGCGAACGAGACTCCGACAGCGAGGGCGTCGATGCTGGTGGCAACGGCGAGCGGAAGCATCTTTGCGGGACGCAGCGATGCTTCGCCCTCGGCATCGACGCTTTTGTCGCTGATGGAGCGCATTTTTTTTGGCTTCGCGGAAGCGGAGCCGTATTGTGAGCCGTCGTTGTCGGAGTTGTCCTTCGTCTCTTCGGCAGGCTCGTCTTTTTTGCGGCTGTCGCCGATCATTTTGCCTCCGAGGAAGGCGAGCAGCAGAAACGCGACCCAGTGGTCGACATTGACGATCCTTTCGGCGAGAAGCGTGCCGCCGAAGTAGCCGATCAGGGGCATCCCGGCCTGGAAGGCGCCGAAGTATATGCCGACTATAAGGGATTTTTTGAGCGTGGCTTTTTCCATCGTCAGTCCGATGCATACCGCAACGGCGAGGGCGTCCATTGATAGCCCTATTGCCAATATCAATAGTTCATAAAACTTCAACTGGTGTCCCCCTCGACAGTTGCTGCTGTCCACGCCCTTGCGCTCGGCAGACGTTTTTTTTGTTTCATTTGTGCTCAACTGAGGCATCCTTGCCTCAGTTTCGCACCGCTCCGCTTCCTTGCACGGGGCCCCCGAAAAGCCGTACGGCTTTTTGGGGAGAGGAAGAGCGACGAAGTGAGT
>WRMX01000126.1 GCA_009776905.1 Oscillospiraceae bacterium
GAGAAACACNGAGCCTGCATTTTTCACCATATGGAGATACGAAAACGGCTCGTCAAGAAAAATCTCCAAATGCTCCGGTGCCATAATATCAGAGATTTCAAACGCCTGTTCTAGTGTGTCGGCAATGATTATCATGCCATTGTTATCAACAGATTCACGCGCGATTTCCTGACGAGGCAGCAAAGAGAGCTGCGTTTCAATCTCTCCTGCGACCATGCCGGCAAGGTCGGCGCTGTCCGTAATGAGCACGGCGGCAGAATCGATTCCATGTTCGCATTGCGACAGCATGTCTGCGGCGACAAGCGAAGGATTTGCCTTTTTATCTGCAATGACGAGGATATCGCTCGGCCCCGCGATCATGTCGATGCCCACAATGCCAAAGACTTGCCGTTTTGCTTCGGCGACATATGCATTGCCTGGGCCTGTGATTTTGTCTGCACGCGGAATACTCTCCGTCCCATGCGCCAGCGCAGCAATCGCTTGCGCGCCGCCGACCTTAAATATCCTGTCGGCGCCTGCGACCATCGCGGCTGCGATAATTCCCGCATCGATCCTGCCGTCTTTCGAAGGAGGAGAAACGATGATGATCTTGCTGACGCCCGCAAGCCTTGCAGGAATCACATTCATCAGGAGCGTTGACGGATATGCCGCTGTCCCGCCCGGGACATATATACCGGCACAGTCTATCGGCAAAATTCTTTGTCCAAGCACGATGCCGTTTCCCGGGGTCATGACAAATCCTTGCCTTATCTGCCTGCGGTGAAACTCCTCTATGTTCGCGGCCGCGCGTTTTATTACAGCAAGATAATCCGCGCCCACTTCTTCAAATGCAGAACCTTTCTCCGCCTGCGAAACCTCGAACGTGTCTATGAGGCATCCATCGAATCTCGCGGTGTAATCCCTGAGCGCCGCATCGCCGCGCAGCTTCACATCGGCGATTATCTCTGCGACGACAGCCGCCACATCCGCCTGCAACGATGCCTCGCGGACTTGCCGAAAAGCCATGAACTCTTCGGATTTCATTGTTTTTATCATATGACGCTCCTTATGCTCCCGCACAGAATATTGATGGCATCATGCTTGAACTTATAGCCGGCTTTGTTGGCGACCAGACGCGCGCTGATGTCGACGATGGTATCGATCGGGACAAGGTCGTTTTCTTCGAGAGTCTTCCCCGATTCCACAAGGTCGACAATGACGTCAGACAAGCCGAGCAGCGGAGCGAGCTCGATTGACCCATTCAGTTTGATGATATCAATGTCCCGCCCCATTTTCGCATAATGATTGCGCGCGATATTCGTAAACGTCGTCGCCACGCGTAAAGTCCGCTCCTCAACAACGGAGCTATCAAACCCGCGCATTGCTGCCACGCACATGCGGCACCGCCCGACGCCAAGGTCCATCAGCTCATACAAATCCGGGGAGTATTCCAGCAAGATATCCTTCCCCACCACGCCGATGTCCGCGACCCCGCGTTCGACATATATCGTGACATCCGATGGTTTGACCCAAAAATACCTGATGCCTTTGTCGGCGTCTTCAAAAACGAGCCTGCGGCTCTCGTCGCGTATCGACGGGCAGCCATAACCCGCAGCTTCGAATATCTCATATACGCTCTCGCCCAGGCGGCCTTTTGGCAGCGCTACATTGATCATCGTGCCTGCGGCGATATGCTGGCCGCCGTCCATGGCTTCGCTTGGCGGCTGTGACTGCTGCGGCATCCCCGGTAGCGGCTGCTGCGGCGAGCCCGGCGCTCCATGCACGCCAATCTGCTCCGGCAACCTTGTCGGCTGCGGCTGCTGCGACTGTTGCGGCTGCTGCGGCGAGCCAGGCGGCTCCAGAAGATCGATATTGACGGCAAAGCCGATAGCCCCCGCGTTTTTCCCAAATTTACGCAAAAGCTCATCATACCGGCCGCCGGACAAAACCTTTTTCGGTATCCCCTCGATAAACCCCTGGAAAATTATACCGTTGTAATAGCTCAAATCATTTACGATGGAAAAATCAAAATTGAAGCAGTTTTCAGCCCCAAGCACCCGCAGCGCATCATGCACTGCCGCCAATTCGCCAAGAGCAGCCTCCGTATCATCATTGACGCTGATGCGCTTTAATTCGTCAAATGTCTCGTCAAACGTTCCATATAGACTAATAAGTCTGACGAGCCTGTCGCGCACGGATGCTTCGATGCCAAACTCACCGCACAGGCGCTGAAGTTCAGGCACATTTTTGTCGCTGAGGCACCGCAGCAGGTCCGCTTTATGCGCCGGTTGCAGGCCGGCGTCATGCTGCCCTGCATCATGCATCATTGCGTCTAGCTGCCCGGCGCCTTGCTGCCCGGCGTCTTTCAGCAGCCCGCTGATGAAACCCATGTGTGAGATTTCAAGGCTGGCGCGCCTGCCGGGCGTCTCCAGGCTTTTTGCTGCCAGCATCAACACCTCACCCATCAGATCGAGAGTGATATCACCGATGCATTCAAGGCCAACCTGCATTTGCTCTTTCAATTCGTGGCCGTCAGATCTATAAATATTCTCGTTATAAAACAGCTTTTTCAGCTTACCGTCGTCTTTTGCATATTTGACGATAGAAAGCGTCACATCAGGACGCAACGCCAGCAGCTTCCCCCCGGAACCGGAAAACGTGATGATGTCGCCGGTCGCGAGAAACGCCTTATTTTCGGCATATAGCTCATATTCTTCAAACCGGCTCATCCTATATTGCGAATACCCATATTGTTTAAACAGCGAACGCAATTTATATATGATTTGCTCGTCATATTTCAATACATCATCATATGACTCCATAAACGATTTCCCTCCAACAAAAAAACTCGCAGGGGCGTGTCAGCTCCGACGAGTTTTTGGCTAACACAGACTATCAGACGCAATGCTCCGCATGGGTCGCGTGGGGCGCATGGGTCGTAAAGGTCGCATGGATGATGCGCCCGAAATATTCAAAAAAACATAAACTGCGCCTGTTAGTCTTCTTCACCATAATAACCCTCACTTGCACCACTATTGTTCTAACGTGAAGCTCCAACCCCGGAACCCTGACGCCGCGCGCTCCGGCCCCGGTCGTTGGGCTCAGTGATCGCCCAAAACACGGAACAAAGACAGCGCGGAGATGCCCCGTTCGAGCAACTCCTGCACCTTACGGCCGCTCATAAATGTAGTTTTGAACGCGCACTCACTGCCAATCGACCCGGAAAAAATGACCTCACCAAATTCGTGGCTGATTTTTTCGCGAGAAGCATCCGTCCTGATATACCAAGCAGACTCCAGCAGCATATGATCCGCGACAGAATCCTCGCCGCCTTCCTCCCACCCGATCAGCTTGCGGAGCTTCATGTGCTTCACCGCATCGATAACATCAGCAGCCACCGCGCTTGCTGTGGGCATTTTTCCGGCGCCTGCGCCATAAAACATCAAATCTCCGACAATGTTGCCGCGCACGACCACAGCGTTCATAACGCCGTCGACCCCCGCCAGGAGATTATCATGGCTGATCAGATGCGGGGCGACATAGACAGCAGGAATGTCGCCCAAGACTCGCGCGCGCGCCACCAGCTTGATCTTATAACCAAGCTCCCCGGCAAAATGCACATCGTTGCTGCTGATGCCTCTGATGCCCTCATGCGAGGCATATTCCGGATATATATGCTTGCCGAAAGCAAGAGACGCGAGTATGCAAATTTTGCGGCACGCATCATGGCCGTCGATATCAGCGGACGGGTCAGCCTCGGCATATCCCTTTCTTTGCGCATCGGCAAGGGCATCGGAAAATTCTGCGCCGTTTTTAACCATTTCGGTCAATATATAGTTCGTGGTGCCGTTGACGATGCCATAAATCTCGTTGATCTGGTTGGCGGCGATGCACTGCGCGATAGGCCTAATGATAGGGATGCCGCCTCCGACGCTTGCCTCAAAGAGATAATTGACGCCATTCGCGCTCGCCATCTCCAAAAGCTCATACCCATGGGCTGCAACAAGCTCCTTATTTGAAGTGACGACGCTTTTGCCTGCGGAGAGGCATCGTTTTGTATAATCAAACGCAGGGCCCACGCCCCCGATAGTCTCTACAACAACAGCGACATCAGGATCGCTGACGATCTTTTCAAAATCACCGGTCAAAAGATTATTATATGGACTATCAGGAAAATCCCGTATGTCCAAGATATATTTGACCTGAATATCGTGGCCGGCATTTTGTGCTATGATGGCGGAATTTCTGTCAAATGCTTCAACAGTTCCGGAACCAACCACACCAAATCCAAGCACCGCAATTTTTACCAACTCTTTCACTCCTTCTGTTCCAAACGGGTCTGCTTCGGCGGAGTCCGTCCCAAACGGGAAAGCGCCGCCCCACGACCCGGATCGCGCGCTACGGCTAAATCCAACTGACTCTGTTTCGGCCGGCTTCCTTCGCCTTGTATAAAGCCATATCAGCCCTGACGAAAAAATCCTCCATCATGCTGTCATTTGTAGGAATCATGGCACTGACGCCGATGCTGATGGTAATGCGTGCCTCCGTGCCGTCAGGCAAGCCAATGGCTGTGTCCTCGATGCTGGCGCGGATTCGTTCCGCGACCTCCAAACTGCCGGTCAAGTCCGTGCTGGGCAGCAGCGCGACAAACTCCTCCCCGCCCCATCTGGCGATGTAGTCGCTCCTGCGGTTGAGCGACTTGTTCATTGTCTTAGCCACCATTGTCAAAACCTCGTCGCCCTGCCGATGCCCATATGTGTCGTTGAAATCCTTGAACTTATCGACATCGATGAGCAAAATCCCCAACGGAGTCTTTTCCCTGATTGCCCTGCCCCATTCCATGCTGGCATGATAATCGAACCCACGCCTGTTCGGCACGGCGGTCAATTGGTCTATCATGGACAAGCGCTCAATGGTGCGAAGCTGATTGAGGATCTTGATCTGGTTTTGGACTCTTAACTTTGCGATAGTTGGGCTGAACGGCTTGCTGATATAGTCCGCCGCGCCTAAAGTGAGCCCGATTTCTTCATCCAAAGCGTCGCTGAGGCCGGAAATGAAGATCACAGGAATGTTCCTCGTCTTCTCCCTTTCTCTCAGCTCCGCGAGAACCTGATACCCATCCATCTCAGGCATGAGAATATCAAGCAGAATCACATCGGGCTGTGACTCTTCAGCAGCCAGTATCGCTTCTCTGCCGGAGCCCGCTGTGAATATCGAATACTCAGAATCCAGAATCCTCGACAACGCGAGCAGATTGGACTCCACATCGTCCACGATCAGTATGCTGTTTTTGCTTTCTTCTTCCATATTCTCACGTCCATTTATTGTAATACTAACGGGCACCGCGCTTCGCGCGGCGATAGTACCTTTGCGATTGAAACTATCTTGTTATTTGTTTGTGTTGCGAGTCGCCAAAGCACTATTGCGGTTGATGGCCATTATGGCATCATATGCTTTTGAATGACCTCGTGCAAATCATAGAGAAATTTTGGGGCATGCTCTGAGATGAAACCGATATCGTTTGCGCGGCCGGCTTTCTCGATCGTCGCCGCCACTTCCGACAGCTCCGATTCACCAACATTGGAAAGCGCGCTTTTGACTGCATGCGCGTTGATTGTAAACAAATGTATGTCATCATCGGTGAAATCGCCATCATTGCCCAATAATTCCTTAAACACGGCTTCCACCCTTTGAGCATCGCGAATGAAGATATCGTTTAGCTGTTGATCAACCACAACCTTGCCGGGCCGCTTGCCCATGATGGCCGCAGCCGCTGCTGCTCCCGCTGCCCTCGTTGCAGCCACCGTTTCCGCGCTCACAGAACCAATAGCGCCGGACGAACGCGACGCTTCCGGGGGCTTCGACGCTTCCGCGGCCTCAACAGCCGGCTCTCCGCCTTGCAGATGCTTGTCGCGCACGAACTTCTTCAAAACCTCGTTCAAAAGGCGCACATCGACAGGTTTTGAGATGAAATCGTTAAACCCATTGGACATGAAGATATCTGCCTGCCCGATGACAGCATTGGCAGTGAGCGCGACGATCGGCGCCGTATATCCGATCTCGCGAATGATTTTGACGGCCTCGATGCCGTCCATAATCGGCATCATGTGGTCCATAAAGATTATATCATAGATCCTGCCTTCGCGCACCCTGCTGATTGCAGCCTCGCCGCTCATAACTGTCTCGATATTCAGCTCATAAGGCGCCATTAAGCCTTTTGCGACATAGAGATTGGACTCCACATCATCGACAATCAAAACGCTGCCATAAGGCATTGGCTCGAAAACGGTCTGCGCCCTCTTGACCTGCTTGAGACCTGAAGTCCGGAACTTCTGAAGGCTCTCCGCAAGCTCCCGGCCCAATGTCGCCGTGCCGGCCTTCTTTTGCGGCAGCCTGATGGTGATGATAGTCCCCATGTTCAGCTCGCTCTTGACGCTGATCGTCCCGCTCATCATATTGACAAGATTGAGCGTTATATTCATTCCGAGGCCCGTCCCCATAATCGAACGATTGGCATCCACATTGAACCGTGAATATTGGTCAAAAATCTTGACCACCTGCTCGTCTGTCATGCCGATGCCCGTGTCGCTGACGCGGAGGACAAGCATATCATCATTGGCTTGCGTGTCATCCGTCTCGAAAACAACGGAAAGCTTCACCATGCCCTTTTCGGTATATTTGAAGGCGTTTGAAAGCACATTGTTTAAGATTTGCTTGATGCGCAGCTCGTCGCCAAAAAGCGAGGCAGGCATTTTCTCATCGATATCGAGTTCAAACACGATCTGCTTGCTGCCGACGCGCATCACATTGAGCGTCGCAATGTCGTTGATCATGCTAGCGACCTCATATTGAGCCGTCAATAACTCCAGCTTACCCGCTTCGATTTTTGACAAGTCCAGAATATCGTTAATTATGCTCAACAACAAATCGCCGGAATTATATATTTGCGAAAATGTCTCTTTAATTTCCGGATCAAGCGCATCGTCATACATGCGGATCTCCGTGAGCCCGAGGATAGCATTCATCGGAGTGCGGATCTCATGGCTCATGTTCGCCAGGAAGTCGGACTTCGCTTTTGAATTTGCTTCCGCCTCTTCTTTGAGGGATGCGATTTCTTTAAAAGGCTTTTTGATGAACCCGGAAGCTACGATTGCAGCAATGACGCTAAGGAAAAAACTGACGACGCCGACAGCAATCAGCCCCCTGTTGATGTCGCGGAAAGGGCTCTCCGGCAATGGTGCTATGACACCCAAAACCCACCCCTCGTCCGATCCGTGAATAGGCCGGTAGGCACAAAGACGCGGAACTCCGGAGACGGAAAACCGCCCGACGCCCGTACCGCCTCCGACAGCAAGCCTGATGACCTCCGCCATCTGTTCATATGATGGATCGGTAACCGCTATGCTGATGAAGTTGGTGCGGTTTTCCACCCATTCAGCGCGGATATTGGCGATGATGTTGCCTTCGGAATCGTCGATGAAAATATGCCCCGTTTCCCAGATCGTAAAACCGGACAACATATCTGAAAAATACATACCCGGGACAGCAGCAGTCACTACCGTGCCCGCCGCTCCGGGAACAGGCGCCGATATATAGAACACGAGGCCGCTCGGCGTGGGGATAGTGGACGATATCGTGCTTTTACCAAGCAGCGCTTGCATGACCCGGAAATCGTCCAATGCTTCCGCAAGCGGCGGAGAAGCACCCGCAGCGGCGATCGAACCGCTCTCCACAGACAGCGCAGCAATCCCTGTGAACTCCCGGTGAGTTTGGCTCGCATCGGTCAGGATGCTCTGCCAGGCACTTTCGTCGGCTTCAGACAAAAGAAGTGCGACGCCGGAAATCTTTAGTTTCAGCATGGATAACTCAGAGCTGATGTAGTGGTCGGCAATGTTTGCAACTACAGAAAGGTCTTCTTCCTGAGATACCTCTATGCTGTTTTTTGTGAAAATAATCCCGGCTGCGACGCTGAACGCTATAATGAATAGGGTGGTCGCAAGGATGACTATTATCGCGCGAACACGTATAAGCATGGTTTGTTTTCTCCACTTTGGAGCATGGGACAATGTGGTTATGCTTCCGTCCCTGTTTACTTTTTCGGAATGCGTAGGTTTCTTTGCAGAAGATTTCCTTATCTTATGCATTTTAACGCAATCTGTCAAGAAAAATATTCAATTGCAATGCAAAAGCGTGTTTTTAGCACTTTGCATTTGCCGCTTACAGGGGCGTGAAC
>WRMX01000127.1 GCA_009776905.1 Oscillospiraceae bacterium
AGGGACAAGCGAGTAGGGCGAACTTCCACCCCACGAAACTCTGTTTCGCGGGGACCCCGGAAGATTTCGCCCGTGAGCGAGCTGTCCCGATGGGTTGTGGGGGTGGAACCCCCACGTTAGAAAAATGGAAAGAGGTGTGGTCGGGGTTTCTCCGACATTGCTATGAAGAAAATTACTGTTATTTTAGCTTTTGTCATGCTTGCGACGTGTTTTGCGCAAGGCGCGGAAGGAATCGTGCCCGCGACGGGAACTACAGGGGCGCAGGCAGTTGCGGCGGTTAAAGTGGGGCCGCGAGCGAACACCGCGGACGATCCCGTCGATGGCGTTTATGTGTCGCCGAACGGCAACGATGACACAGCGACCGGCGCGATCGGGTCGCCCTATAAGAGCATCAACGCCGCGCTCGACGCTGCCGGCGCCGGAGCTACCATAATCTTGCGCGGAGGCACATATCGCGAGGGCATCAATGTGCGGGTCAGGGAGCCTAATGTGACGATTAAGTCCGCAAAGGGTGAGTGGGCGGTCATCGATCTTTCAAAATACGACCCCGGGCATAATGAAGATTCCGGCGTGTATTTTGACGTTGATTCATCAGGCGGGAAGTTGCAAAACGTTGAGGTCATCGGAGGTTGGTATGCTGTTTGCATGGAAACGAAATGGGGCTGGGGCGGCGACGACGATTTTGTCGCGGCATCGAACATCATAATCGAGGACTGCATATTGCACGATTCCCGATATGACGTTGTGAAGGTCAAGCCTAATTGCGACAATATCACCATCAGATATAACGAGATATATAATTCCGGACGAGCGGGGGTCGGAACATCGGGATGGGAATATGGCGAATTCAACGCCGAGGGCATTGACAACGTCAATGGCGACAAGATGTCGGCGCACCATAATTATATCCATGACATTGGCGGCAATGGCGTTTACGCGAAAGGCGGCGCCATGGATGCATTGGTCGAATGCAACATCATCGAGCGCATAAAAGGCGCGGGGATCCTGGTCGGTTTTGACACCAGCCCTGAGTATTTCGATTTGGCTGTCAATTCGCAGTTTTATGAGAATATCAACGGAACCGTGCGCAACAACCTGATCATCGACACGGGTTGGGAGGGCATCGGCCTTTACGGTTCCAAGGACGCGCAGGTGTATAACAATACGCTGGTGAATGTGGACAACGGCCCGGGGAAGGTACATTCAGCGATATATTTTGGCCTGACTTACCAGGATTGGGACGACGATGCTGCGCGCCCTGCCAATATAAACCCCACTATTCGCAACAATATCGTGAGCCAGCCGTCGACTTTTCAGATGCCGATGGTGGAAATCCGATATGCCGACGAGCTTGGAGGTTTATCCGCGCTCGACGGCAACCCTGTCATGAGCAGCAACTGCTATCATATTGTCGGTAAGAGCGCAGCGTTCAACGATTTGCGTCCGAGGAGTTTAAAGAAAGATATGAGCCTTGCTGAATGGCAGACGCATATCAGCGGCGACGGCGGATCGAACGTCGCCGACCCCGCGCTTGGCGACGATTATATGCCCGCGAACACGCAATGCGCGGGGATGGGGATCAGCGCTCCGCTGGTTTATGATGGCGATGGCGCAGATGAGCAAGACCTCGCGCAGCCCGGGACGCCCGCGATGTCCAATTTCGTCAAGGCGGCGGCATATTCGCAGGGGTTGTTCAGCGATGTGAACGAGAATCTGTGGTATGGCATCAACCAGCAAGGGGTCATAAGCAAGGCATATGAATATGGGCTCATGAAAGGCAAGGGCGTGGGGACGTTCATGCCTGCTGACAATATGACCATTGCAGAGGCGATTGCGGTCGCGGCTAGGGTGAATGTCATATATAACGGGGGAGTCGAGCTTGTCGAGGGCACCCCTTGGTATAAGGTCTATGTTGATTATGCCGTCGAAAAGAATATGATCGGGGCGGATGATTTTGCCGAGTTTTCGCGTCCGGCAACGAAGGCGGAAATGGCGTATATTTTCTCGAGGTCGTTGGCTGCTGTTGAGTTTGGGAAGCTGAATGCCGTGAATGCGCTGCCTGATGTGTTTGTTGGCGCCGATGCGGCTGGCGGTGGCGCCGTCGGCGCGGAGGGTGCAGAGGGCACCGGGGCTGCGACGCCATATGCTGATGCGATAATAATGTTGTATGAGGCCGGCGTTTTGGCGGGGGGAGATGCTGCGGGCACGTTTTACCCGGGCAATAACATCAGCAGGGCGGAAGCTGCGGCTATTATCAGCAGAGTCATCCTTCCTGATACGAGAACGCGCGACGCTGTTTATGGATAGGTATGAAGGCGGAGGGCGTATGCATATTTTTCTGCAGGGACCGCGGAATATCGGAAAGAGCACGGTCATTGAAAAGACGTTGGATATTCTGACTGTTGATAGAAACATTATGCTCGGGGGCTTCTTTACTTGGAATGACGGAAAGTCAGACCCTTGCATTTATATGCGTCCTGCTGCTTTAAAAGTTGGTACGGGGACGGCTGCAGATGCGGCTTCAGGCACGGCTTCGGGCACGGCTTCAGGCGAGGCTATAAGCGCGGGCGCTGTTGGCGAGAGTTTTATACTGGCACGATATAGTGCTGAGAAAGGCGGCCTTGTCCGCGATTCATCTGTGTTTGATACTGTCGGCGTGTCTTTGTTGCGAGGCGGCGCTGACGCAGATTTGATTATCATGGATGAACTCGGGTTTTTGGAAGATGGCTCCCCGTTGTTCATGCAAGCGGTCATGGATACGATTGCGGGGCACGTGCCTGTTTTAGGCGTGCTGCGTTTGGGCGATGTTCCCTGGCATGCGCAAATAAAGCGTGACCCTTCGGTCACGCTTTATGATGTGGGCTTGGACAACCGCGATGCTTTGCCGGCCGCGCTTGCTGCGGAGTTGGGGGCGCGGCATGGTTTATGATGTTTTCAATGATTTGAATGAGGAGCAGGCGCAGGCCGTCAGAGGGACGGAGGGCTACTTCCGCGTCATCGCAGGGGCCGGGTCCGGGAAGACGCGCGCGCTGACGCACCGCTATGTCCATCTTGTAGAAAATCTCGGAATCGCGACAGACAGAATCTTGTGCGCCACTTTTACGAACAAAGCGGCAAAAGAGATGAAAAAGCGCATCCGCGCCATGATCGGCGACAAGGATTTAGGCTATGTCTGCACGTTTCATGGGTTCGCCGTGCAGTTCTTGCGCGAGGACTGCCATGTCCTCCAATATCCGAAGGACTTTATCGTGCTTGACGATGACGACATGCAGAGGATCATCAAGCTCGCGTTTTCGCAGTTTAACATAACTTCGCGGCTCATGACCGTCGAACAGGCCATAAAAGGCATATATATAAAAAAGGACAAACTGGACTACATCCCTTTGCTTGCTGATGTCAGCATGGCCGGGCTGAATGCCGCTAGGAACTCGGCCGCGACTCTGTTTGATAAGGTATGGTTTGAATATTTGTATCTGCAACGCAAAAATTATGGGCTGGATTTTCAGGATTTGCTGAACTTCACTTTGTACATCCTCCTCAACGACAAGGAGGACAAGAAAAAATGGCAGAGCCGGCTTGAGTACATTATGATCGATGAGTTTCAGGACGTGGACACGAAGGAGTTTTCGATTGCTAAGCTGCTGAGCAGCTACCACAAAAATCTTTTCATAGTCGGAGACCCCGACCAGACCATTTATGAATGGCGGCGGGCAAGGGTTGAGACGATTTTGGAATTCGATGAAAAGTGTTCGCCATGCACGACGATCATCATGAACAAGAACTACCGTTCGTTGCCGGGCATTCTCGCCCCTGCGAATGCTCTCATAAAGAACAATAAAATCCGTATTGACAAAGACCTGTTGCCTGTTCGCGACGGGCCGGGGAGGGCCGTATACTTCCATGCGAAGACAGCGGCGCTGGAGGCGGAATGGGTTGCCGGGGAAGTCAAGTCTTTGTTGGAGTCCGGGGCAAGAAGCTCCGATATTGCAGTATTATACCGAGCGCATTATGTCTCGCGGAATCTCGAGGAGGCTTTCATCAAAGAAAAAATCGACCATATCTTGTATAGCGGCGTGCCGTTTTACGGCCGCAAGGAGATTAAAGACGTCCTTTCATACTTGCGGATGGTCATTAATGCGGACGATCTTTCTTTTGAGCGCGTCGTCAACGAGCCAAACAGGGGAATCGGCAAGACGAGGATGGCCTTTATTCGCGATTATGCCGAGAAAAACGAGTGCTCGCTTTATTCTGCCTTGACGCGCAACATAAGCGATCCGGTTTTCAAAAGGACAAAGGCGGCTGCTTTTGTCAATATGATCGAGAGGTATAAGGCGGTATATGAGGGCATGCCTCTGACGGATTTGCTGCTTTTAATGCTGCAGGACAGCGGGTATGAGGAGCATCTTCGGGTATCGGGCGAGGAGGATCGGCTGGACAATCTCGCGGAGCTGAAGCAATCGATTTTCGATTACGAGACGACTGCGGGCGAGGAGACCAATCTGAACACGTACTTGCAGCATATCTCATTGTTTTCCAACGACGACAGGGTCGGTTCGAGGGATTCTGTCAGCATGATGACGATACATACCGCAAAGGGGCTGGAATTTCCATACGTGTTTGTATGCGGCATGTCGGAGGGCATTTTTCCTTCGAGAAAGGCCAATACTGAGCGGCAGCTCGAAGAAGAGCGCAGGCTTGCCTATGTCGCTTTTACCCGCGCCGAAGACAGGCTCTTTTTGTCTGATGCGGAGGGCGTGGACCATGGGCAGCAGTTTCGCTATCCGTCGCGCTTCATTTTTGACGCAGGTAAGGAAAACATTGAATATGTTGTAGAGCTGGACGACGATTTGGTTTCCGGCGCGTTTGCGAACGCCGGACGTAAGCGGGAGCAGAGTCATACTGCTTTTGGCTTCGATGTCGGCGATAGGGTGGGGCATGAGTTTTTCGGCGCGGGCGTGGTCGTCGATGTNGATGAGGACAGATTGGTGTATATTATTCAGTTTGACGACGTCGCGACGCAGAGGAGCATCGATTTCAAGACGGCTTTGTCCGCGCTGTGATATGNGTGATAGATAATGTGAAAGGTAGGACTATATTATGACATCGTTTTTTGATTTGGCAGCGAGCAGATNTTCNGTAAGGAGCTATGAGGACAGGAGCATNGAGCCGGATGTNTTGGCACAGGTGTTGGAAGCGGGGCGGATTGCTCCGACCGCGCACAATGACCAACCGCAGCGCATTATGGTATTGACCGATGCGGGCGATCTGGCAAAGGTCGACGAATGCACGCGCTGCCGATTCGGCGCGCCGGCCGTTTTGCTGATCTGCTATGACAAAGATGTTTGTTGGAAGCGTCCTTATGACGGCGCGCTCAGCGGGGAAGTGGATGCGAGCATCGTCACGACGCATATAATGCTTGCGGCGCATGATTTGGGGCTTGGGACTTGCTGGGTCATGTACTTTGATGCTGCGAAGGCTGTTGAAGTGTTTGGCTTGCCTGAGAATATTATCCCTGTCGCTATGCTGCCTATCGGGTTTCCCGCCGGCGATGCCAGGCCTTCGCCCATGCATGGCAATCGGGTGGAGATTGGGAGCATATTGCTGAATTAGCGAATCTTGTGAGCGATGGCGCACCAGCGGGATCAGGATGCGGCCGCTGCTGGGACTCGCGCATCACGCGAACACCGCTGAGGCTCGCCGCGGCCGCTGCTGGGGCTCGCGCGTCATGCGAACGCCGCTGAGGCTTGCCCCTTATGCGGCCGCTGCTGGGGCTCGCGCGTCATGCGAACGCCGCTGAGGCTTGCCCCTTATGTGGCCGCTGCGGAGGCTCGCTTATTATGTGAATGCCGCTATTGCAGCTATTGCCTCGATTGATGAGATGATTGCGCAAAAGACCGCCAAGTACAGCCAATCGGACGCGCGCATGCGCAGCTTGCGCATCGTTGTGCGTTGCGGATGGGCGCGGAATCCGCGCGCCTCCATCGCAATGGAGAAATCCTCTGCGCGGCGGACCGCTCCTGCGACAATCGGTATGATTATCTTTGAATACGCGCCGACCTGACGCTTCAGGCCGGCTTTTTTTATTTGTAAGCCGCGTAGCTGGGCGGCGCATAAGACATCTTGCGCTTCCTCGCGCATCATCGGGAGGAAGCGGAGCGCGGTCAATACCATAAAAGCGACTTCGTATGGGACTTTCATCGTCGTGAGCGACAGCAGATAATCTCGCGCTTCGCCTGTCGTCACGATGAGCGCGGCGAGGAGGATGACCAGAAGGCGGAGGCTGATTGCTGCTGCTGTTTTGAATCCGGCTTGCGTGATCAGCGTGAATTTTGTGAATGCAAGCAGTGGCTCCCCGCTGCGGTTGAACAGGCATTGGAGGACGAAGAGCGCGACTATCAGGCTGAAAAGGCCACGCAATTTCATCCAAATTGTTATTGGCGCTATGCTTCCTGCCAATAGGATTATTAGAGATATCGCGAGGAGCGCTAGCAACGTTGTATATGAGCGCGAAACTAACGCGGCAGTCGATAAGCCTGCCAGAATGAGCAGCTTGACGCGGGGGTCCAGGCGCGCGAGGTTCATTGTGCTATCACCACCCTTTTGCTCGCGTAGCATGATGAAAACTCGTTTGAATGGGTGATCAGAATGATGCCGCAGCCGTGGCCGCTGCGTAGGTTTTCGAGCAAGTTGCCCAATTCCCGCTGCCTGCGGATGTCAAGCCCTGTGGTCGGCTCGTCGAGAACGAGATAGTCGGCGCCGAGGGCAAGGACGGCCGCAAGGGCAAGGCGCTGCTTTTCGCCGTGGCTCAGTTTCCCGGGAAATGCGTCGCGATATTGCGTCAGGCCGAATAGAGACAGATAATGGCTTGCTTTTTGTTCGATTTCATCATTTGGCAGTTTCATGATATATAACCCGAATGCGACTTCATTGTATACGGTGTCGTTGAAAAGCTGGCGGTCGGGGTTTTGGAACACGTAGCCGACCTTTTTGCCGATAGCGCATAAATCCATTCGGCCGATGTCGGCGCCGTCGATCACGATGCTGCCCGCGTCCGGGCGCAGTATGCCAACGAGTAGTTTTGACAGCGTTGTTTTGCCGGCGCCGTTATTGCCCGTTACTGCTGTGATCTCATTGCGTTCAAAAACTATGGAGTAGTTGCTGAATATCTGCTTCTTGGTGTGAGGGTATGTGAATGCGACGTTGTTGACCTCAATCATGCCCACACCCCCAATTCAACGAGAGACTCTTTGTTTTTTAGGAGCTCATGCGGGGGGGCGCAGGCGATTGCGGAGCCGTTGTCCAGCAGCAGCCATTTGTCCGCGAATTGGACGGATTTCAGGTCGTGTTCGACGATTATAATTGTTCTTCCGCTGGCATGCTGGTTATAGATTGTCGAGAGCACAAGGCTGCGGTTCTGGTCGTCCAGCCCGCTCATTGGTTCGTCAAGGATGAGTATCGGCGGTGAGGGGGCGATCGTTGCTGCTATTGTCAGGAGCTTTTTCTGGCCGCCGGATAAGCGTGCGGGGTTTTGCGCGCGTTCGTTTTCCAGTCCGAATTCTTTGAGCAATTCGTCTACGCGGTGTCTGATTTCGTCCGGCGGAGTGCACGAGTTTTCAAGGCCGAATGCTATTTCGTCTTCGAGCGTCGTGCTGATGATCTGGCTGTCTGGGTCTTGGAACACCAGGCCTGCGAGGAGGGATGTTTGCGGCAGGGTCAGCTTCGACGTGTCGGTGTCCTTGATTGTTATGCTGCCGGTTATTGTTCCTTTTATCGCATGCGGGATTATGCCGCATATTATTCGGCATAGTGTTGTTTTGCCGCTGCCTGAGCTGCCTGCAATTATGAATATTTCGTTTTCTTTTACTGTGAGGTTGACATTCTGCAGTATTGGTCTTTTGCTGTCGTATGCGAATGTCAGGTTTTTTATGTCTATTGCATTCATTGCTGTATTATATATAGTACCTAAGCGCTTCGCAACACCAATGAATAATAAAATATTCTTCTACGCTTAGGTACAATCGCCGCGCGAAGCGCGGTGCGCCGGCGCGGAGGCACAAATTCGCAGGGCGAATTCATTTCGGCCGTAAGCGAATTGAGCCGGAGCGCGCGGCGTCTGGGTTGTGGGGCGGAGCCTCACGTTTTATGCGAGTTTAATGCAATGAAAAGTGCGCATCCGGTCTTGCATTGTCTTGTATCTGTT
>WRMX01000128.1 GCA_009776905.1 Oscillospiraceae bacterium
AGCAGTATCCTCAGATTGTTTTTGCCGAATTCGCTTTGAGTTGACTGGAATGTCGCCAGCAGATTATCGTATAAATCGTCAAAAATCGGGAAATCACCGGGAGAAAGCGCATTGATATCGGTATCGTCATCAATTCTCTTGCTCTCATATGTGCGCATAATGCAGGTATTTAGTGTTTCCATGGCATCCGCAGTCATGTCCGGAAGAATCTGCTTGAAAAATTCCTCCAAAAACTGCAGGTGCGCCGAATAGCTTGTGAAGCCCCCGCCGTTTTCGGTATCTTCCTCGTCCACGCTCGGAACTATATGGAACGGGTTCAGCCTCCCTGTCTTTGCGTCGCCCGCATCGATCAATTTGCCGCCGACTTTCCCCGCTATCCCCGAGTATTCGTTCTCCGGGTCGAGAATGAACACTTTGCTGTCCTCCGCCGCCAGGTTCGCCAGGATCGTCTTTGCGGCAAAGCTCTTGCCGCTACCGGATTTCCCGATGATTATCATATTGCTGTTGACATGGTTGTTGTCGCGCTTGAAAAAGTCGATAATGATAGGCAAGTCCCCTTTTTGCCCTATCAACGCCCTTTGGATCCTGCAAAACCGAATGTACAAACGGGAATACCGCCGCCGCGCTGCCGGAATGTATGCCCCTCCCTTCATTGTGGAGCGCATCATAAGCGGAAATACCGGAGCTTATGTATGCCTCTAGCTGCCTGAGCATGAGGTCGTCGCAGCGGAAACCCTCCTCGTTCAGCAGCCTGCGTACCCTGCGCTTAACGGGGATTTGCCCCGCCTGATACCCTTGCCTGTCATAAACCGTGATATACAGATTGACCTCAAAAAGCGTTTCCGAATCGTTTTTGAGCTGCATCAACAGACTGGTTAGGGTCTCAATATGTTCCTGTATTTCAATCACACGGCTGGTCTTGCCTGTGTCTTTGACTTGCCCCTGCAACTCGTCAATGGCCCTATCTATGCTGCGCACTGATTTGAACTTGTCCAAGGGTTTGAATTTCATTACAACTTTTGTGTCAGGTATGTCGAAAATACGGTGTCCCCACGCATTGTAAACATAAGTCGGGTAATTTGTTATCCTCAAAGTGAAAGCCGTGACTCCGTCGCATATATGCTTGCGCACAAGAAGCTCCAGTTTTTCTGGCAAAATCCAGTCCATGCAGTCTTCAGGGGTAAGATCAACGGCTTCGCGCTCGTCGAAATCATAGGTATAATTGTATTTGCAGAACGCCATTAGTTCGTGTGTTTCCAAGATGCGCGCATCCACTTCGTTCGATAGAAACAGATTCGCCGCTGCTGTAGTTTGAGCGTCGAGCATGTCCTTGTTTTTGTCGAACAGTACGAGGTAATAGAAATGTTTGATGATTTTGTTGTCGTTATTTATGAATTTAAGCTGTTCTATTCGGTCTCTAATGATCCCGACACGGCATCTGAATTCTTCTTCGCTGAAAAGTCCGTTCGCGTACGAATACTTCAGTTGCTCGATTTTGTTATATTCTGCTTCGATGCATGTGTCAAAGTTGATTGGGCGGTCGAGTTTTACAAGGTTCACCGACATATCCCCCGACTGCCTCAGGACAGCGCCCATCACGCGCTCGACCATATTGTCCTGCTTCCGCTCGCTGAAGAAGCGAAACTCTACTGACGGGATCTCCAGCACTTTGGCAAAATACCCTCCGCCGTATTCAATAAAGCCGTCAGCCACGCCCGTAAACGGCGTTATGCCCCGCATGTTCGAATGCTTGTTTTTTGAATTCTTAAAGAACTTTCGACGGACTGTCAAATGCTTCAGGAAATACAGCGCCATTATATATACCCTGTCGCCCTCGAATTTTATCAACAGCAACCCGAAGAAGAAAAGAACTACGAGCATAGCCCAGTAGCGCCACGGCGCATTTGAGGTGAACAGGAACACCTCGATGATGACGCCGAGCAGCCCGACGATTGCGTCCGCAAGGCCGATGTTTTTGAAAAATTCCATTTTGACCCGCGTTTGCTTTGGTATTATCCGCATAAGAATCCTCCTATTCCCTATTCCCTCGGCGTTGCTTCTTTGACTTTTTCCGCGATCTTGCCTGCCGCTTGCGCGGCAGTTTGGGCCGCGACCTGCCCTACCTCAGCAGCGCCTTGTGCCGCCTGGACGGCTCCCTGTACAATTCCACCCGGATTAAGGCTCAGGGCGCTTGAGGCAGCCTGTCCCGCTCCGGTAGCCATTTTTGAGGCCCCTGAGGCGACCTTAGTCCCCTTTTTGGCAACATCTGCGGCTTTCTCGGCAACTTGTGTGACTCCTGTCTGATCAGCCAGACCTTTGAGCTTCATCGCGCCGCCCTGCACGTCCCCCGAAGCCATCTGGACGGCGCCGACCCCTGCCCTGACAACATTTTTCCCGGTACTCCAAGCTTTTTTGACCGTCATTGCTAACGCCATTTTTATCATCGAACCTTCGCTTTCCGCCCTTGGTGCGATAATTTTTGTCAGCGTGCTTGTGGACTTGTACATAGCGTATACGCAACCCGCCGCGAACAGGCATTTCAGGGCAATATCAGCGGCTACGCTCCGGACAAACGCGATATCGCTCGTCAGGATAGGCACGATAACGAAAGTAAATATCTCTACGGCGAGGATCATAGATAACCCGGAAACAGCCTTGCCAAAAAACACTTCCCGCCACCTTCTGTATCTTTCGCCGTTGTCGAGAACCATCGACGAGACGAAAAGCGGAGATACGGCATACAACACAATAAGCATAAACAGCCTTAGACACAAAACGAACAAACACAGCGCAAATACAGCTATCAACATCAACGACACCGGAATACCTATCCATGTCATTATCTTGTTCCCGTCGAGATTATCGATGACGGCGTCGGCATCGCTGTAGCTCAATACTCCGCTCCCGAATTTTTCCAATACAGACGGATCGGTAAGCGCCGCCTCCCGCGCGGTCATTACAAATATTGCTGTGTCGATGGTCGTGCCGCCGTTTGCGATATAAAACATTTCACTTGTTTTTTTCATCGTGATTGCGGAAATCTGCAATACCGATATAACCATGAGCGGGGTTATCAGGAACATTAGCAAACTCCTGCCGATATGCCCCAGCGTCGCTCCAATCGTCTTTTCGACTTTCAAATCGGCAGTGCGCCGCGTGACCTCTATCATCGAAAAGGCCAGCGCCAGGGCAAGCCCTATTACTGTGATTCCCCAAAAAATAAAGGCTACGGGTGAAGCCGCGAAAAACAGATCGTAAACAGTCGTCGTTTTTCCGTTATATACCACAGGGCTAACGCCCGCCAATACATCAAAGCCGTTGTTTAGAAACCCGATGGCTCTGAGCAGCCCGATGTAGATTTTGTACCATATTGTGAATGTTGTTTGCGTCATCTTTTACCTCAGATAGTTTACGAATTATGTGTCCGCATTGTGGGCGATTAGTAATCTCCGCTACTTATTGCTTATTACTTGGCATCCCGCCGCCTCCGCCGCTTGACATTCCGATTTGTCCTATTCTGTCATTGATTTCCTGCTTTATTTCCTTTTTTGCATAATTGACCGGCGCCGCCACGACCGCAGCAGCCGCCAGGAACGCGGCGCCTTCGCTTTCCGCCATTGATGGGCTCACGATGGAGGCAATAAGCGTGTGCGATTTATAAACGGCGAACATGCCGCCCAGCATCATAAGCGCCTTCAAAAAGTAGTTCAAGGTCGTTTCCTCGTGGAGCTTCAGACCCTGTGCCCAAATCAGCGGGAGCAGGAGGATAAACAGCTTCAGCATAATCAGCGGACCGAAACCCATCACAACGGCGCCTATGAATCTTTCGCGCCATCTTTTGAAACTTCTGCCGTCGTCCAGAGGGATCGTCGCTACAAATAAAGGCGCGATAATGTATAACATAACGATTTCGAAAAGACGCCGTATGAAAACGAAAGTTATTAATACCAGCAAAACCACAAAAAACCAGGCAGCAATCGATATGAGGAGNAGATTTCCCGGCCAAAACAACTTCAGGACATCGAAATCTTTAATTATCCTGTCGATGTCTTCAAACCCTACGCCGCGCCGCCCTGTGGTATAGGCCTGTTTCAGTGTTTCGTACTGCGCGTTTCTGGCGGCATCACTCGTCGCTGGACGTTCATGCAGCTTTATATATCCGTTTCCATCGACGTATAACATCTCCGCCGTCGTCTTTTCTCCTCCCAAAAGCACCGCCTCGGGTACGACTGCCGCATAGAACAGCGAACCCTCCACACTAGTCGATTGCCCACCCGCCGTGTCGATGAGCTGGGAGGCCTGAGAAAGCACGGCGCCGGACAAAGTCACCGAGGCTAAACAAAACAGCGGGATTATCAGAAATGTCAGCATGGATTTCCCCGCAAGGCCCAAAACCTTGCCAAGTGGTTTCTCAAGCTGCAAATCGCCCATTGAGCGCACGACGGCATATATTGAAAACCCAAGGCACAATGCCATTGATATGACAGTTATCCCCCAAAAAACCGTGCTGATGATGGGATTCCCGAATATGTATCCGAACAATGTCGTTTTCTCGGCCGCTTCATATTCCCCGGAGACGTATGAACTCCCCTCGGGGGATTTTTGCGGGCTGAAGTTGTCATAATAGTCCGGGGGCAGCCACAGGTTCACAGGCACGTCGCTCACCTGCAGCTTTTCGTCAAAAATCGCGTTCGCAAGCGTCTTGTACATTTCTTCGGAACCGGCTGCGGATACCCCGGCGGAAGCCAAATAACTCCGTATCCCCGGCGTATACCGGTTCCAGTCGCTGCGACTAAGGCGCGGGTTGTAGACTAAATCCGCATTGTTTTCAAGATAGTCCCGCCACAGTGATTTTGTCGAAACAAACTGGGAAATCACCAGCGCGCCGGTGTCTCCGTCCCATTTGTCGATTTCTTTTTCGGTCATATCCGCTATTTTGTCAAGGATGTCGTTGCTGAGGCTGACATTATACGACCACGTGGCGCCGCTTGGAGTCGAATTGAAAAGACTTCTGTCTGCGCCAACGGTCACGAAATCAGCGAAAGCCATAAACTGGTTTACCCATTTGTACTCCCCTTTGTCCCTAATCTCCCTGACCGTTTCTGCGTCAAATATGATCCCGCCATGTATATTGTCAATCCATGCGTTATTGTATTCGCCCGGATTGTTGCGCATATTGGCAAGCGCGCTTTCGAAAGCGGACGAGGAACGGGCAGAGGCGCTGACATAGCCGTAAAGCGTCTTATAGGCGGTGTAGCATGTCTCCAGCAGATACGTGTAATAGAACCGCCACACGTAAACAGTCCCGTATTCGACCGTTGTTTTCCCATCCTTATCGGTGGATGTGTTCTTGACGTACTGGTATGATCCGCTATAAGACCTCGTTGCTTCAACCAGGAGGTATTTTTGCTTGTCAATGGTTCTCGTGTCTTTGAATACCGTCCGTGGGGATGCCGGCGCGGCGGAATTGTCCTTTATTTCTATACTTTCATCGTTATACCGCAAATCCGGCTTGAAAGACCCTTTGACGCTGTTGGTTTCGACCATAATATAATTGTCGTCAGTGTATCTGTAATACGGGCGTATCAAATATTTCGGCATCAGGGCTGTATTCCGGATAGCCGTTGCTTCCGGCGCTGCCGGCAGGAACCAGGATGCGTATTGGCTGCCTTGACCGGGAAGCGGTGGTACTTTTGCGGCGCTCACCCCGGCGCCGATTGGGATGGCAAACAGGATAGCCCTCGCCAATATGTCGTACATTTTATCGCTGTCGAGGGGTATGCCGTTAAATGTCAGGAATGCGCTGACGTTCGGCATATAGCGCTTTGTATTGCTATATTGCAGATTTGCGCGAAGCACTATACTCCCGTTCTCCTGAATAAGAGGTTTCGGATTCGAAAGCAGCTGCATCATGACGGACCGTTCGGTCCCGGTGAGAAACTCGGGGTCGTTGATAAATAGTACCTTCGGCGTTTCATCGTACATAGCCTCGACTTGGCTGCCGTTGATGGCGTATAGCGGGGAAACACCCGCAAAAATGTCAATTGCATCCATTACTACATTAGAAAGAAAGAGCGGTGTGATCAAAAACGCGACTACCAGCTTTTCCATTATTACGGCGAAAAAAGGTATGATATATTGGACGATCATGTTGCTGGCAATCGTCCTTATGACGCGAAAAAGCAGGTTGGCGATTGGCTTGAATATCCATTCGAGTATTTTCTTGATCAAGACAACCACCCCCGTGGTCTGCTTCGCAGCCCAAATTGAGAATTGAAAATTGAGAATTATTATTGTGCCCGCTTCGCGGACGGATTAATACCTCTTGTTGCCATCGGGTGGGGATGCCGAGGAGGGCGTGGGAGGCAGAGGTTTTGACGGAACAGGCGGGCGTTCTGTGGACGGACGAGTAGTAGACGGCGTCTTCGATGACCCATCCAAGCCCCCTTCGCGCACGAAGGGGGCGCCGTCCGCGGACGGCGGGGGTTGTCCCCCTGTGCTCCTTGAGGCGCCGGATGTGCCAAAACCCAATCCCGCCGAGGCGCTTTGCGCACTTTTGCCGGCGCCGCCGCCCAGGTTCGGGTTTGCGTTTCCGCTGCCGGAGGAAAAGCTCCCTGATGAACCGCCCGATGAACCGCCGGGCGGGCCACCTGATGTTGTAGCCTGCCCGGAACCGCCGCCCTGCGAAGATTTGCCGCCCATCACCTTGTTTGCTATGGCCTGCGTGATAGCCCCCGAAGTTCCGGAATTCCCCCTGCCGGTAATGCTGCCAAGTGCATACCCGGCAAAACCGGCGGCGGTAGTCTCCGAACCTGCCCCCCGTTCGCTGACGATTTTTGAAATCATCGTGTGCATCTTGTATGTCGCAAAAATGCCGCCCAGCATCAAAAGCGCTTTTAGCACCGTGTTAGTAAACCCATTCTCATGCAAACGCAGGCCGTCGTTCCAGATTATTGGGAGCAAAAGTATGAACAGTTTGAGCATAATGATCGAACCAAATCCGGCTACGACCTTGCTGATAAACTGCTCTCGCCAGGCTTTGAACTTCACGCCCTCGTCCAGCGGCATTGCCGAAACGAAAAACGGCGATACAATATACAGCACTATCAATTCGAAAATACGCGAAATGAACACCATCATAATCATTACAAGCATGATTACGTAGAACCACGCGGATATAAGGGTGATCAGATAATTCCCGGGGTAGAGCAGTTTATAGATGTTGAAATCATCCCTCATCTGTTCAATGCCGTTCCAACTGACGCTCTTACGCCCTGACAGATATTCGGCTCTGAGGATGTTGTACCTTGCTGTGTAAGTTGTCTCATTGTAAACTGGATTATCCGGCTTATATACGAATGTTTTCGAGTCTTTGCTCCATTCCCATTCTCCGGGAAGACTTCCTGAACCGTAGAGATTCACGGTTTCGGGCGTCGCGGACACCATAAACAGCGCGCCGGTGGTGCTGACCGGTTCGCCCCCGGTCAGACCACCGGTTTCCACTATGTAACTCGTCTGCTTGAGTACGAGCGACGCCAGGTTTATTGCCGCTATGCACATAAAAGGTATTATCAGGAAAGTCAGCATCGACTTGCCGACGGTGCCCATCACCTTGCCGACCGGCCGTCTGAGATCAAGGTCCCCCATGGAACGAATCACAGCTATGATGGAGAAGCCAAGGCACAGGGCCGCAGCTATAATCGTTATTCCCCAGAACACCCTCGTCACAACGCTTTGCCCAAAGAAATAATTAAGGATGTTCATCTGCCGCGTCACGCCGCCTTCCGTGACGGAAATATCCTGAACTCCGGAGAAAATATTGACAGCTTGCTCCAGCAGATTGATGATCCAAAACGGCAAAATCAGAATCACAAGAAGAATATATTGCCCCGCACTGTAAATGAAAGGCCAAATGGTGTTCAGAATGAACTCGACCACCGGGGCAACTATCCATTCAAGCGCTCTGTCCAAAAGCCATCCCATAGCTG
>WRMX01000129.1 GCA_009776905.1 Oscillospiraceae bacterium
AGTTCCATAGCGGTCAACGTTAGTATGAAACGCCTTTGTTTGAGGTCTATTTGTCGCAACCTTCTTTTCGCTTAATTAGCTCGAGGATGGCCTGTATCTGCTCGATATTCTCACCTCTCCTAATTTTCTCACACAAACTTCCCTCCGTATTTATGGCGTTTCCCGGTTTAACGTCCACACCCCTTACTACTGTGGAACTTACTTTGGGAATTTACGTTATTGTTACGGCGCGTATCTAACGTGGGGGTTCCACCCAGTACCGAGCGTAAAAGCATGGATAGCACTACAGCACTATAAGGTTCTTCGGCAGCTTTGTGATGTTCTCGCAGCCGTTTTCGGTGATGTATATGACATCCTCGATCCTGACGCCGTAACGTCCGGGGAGGTATATCCCCGGCTCCGCCGATATGATTGCGCCCGCCTGCAAGACGTCCTTGGAGATCGGGGAGGCGGTGGGCGCCTCGTGCACCTGTATGCCGACGCCATGCCCGAAACCGTGCCCGAAATATTCGCCGTAGCCCGCGTCCTTAATGACGTCACGCGCTGCCGCATCGACCTGGCTGGCGGCAATGCCGGCGCGGGCGGCGTTGATGCCCGCTTCCTGCGCTTTGAGCACCGTGTCGTAGACCTTGGCCATCTCCTCGTCAGGCGCTCCTATGCAAAGCGTCCGTGTGGTGTCGCTGCACCATCCGTCATATCTGGCGCCGAAGTCGATCGTCAAAAAGCCTTTGCCGATTTTGACGTTCCCGGGCACGCCGTGGGGCATGCTGGATTTCGGGCCTGAGACTATGATGGGGTCGAAAGATTTGTCGTCCGCTCCGTTTTTGAGCAGGCGGTATATGAGCTCCGCCGCGAGATCCTTTTCCGTCATGTCCGTCGATATCAGCGGCAGTATCTCGTTGAATGATTTTTCGGAGATTCTTTGCGCTTCAATCATTATTTCGAGCGCGTCGGATGATTTTATCATGCGAAGGTCGTTAAGCAGCTTTTGCGCGGGCATCAGCTCGATGCGCGTTGAAGGGCTGCGCCCGGGCTCTATTTCGCGAAGCTCGGACGAGAGTTTTTCGTCCCATTCGTGGTATTTTGTGTATGACAATGATGAGTCTTCAAAACCGATTGAGTTGATGTGCTTTTCTGCGATTATGGAAGCTATCTGCTTTGTATATGTGGAATCGTTCGTCACCAATTTCACATAAGCATCGGATATTGCGGCTGTGGCGGCTTCTATATATCGCATGTCGGTATAGAACCACGCTTCGCTTGATGTTACAAGGAGGGCGCCGTCGCTGGTCTCGAATCCCGTGGCGAAGAGCCTGTTTTCGGGGCTGAGGATGAGCAGCGCGTCAAATTCCTCATTTGCGACGGAGCGTTTAATCGCGGCGATATTATTCATCGTAGTACATTGAACGCCTTTCTTTATATGTTTTGACCGCGCACATCGCGCGGAATGGTAATTCGATCGCATAACGCAGCAGAAAGAGCGGGTTGCGAAGATCGAGCGGGCGGACGATGATCGATGTCGTACCGGCGCGGTTGGCGGCGATGACGTCCGTATATGCTTGGTCGCCGACTAGCGCGGACTCGGAAGAGGCGAACCCGCAGGTTTCGAGCGCTTGCCGCACTCCACGGGGGGACGGCTTGCGCGCGATTTTTATATAGCCGACCCCGAGCGGCGCGGCAAATGCTTCGACGCGGTCTTTGCGCCTGCTGTTGGAGACTATATGAAGCGCGATGCCGTTTTCCGCCATCATCGATGCCCATTGGAGCAAGGCCGCTGACGGCGCCGGCTCGCTGTATTTGGCGATCGTGTTGTCCAGGTCGAGCATCAGGAATTTGATGCCGTGATTATTCAGAAAAGCCGGCGTGATGTCGGCGTATTTTCTGAACGCATGCCGGGGGACAGGAGAGTGCTTCATGGCTGACCTTGTCTTTCGGCGTATTTTCTGAACGCATAACGGGGGGCGGGGGAGTGCTTCATGGCTGACCTTGTCTTTCGATATCTTTGATGCTTTTCTCTATCTTGCTGCGCGGGGCCATGATTTCATGGCCGCATCCAAGGCATTTCAGCTTGAAGTCGGCCCCAATCCTCAGTGTGGTCCATCGGAAGGAGCCGCACGGGTGCTGCTTTTTAAGTTTCAGCACGTCGCCGACAGAGATGTTCATGCTTATTCGTAAAGAGGGTGCGTTTCGCACAATTTATTTACTTCATTGCGGATATAATCAGCTTTGCCGGAATGGTCGGAGGCTGTGAGGTATATCAGCTCCGCGACTTTTTGCATGTCGCCTTCTAGGAATCCCCGGCTTGTCGCGGCGGGCGTACCCAGGCGGATCCCGCTTGTCACGGAGGCGGCTTGAGGGTCGTTCGGAATTTTATTTTTATTGGCCGTTATATACACAGAGTCGAGCATTTGCTCCATTTCGCGGCCCGTGACGTTGAACTTGCGCAGGTCCACGAGCATGAGGTGGTTGTCCGTGCCGCCCGACACGAGGTCAAAGCCGCGGGCGATGAGAGACTCGGCGAGGGCTTTCGCGTTGCTGCGAATCTGTCGCTGATATGTTTTGAACTCGGGTTTGAGCGCTTCGCCAAAAGCGATGGCTTTCGCCGCGATGATATGCATGAGCGGGCCGCCTTGCGCGCCAGGGAAGACAGCTGAATCGATTTTTTTTGCGAGGGACTCGTCATTGGTGAGGATGAACCCGGCGCGGGGGCCGCGCAGAGTCTTGTGGGTAGTGCTGGTGACTATGTCGGCATATGGCAGCGGGCTCGGATGCTCGCCCGCGGCGATGAGGCCACTGATGTGCGCTGTGTCGACCATGAGGTATGCGCCGACTTCCTTCGCGATTTCGGAAAACTTTTGAAAATCGATGATGCGCGGATATGCCGACGCGCCCGCGATGATCATTTTTGGCTTGTGCTGCTTTGCGAGCTTGAACACTTCGTCATAGTCTATGAGGTCGGTTTCGGGGGAGACGCCATATGAGACGATGTTGTAGTATTTGCCGGAATAATTGGCCGCGCTGCCGTGAGTGAGGTGGCCGCCGTGGTCGAGGTTCATGCCAAGGACGGTATCGCCCGGGTTGCATAGGACCATATATGCAACGTAGTTTGCTGAAGCGCCTGAATGAGGCTGGACGTTTGCGTATTTCGCGCCGAAGAGCTCGCACGCGCGTTTTATGGCGATAGACTCAACGGTGTCGACCTCTTCGCAACCGCCGTAGTAGCGGTGGCCGGGGTATCCTTCGGCATATTTGTTGGTGAGCACTGAACCTGCGGCTGCCAGGACGGCTTCGCTGACAAAGTTTTCGGACGCTATGAGCTCGATGTGCCTGCGCTGGCGGGCGAATTCACGCTCTATTGCTTGTCCTACTTCCGG
The DNA here is from genome assembly GCA_009776905.1 of Oscillospiraceae bacterium. GTDB lineage: Bacteria > Bacillota > Clostridia > Oscillospirales > Oscillospiraceae > WRMH01. Next base: position 3,375 of record WRMX01000129.1, read on the forward strand.
GTCGCTTGCTGATATCAGCGACATCATTTCTCTTACCACTGACGTTCCTCCATATTTCGATATATCGTATCGTGATTTGCTTGCTACTGTCCACGCCCTTGCGCCCGGCGTGTAACTTTTGCTAAGCCATTATACAGAATTGGTTTTGCCTTTTCAACTGATTGTGTAGAGTTTTTGGAAATAATAGTGAAAATTTTTGAATGTTATGATAATATGGGAAGGCATGGAGGCCTCACGCCGGGATCGGATCAGCCGGTCATGGCACGGAATGCTGCGTATGGGGGGCGGGCGTATATGCTTTCGGAGTCTCGCATTAGTGAAATCATTCGATTGTTGAAGGAGCAGTACCCTGTTCCTTATTGCGCTTTGGAATATGACAAGGATTATGAGCTTTTGTTTTCGGCGCGCTTATCCGCGCAATGCACCGATGCCCGGGTAAATACGATTACGCCTGTGCTATTTTCGCGATATCCTACGCTTGATGCGATCGCCGGCGCGGAGCTCGCGGATATCGAGAAGATCATTTACTCTTGCGGGTTTTTCAGATCGAAAGCGCGCGACATTGTTGCGGCTGCAGCGATGCTGATTTCAGATTTTGGAGGGCGGGTCCCGGACAACATGGACGATTTGCTGCGGCTTCCGGGGGTCGGCAGAAAGACGGCGAACCTTTTGCTTGGCGACATCTATCATTTGCCTGCTGTCGTCGTTGATACGCATTGCATTAGGTTGGCGAATCGCATCGGGCTTGTGGAGACCAAGGATCCGTACAAAATTGAGGTTTTGCTGCGGGAGTTGCTTCCGCCGGAGGAGTCGTCCGATTTTTGCCATCGGCTTGTCTTGCATGGGCGCGAGGTGTGTCCTGCAGGAAGGCCTGCATGCCATTCGTGCTGCATCGCCGGGTTTTGCGATACGGGGCGCGGGGCGGTGCTGTGATGCGTTGCGGTGACGCGGCGACACGAAGCTTTGCGACGTTCGGGGAAGATGTGGGTTTGAGCGTGGATTGCTTCGTCACTACGTTCCTCGCAAAGACGTGGGTGGACAGAGGCGGTGCGGTGCGGAGCCTCTCGTTAGCGGAAATATAATTGGAGGTCGGTTAAGAATGTTGTTTGACAAAAATATCGAGCCTAGTTGTGCGTATTGCCATCACGGCACCGCGCTCGGGCACGACGAATATGCTTGTATTAAGAATGGGCTTATGAGCGGGGCGGGCTCTTGCAAGTCGTTTCGCTACGAGCCGACAAGGCGGGTGCCTCAGGCCCTGCCGAGGTTTGTTTCTCATGAGATGAATGATGAGGATTTCAACGTGTAGGGGCGATTATCAATCGCCCAAAACGGAAGGATAACAATTCACGCCCGGTGAGGTGGGAAGGGTTTGAAACAATAGCACGGAACGCCTTGAAAGGTTCCTGCGATGATCATCCCGGCAGGAGGTCGGTGCCATCGGGCAAGGTGAACGCGGTGGGGTCGATGGCGCCTATCGAGCAATCGCCGGATGCCATGCTGTAGACAAGGTCGCCATATTCATCGTATTCCTCGGCGCCCGTGACTAACCCCACGTCCAGCGAAACATAGAACACGCGCATATAGCCCGTCGTTCGAGAGCGGCACATTGCATATATGCAGTCTTCGCCTCCGTATTCTACATACCCGGCTTCAACGATATCATCACGGCTGATGGACAGCAGGTCTTCATACGTGATAATCATCTGCCATTCGTCAACGTCTTTATAAACGCCGTCGGCAGCGAGTTCATCGCTTGCATACGGCGTTTTGTCTCCGGAATACCATATATAGAGCATGTCTTCAGTGATTATGACACGTTTATCTTCGCCCATGGGGCGCATGATCCACAACGAGGACAGATCGTCGTGGACAGAGACGTCGATGGTGTATTCCGCCTGCCCGCCCGCCCAATAGGTGCATACGTAAATCCCTCGGCTGTATGTGGATGGGCGCTTGAGCGTGGAAACGACCTGCTGTATCGTTTCTGCCGTGACTTCGACGCGATCGGGAACTTCCGGGTCTGTTTCGACGGGGGTTTCCGAGATGGTAGGCTGAGGCACCGGAAGGGGGATCGCGGCATCGTCGCGCCGCAAGTATGAGGTCAGCAGCATTGCGCCTATGACGGCGCCGATAAAGAGTATGCCGAATATCGTGATTCCGGCAATCCGCTTGAGGCTCATCCTTTTTTCTTCCCTTTATATACAAAAAATACGATTATTGCCGCGACGATTATTGCCGCGATGAGTATGAGCGCGCGGATCTCGTCGCTTGTCGCGACGACGACGGCGGCAAGCCCGAGCACGCCGCTGATCGCATATAGGATGACGACGGCTTGTTTCTGGCTCAGGCCCATGTCGAGCAGCCTGTGGTGGAAATGGCCGCGGTCGGGCGACCAAGGTTTTTGCCCTTTGAGCAGGCGTCGCAGGAACGCGAACATCGTGTCGACCAATGGCAGCGCGAGCACGAGGAACGGAGCGGCGAATGAGACCACCGCGTAAAATTTGAACAGGCCGAGTATCGACATTGTCGCCAATATGTAGCCGAGGAGAAGGGCGCCCGTGTCGCCCATGAATATTTTTGCCGGATTGAAGTTGAACGGCATGAATCCGAGGCACGCGCCCGCGAGCGCCGCCATTATCACGGCAACGTTCACGTCCGAAACCATCAGCGATATGATGAGCATGACTATCGAGGATATCGTCGACACGCCGACCGCCAGCCCGTCGAGGCCGTCGATCAGGTTGACGGAGTTCGTGATTGCCACGATCCATAGGACCGTGATCGGTATTGAGAACGACCTGAGGTGGACGTATTCGGCTGCGCTGAAGACAAACGGGTTTGAGAACGTGTCGATTATTACGCCGAAATAGACGGCGACCAGCGCCGCGATGATTTGGACGAGGAATTTTATGGCAGCGTGCAGTTGCATGAGGTCGTCAAGGACGCCGACGGCAACGATGATGACGGTGCCGATCAGGATTCCCTGGATTTGCCTTGTTATATCGGCGAAAAGCACCACGCTCAGCACGAAGCCTATGAATATCGCAAGCCCGCCCAGCCTGGGGATGGGGCTTTTATGCACCCTGCGGGAGTCTTTCGGCACATCCATCGCGCCAATGCGTTTCGCGAACCATTTCACACCGGGAGTCGCGACGAAGCTGACGATCAGCGCTATTGCTACTGCGAGGCCGATTCTTATGTATAACGGCATTTATGTTGCCCCCCTAACCCGGACGCTTCTGCCCGGAAGTTACCACTCGGACGCGGTCACCTGGTCGCTGCTGCCTGGTCGCTGCTGCCTTGTCGTGCCGCTCGGACGCGGTCACCTGGTCGTGCCGGTATCCGCGATAATATTCGGCAAACGGCCTTCATGCGGTGATGAAGCCGATTTTTTTATATACTTTATTGAGAGTTCTGTTTGCGGTCGCGGCCGCTTTTTGGGCGCCTTGCGCGTATATGGTTTCGAGATAGGATTTGTCGGCTATGAGCCGTAGGGCTTCTTCGCGTATGGGGCGGAGCGTCTCGACGACGACCTCGCCGACGCTCTGCTTGAAGTCGCCGTAGCCCTTGCCGGCGAATTCGTCCTCGATGGCGGAGAAGCTCTTGTTTGTGCATGCGGAGTATATCTGCATGAGGTTTGACACGCCGGGCTTCTCGGCGGGGTCATGCCGCACGCTTGTCTCGCTGTCCGTCTTTGCGCGTTTGAACGAGCGCATGATGTCGTCGGGCGAGTCCAGCAGGAGGACGCAGCCGCCGCCGCTGATTTCGGACTTTGACATCTTTTCCGTGGGGCTTTGGAGGTCCATGATCCTTGCCCCGATTTTTGGTATATATGGTTCGGGGAGCTTGAAAACGTCGCCGTATACTCCATTGAAGCGTACCGCTACATCGCGCGTCAGTTCGATATGCTGCTTTTGGTCGTCGCCGACGGGGACGAGGTCCGCTTGGTAGAGCAAGATGTCGGCTGCCATCAACGAGGGGTATGTGAAGAGCCCTGCGTTGATGTTCTCCGCGTTTTTTGCCGATTTGTCTTTGAACTGCGTCATGCGCGAGAGCTCGCCGAACATTGTGTAGCAGCTCAGCACCCATCCGAGCTGCGCATGGGCCGGCACGTGGCTTTGTATGAAGAGGGTGTTGTTTTGCGGGTCGATGCCGCATGCGATGTATTGCGCGAGTTGCGACAGCGTCCGCTTGCGAAGCTCTGCCGGGTCTTGCCGCGCTGTTATGGCGTGCATGTCGACTATCGTGAAGTAGCAGTCATATGTTTCGGACAGGGCTGCCCAGTTTTTGAGCGCGCCGAGGTATGTGCCGAGGGTCATGGCGCCGCTGGGCTGGATGCCTGATAGTATCGTTTTTTTGTTGTTTTCCATGTTGGTTGTCTCCTGTTTGGGTGGTTTTGGAGGGAGCGGCTGCGGAGCGTTGGGCGGGGCGGCTGCGGGGGGCGGGGCGGCTGCAGGGGGTGTGGCGG
>WRMX01000130.1 GCA_009776905.1 Oscillospiraceae bacterium
CTGTATATGTTACTGCTTGCCTGCGTTCATCGTTTCGGGATGCCTTCCGTGACTATCGTTATTTTTTCCGGCAGCTCCGCAGTGTCCGAATACTTGCCCACCGCGCCTTGCGGCAGCGGGCCGCCTGACGAGTCGTACACGACGGAGCGCCCGACGCAGGTGAGGTTCCGAAGGTTGTATATCATGCATATTGACTCGAAGCTGTCGCCGTTTATCATGTAATAAAGTGTGTCCGTGATCTTGACGGCCTTATACGGGCCCTTGCCGTCGACGGCGGGCTCGTTGCTGTTGTGCGTGCATTCGTCCTCGGTGTATGACTCGACGTGCCAGTACGTGTCGTTGAATATCCAGAGGATCGCGTGGCCCGCAAGGTCTTTCGTGTAGCTGTGCAGCGCGGGCGGCTGCGGGGGGGGCGGGGGTTGCGGGGGCGGCGTTGTTTTGCGAGGCTGCGATGCCTGGAGCTGCGGTTGCGGGGGCGGCATTGTCAAGCGTTCCGAAGAGGACCGCGCTTGTATATGGCCGCTTTTCCGCGTCGAACGACGTTTCGTGCAGCGTTGCGAGGCTTGCTTCCGTGTCGATGATCAGCGTGATGCAGCGGTCGCCTTGGAACCCGAAGGCGATGAGGTAGACGCGGTCCGTGGATTTCAGGCAGAAGTAGCTTGTCTCTTCGCGGCCGCGGTCCGCCGTCCATATGACGTGCGTGTCGTCCGTGAACTCGGCTTTTGCATCGAGGTTTTCGAAGCGCAGGCTGATGGTGCGCCCCGCGAACTCGAAGCTGCGCGGCGGCGTGAATTGCTGGCCCCATTCGTAGCCGAACTTGCTTTGCATGGCGTTGGTGATCATGGTGTTTCCTCCTCTTCTTAATTTGTGATGTGATATTTCACCCTTTTTCCGGGAGATTACACACAGCAAACGTGTATTGACTTCCGTTCCTCTTAATCGGGAAGCACGTTGACGGTTGACACAATTTTACAAATTCGAAAAATTCGGTTCGGAGCTGCCTACACACAAGAGGTCACGTCACGTTATGGACAGGCGTGGCTCTTTTTAATGCTTCCTCCTTTATGATAGGAGTAATACTTTTCTCTTTTTACTTATACGCATCCGCTCCAACAAAACCGCCGCAGGCTCATCATTCGGGTCTTGCGGGACAAGTTTCCGCGGATAGCAAGGTCAAGGATTTTTTGCGAAGCTGTTTAGTGTTCATTCGCCCACCTCGCTATCCTGTTCGCTTTCTGTGCTTTCGAGTAGCTTTTTCATATCATCGAAGTCGGGCAGGGCTTTTTGCCACTCGGACGGCATTTCGTTTCGCGTCCGATAAGTCGCCACACCCATCGGCTTGGTGTAGTCACGGATAGCGAATTCGACTATGCTTCGTTTTGCTTCCTTGCAGAGCAGAATACCGATTGACGGTGCTTCATCCTCCTGCCGGACATACTCATCAAGTGCTGAGAGATAGAAATTTAATTGTCCGAGGTGCGCGGGGTTGAACTTGCCGCGTTTTAGCTCCACGGCAACGAGGCAACGTAACTCACGATGGAAAAATAAGAGATCAATAAAAATCTCCTCGTCATCAACAATAATTCTGTGTTCATGTCCCATGAAGCAGAACTTGTTACCGCCGAATGATAGAATGAATTGTTTGATATTGGCAACCATACTTCGCTAAATCAATCGTTCGTCCGGGTCATTTTCGTCTTCGATGTTGACAAAATCAAGAAAATACTCATCCTTGAAAGAGCGGATAGCTCGCTGAGCTTGCTCTTGCTCAGGCAATGTTTGTAGGAAATTATTAAGAATTCTGCCGGATTGGTACAGTTCTCCACGCAGATGAGATTTCAACGCCTCAACGCTCCAAAACGCTGCGGCGCAATGCGAAATATAGAAAAATCTGCCTTCACGCGACTTTTCCTTTGCTAATATTTCCGAATGATGGGTAAAGCCAACTTTATAGAAGCTTGTAACGAAAAACTCCGGGCTATCAAAGCTGCTAATATGTTTTGATAGCAGGCTCAAATCAATGCCCGCTTTAAAATTTGGATTTATTCTTATTTCGTCAGTTGCAAACTGACGATTTGCCGATAAATCGCCCATTGGCAATGGGCGATTTTCAGATTTTGGTGTCATATCAATTTCGTCCATTAACAATGGGCGATTTTTAAAAATGGGATTCCATTCTTCATAAAATTGCCGCATACGTTTTATAGAAGATTCGGAAAAACCGCGTAGCCCCGGTAATTCTCGTTGCAAATCTTCGGATAACTGTTTTATTGCGCCTTTTCCCCAATAACCGCCACGCGAGTTCTCTGATACGAAGTTGCCCACACTGTAATACAACGAAAGTAATTCTTTATTTACGAGCTTTGCCGCTTGATAGCGGGAACGGATAATGGCATCCTTAATAGCGATTGCCGCGTCTTTGAAAAATAAGTCATCTTTCATTCTTCAATATCTCCTATCAAGGTTTCGAGATTATCTACCGCTGTTGTAATCGCCGCCGACTTTTCTTTAACGAAAAGTCCTATACGACCAAAAACAATAACAATGCGATTCAAGTATGCGGCAAGCACATCAAGCTTCCGAAGCTGGGCCGGTCCCTTGCCGAGTATCGAGGCAGATACAAGGGCGCATCCTATTTCACATCGTGCCTCATTTGGCGTATCAATGCGCAGATTTTATCACTTTCTCTCCTTTTTTGCAATGGCGAATGATAGCGAATCATTTCGTTTGCACCAGCACCGCCGCGTATGCAGCAGTTGGCCGGCGGCTCGCGGGGCGGGCGGGGAGAAGGTCATGCCGGCATGATTGGCGTTTGGGGGGCGAGCCGCCGGGTGCGACCGTCGGCTCCAGGGGCGCTTTTTCGGAATAATGCTTGCTTTTTGGCTGTTCTTCCGCGTTTTTGGGGCGATGATTATTTTGGGGGGTCTGTTAGACCTTGCTGCACTAAGGAGGCTTTACAAACGAATTCATTCATAGCATTCATTCATAGCTTATATTGAAATATCGATGTTTCTATAATATAATAATCGCTGAAATGCGAGGTTTTTTATCATGGAATATACGCTGATGCACAAAGATCTCCCCGTTGCGGAGCTTGAAATATCGGAATACAGCGGCCAAATTGACAAAATCGAAGCCGTCCATGCGCCCTCCCATTTGCCGCTTGGGACGACCATTTCGTCCGGCAAGGAAAAGGGCAGGGTTGAGCGCGGCCTTCTTAACGATTGGTGGCGAGGGCGGTCAATTCCCGCAAGCCGCGCCGGAATTGACAGCGCGCTGCAAAATATCGGGGTTTCCACGCCGGCGCTGTTGCTTGAAAAATGCTACGGGCTCAGCCTCTCCGACCACTACTGGATCTGTCCGAAAGGCTCCGGCTTACGCTGGGAAAACGTAAACTTCTTCACCAACGGTTTTTCCAAAGACATGGGAGAGATACTTTTCGGACGTGAGCCTGATGACCCCAGCCGTGTCAGCCTTATGTCGCCGGACAACACATCCGACGGCTGGCTCCGCAAAAAATGGATCGTCGCAGACGGCAAACGCGTTTTGATGAAAGGCGGCAGCGGCGATTACAGCCAAGAGCCTTACAACGAGGTCATCGCAAGCGAGATCATGCGGCGTCTTGATATAAACCATGTTCCTTATACGCTCATGACCGAAAATGGCAAGCCATACTGCTTGTGTGAAACCTTTGCCACGCCAAAAATCGAGCTAATCCCGGCGATCTGCGTGATCGAGTCCATGAAAAAATCGAATCGGGACTCGGCGTTCGCCCATCTTTTACGGTGCTGCGACGAATTAGGGATACCGGGCGTGGAGCGTGCCATAGGAAAAATGCTGACGGTGGATTGCATCATCGCCAACGAGGACAGGCACTATGGCAATTTCGGCTTTGTCCGAAACTCCGAAACCCTCGAATGGCTCGGTTTCGCTCCGGTATATGACAGCGGCACATCATTGTGGTACAGCACCGCGCGCATCGGGCGTTCCGTTGAAAGCAGGCCTTTCAAAAAGAGCCATGCTGAACAAATGGCTCTTGTGACGGATTTGAAATGGTTTAACTTTGACGCTCTGAAGGGCATCGACGATGCTGTGAGGGATATTTTATCAGGTTCAGACGATATAGACGCTTCCCGCTGTGACGCGATAGCAAAATCGGTTTTGGAGCGCGCGTGGCAGATTGAGCAGCGGTAGAATGAAAGCCTTCCATATTGGCGGCGATAGGGAGCGTCAACGGTGGAAATTAATCGCAACTGGGAGGTTTATCGGACACATAATATGTTATAATTTAAAATATTGATATTTCTTTGGAATAGATGTACTTTATTGTTAATTCAAGGTAGGTGTAACAGTTAATGAAAACAAGACAAGAATATGAAAACGATCCTCTTATGATAAAAGCAATGCAACGAAACCTATTCGTTCTTCACGGAGAGAGGGTTACTTACAACATACACAGCAATAAGTCATACAATTGGGCAGACCCTGAAGAATGGGTTCGTGCCCGAGTGATCGCATACTTGGTTATCGAAAAATCATATGCCCCTCAATGCATAAGAACGGAGATTGCTGTTCCGAGACGAATACCGGAGGACTTTGCTGATATACTGGTATATGAGGACGAACGGTGTCAAACGCCCTATCTTGTAGTTGAATGCAAGCGAGAGGACTTCCCTGAACATGAACGAGCGCAGGCCATTGAGCAACTATTCGGCAATGCAAACTCTCTTCGTGCTCCATTGGCTTTGTTTGACAGCGGTGGCGAATCGATTTTTTTTGATGTTGCAAACTATCCGCCTATGGAACGCACTGCGAACATTAAGGGCGCACGCGATAATGTCCCAATGCAATATGGAAAAGTCTCGGAATTTACATATATCGCAGGCCCCGGAAATCATGATATCGAGCCTGTTAACGCACAGCAACTTGAGGCAAAGGTCAGACGTGCGCATTCAATCATTTGGGCGGGGGGGAAGCGCGATCCTTTGCTGGCTTTTGATGAATGGAGCAAACTAATGTATGCGAAAGTCGAAGATGAGCGTCACACTCCCAACAACACCCCCAGAAAATTTCAAGTTGGTACAAATGAAACATATATTTCAGTTGCATCCAGAATCCACGCTTTGTTTCGCCAAGCCTGTTTGGTTGATCCGACGGTATTTCCGGAGGACACCATTATTAGCCTTACAGACAAAAAAATCGTTGAAGTCGTCAAGGTGCTGCAAAGTATTTGTATAACGGATACTTCTGTTGATAATGTAGGCGCAGCATTTGAGATTTTTTTCGGATCGGTTTTCAGGGGAGAGCTTGGACAGTATTTCACGATGCGGCCACTGTCTCGTTTTGCGGTTGCTATGCTGGGCGTCGACCACAATCAATATATTATAGATCCCACATGCGGTAGCGGAGGTTTTTTGCTCGAAGCGTTACTGCAAGTATGGAATAAACTCGATAAGAACTATTATGGCCGTAGTGACTTGGATCGAATTAAAACTGACTTTGCGCGCAATCAAGTTTTTGGCATAGAGATACATGATATTTTAGCACGCATATGCAAAATCAACCTCCTGTTGCACCACGATGGCCACACGAACGTTGAAGGCGACAGGAGTTGCTTGGATATTGAGTTTTCCAAAGATCGGTTAAGACTTCTCGAGGATAACTTCAATGTTGTCGTTGGAAATCCACCTTTTGGCGATACTATTCGCGAAGGCGACGAGGATCAATTGGGTATGAATTCCTTGGCTGCTTTTGACGTTGCATATGGGCGATCTCAAGTCCCATCAGAGCACATCATTTTGGAAAAATCAATCCGTATGCTAAAGGAAGATGGGGTGCTGGCTTTTGTTTTGCCTGATGGGCTTTTCAACAATCAAGGCGAACAGTCAAACTGTCCCCAAGTCCGTAGGTATCTGGTAAAACACGGTCAAATTCTTGCTGTCGTATCATTGCCGGATTTCGCATTCAGGAAGTCCGGTGCCCAAAACAAAACATCAATACTCTTTTATCAAAAACACAGCATGAGCCAACATACCGCATTTACTGATGCTTACAATACAGCAATTGCAGAAGGCTCAACGGAAGACAATGCGATTCTATCTGCTCTGACAAATTGTAATTACAAGGTTTTTATGGCAGAGGCTGATAATATTGGCTACACTCCTTCTGGAGCTATTGCCGAAAAAAATGACTTATATCATGGTTCGCCGGGTGGCCATCTTGATGACGATCAAAGCGGCGCGATTCTAGGTGAATATAATCGATTCCGATCTGATCCCGCAATATACGTCCCAGAACTTATAGATTGCGTCAGTTTAGATATATGCGAAATATGGAAGGCGCATGAGAGCCATCGGCTAGATCCAAAATACCATCTGTTTAAAAATCATGAACAGCAAACGCTCCCCGCAGGCTGGGTTTGTAAAAAGGTTTCTGACCTTATGGCGCGTCGCGAGGAGCTCGCGCATCCTGAAGGCAATCCGGATATAGCTGTCAAGGTTATGACTCTTTCGCAAACAGGAGACATTCGGGCGAGAGTAGCCGGAAAAGGCATGAATCCTCCCGAGTGGTTAGGAATGTACTTCGAGGACAGCCCTTCCACATGGTATCGCGCACATAAAGGTGATCTCGTTTTTTCATCGATTGACCTCTGGAAAGGATGTATATCTGTCGTAGGTGAGTTTTTTGATGGTGCGCTTGTAACTAAAGAATACCCTATATATAGAATGTTATCTGATGAAATCGACCCTGAGTTCCTTGCTGCATTGCTGCGGAGCAGGTATTACCAAAAGGCTTTCAGGGCGATTACTACCGGTCACAGTAACCGCAGGCGAACCCAGTGTTCCGATTTCGAGTCGATTGTTGTGTGTTTCCCTCCTGATAAATCCGAGCAAAGAGCGTTGATCGCTGACGTTATGCGTGCACGAGACAATCAAAAATCTGCCGGCAATGCTCTGAAAGATGCTGCTTTGCGATTCAGTGACATTATTGACGGCCGTGGCGACGAACAGCCTGAAATCGATGATGATTTTGATGATGGCAATAGCGAAGACGATGGCGACTATGCTTAATCACAAGCCTTATGCATTGTTTGCGTCTATCGATTCGCAAAGTGCCTCAATGGCTGTTCTTATCTGTCCGGCATCCGGAGTTTGCTGGTCGATTTCGACTTGCATGCTTCGAATGCCGTTTTCGTTCAAGGCCTTTTTCATGGGCACTAAGTCGTATTCCTCCGGGTCGCAGAATTTCGTCAATACGAACAGCACGGCGTCGGCCGAGCGTTGGCGGACGATGCCGGCCAGCATGTCCGCGCGCTTTTTGCCGAGGTCGTACAGGATGGGGCATCCTTCGATTTCGCCTATCTGCAGGGCGAGCGCCAGGTATGGGTCGTCTGCTTGCGGTATGTCTTGCCGGTAGCGGAGCGATTCGTGCACAACGAGGTCGTCGATAATGTTTATGCCGCAGTCGTCGAGGGCTTTCAGGAGGCCTGTGTTGTCGGCGATGATTCCGCAGATCACGAGGTTTGCTTTGGGCGCGGCGGGGGCTGCGGTGGTGGCGGGGGCTGCGGTGGTGGCGGGGGC
>WRMX01000131.1 GCA_009776905.1 Oscillospiraceae bacterium
CATGCTTGCTTTCAGGCGTGAGAGAAATGATAGCTATAAAGATGTCGGCGATGAAGACGAGTTTGAGGTGCGTGATGCGGGGTTTGGCATGGGGAAGTGAGGACGTGGCGCGGAGTTTGGGCGGGAGCGAATGGCGCGAGGTTAGTAACGGAAATGTGTTGAAACCTCCGGACGGATGGTGTATAATAGATATAAATGGAGACTGAGCGCGCGGCGGACAGGCTATGGCGGCGACCTCGCGCTAGCAAACACTGCACAGGATAGGAGTGGGTTCTGGTATGGATGAGAAAGATAACGTTTTTGGCGAAGAAGAGGCGGAGGATGTAGTTCCGCTCGACGAGGCGCTGGTGGACAAAGCCCTCTTGGAAGAATTCAGCAAGGTTACGGACTCCGAGACGGGCGAGGAGACCGAGATCAGCGCGTCGCCGAAACGTAAGCCGAAACGCAATAAGAAAAAAGGCCCGAGAATAGCGCTGCTGGTCGTCGTAATAATCGTCGTCCTTGCAGTGGCGGGCGGGGTTGTTTACATCTTCACGGACTATTTGGATTCGCTGACTTTTCTCGGATTCCTCGATTCGTTCAAGCCCGCGCAGCCTTTGCAGGGCGTGATGATGATGAAGGACATTGAAGAGGAAAGCGTCTATTCTTTGTCGATACTGCAATATGATGAAATTACCGTAGAATACGTTAAGAGGTGGATCGACGGGAAAAAGGACGCGGGCATCGTGAACGACCAGCCTGTATACTATACTCTTTACAACGACAATTTCGACATTCCGATGGAGATGTACCTGTACATGCCGTTGGCTCAGGATTTCATGGGCGACATCGCGCTGTCCAATGTGAAGGTCAGCGAGAGCGGCAAGGCGCTTGTTTTGAACATCGAGACCAAGGACAACATCTCGCGGACAAAAGATGGCACCGATTTGATTCTGCATGTCTATGTGGAGGGCAATCCCGACAACGCCGACGCGCGTACGGATAGATTGTATATCAACGGCAAGCAGTACAACTGCCCGGGGGCAACTTTTACAAGGATTAGTTAATCGAGCGGTGATGCAATGCAACTAGATGAGTCATATCAGAATGCAAATAGCCAGTTCGCGGACTTGCTCTACAATGGCGGCATATTGAGCAAGTCTGTGCTTGTGGTATTGTGCTGCGTGTGCATAATTCTTTTGATTTACGCGCTCACTAAAAAGCTCAAGAGGCGGTGGGAGAGCGCGTATTTTGTGCTGTTATGCGCTTGCGTGGTGGTATGGGCCGGCTGCTCGCTCGCTGCCGAGTTCATGTCCGGAAGCGGCGCCGCAGACGGCGGCGGCCTTGGGGGCATCGGGAGCGGCAGCGGAGTCTCTGGCGCGCTGATTGCGCTTCGCAATATCGGGCTCGCGCTGATACCCGCGCTGCTTTGCGCTCATGTCCAGCTCCAGGTTTCATACAAGGAGCTGCGCCCCGTTATAGTCGGATCGATGCTTGTCGTGCCGGTTTTCCTGTCGTTGCTCGTGCTGCGAGATGCCGCGTTTCCGAACGCATTAGCCGCAGTTCCCGCGTTCAACGAGACGATGTGGTTCACGCTGCTGTTCTACGCTTATGCGGCCGTGTGCTTGATTAGGGCGTATCTGCTTTGCTTCGACGTGTTTTACCAAATGCCAAAGCATATGCGGCGCTCGACGAGGTATATCCTCCTGAGCGTGTCCGCGATCTCGCTGCTGCTCGTGATGGACGTGCTGTGGAAGAACTCGCTGTCGGACCTTTTGCCTCATACGGCCGCGACGGACGTGCTGCTTCCGCTCGCCGCGCCGCTCGCGCTGCTGCTTCTGATATATCCGCTATATAGCGCGATGCACCTTATGCCTGCGGAGGATGTGATTGTTACGTCGAGAGAGTTTGTTGTGGGCGGGTTGTCAACGACGATATTCGTCCTTGGCGGCAGGAAGCAGATACTGGATTGGAACAGGAAGGACTGGGACGAGGGGTATCCGCTGCCGAAGCCGCTATATAAGGAGCCGCTCGAGGTATACCGCAAGCGTATCATCGACAGCAACACTTGCCGCGTGTCGAAGCACGACAGCGACATTGTCACGACTTCGCTGGGGGGCGTCGAGACGCATTTCCTGATGAGGACGCGGGAAGTTCGCAACAGGATCAAGCGGTTTGGGTACGTCCTGGAGATTTCGGACATCACGCCCGTCTATACGATCATGCGGTATTTCGAGGAGATCGCGCATTATGACCAGCTCACGAAGCTCCACAACCGCAACGCTTACATTGCGTACGTGCAGCAGATCGTCGAGGCGGAGTTGTTGCCGCTGCTGATATTCGTGGGCGATGTGAACGGGCTGAAGACGCTCAACGACTCGCAGGGGCATGTCCTGGGCGACGTTCTTTTGAAGGCCATTGCGGACATCATACAGGAAGCCGCCCCTCCCGAGGCGTTCCTGGCCCGGGTGGGCGGCGACGAATATGTGGTGCTTATCCCGCATGGGACGGACGACGACGCGAACAGGTTCGTGCAGGACGTCATTTCGCTGTGTTCGGCGACGCATCACGAGGCGTTCGGCTCGCCGAGCATTTCGTGGGGGTATTCGATCATGACCTCGCGCGAGCAGTCGTACAATGAGGTTTTCGAGCAAGCGGACGCGATGATGTACGCGTATAAGAAGGGGCGCAACATGTTCACAAGCAGCGGCTTGGTGCCGGACTGAGGGACGGGGCGCCAAAACTGAGGGGCGCGAGCCTACTGAGGGGCGCGAGCCTACTGAGGGGCGGGGCGCCCAAGCAAGTTAAAATTTCACGCGACGCGCTAAACTGCGGGCATCTGCCCTTTAGCGTGTCGCGTGAAACTTGAATAGAGTAGGTCTATATTATCTCAGTAAGTCCAGTTTGGGCAGTTGGTGGCAGTCCGTGAACTCATATGCGCTCTTGATGTTTTTTTGAATNGTCGACTCATCCAGCCTGGAATGCAGGCCGAGCAAATAGACATTGTAATAGCAATACTCCTCCTCGGACATTGTTTTTGGGCAGCGCAGGTATTCGCTGCAAAGGCTTTGCTTTGCGCCCTGGTTCATCACGGCTGCGAAGTGTATGTCATTGTCGGTGAAGTCTTTTTTGAAGTCGTTAGTGATGTCGCGAAAAACGCTCTCAATATAGCACAGCTTGTCCTGAAGCCAGAGGGAGGCAATCTCTTTATGGAAGAATAGGGCCCTTACTGCTTCGGAAGACAGGACTTCGCGGTAGAGACATATATGCGATATGCAATGGAACAAATAGTAGTTGAACCCTTTTTTAAGGGTTGACCTGACGTATTCCTGAACATCATTGGCGTAGTCCTCGAAGATACTGCTTATCATCAAGGGCTTGCTCCCAAAATGATATGCGATTACGCTTTTAGAAATGCCTAAAGCATCTGCGATCATCTGATAGGTTGTCCTATCGTAGCCGTACTGCATCAAGAGCGATGCAGAGGCGTTGATGATCGCTTGTTTTTTTGTATCGGGCGAATTGTCTGTTTTCATTACCGGAGCACCCCCGCGTGGCAGATATAGCCGCATATTTCATACTTCGCAAATGAATGGCTCTAATTTGGGGTAAAAATTAATTTTTGTACGAGCGCCTATTTGTTCAATTATTGCGAAAACGCATATGAATGGTGTGAAAAGGGCTATATTGCTGTATATTACAAGTATATTACATAGAATAAATATACTTGACATGGTGAAATATCACTTTATAATGTTGAACAGAGAGGTGATTATTCAGGATAGATAGTGGCTGGTAATATTCATAAAAGCGGAAACGGGGAACCACAACAAAGCGGGAAACGGGGAACCACAACCCCATATAAAAAGTGGCTGAAAAGGGAGGACCGCAACTCCAAAACAAGAGCGGCTGAAAAGGGAGGACCGCAACTCCAAAACAAGAGCGGCTGAAAAGGGAGGACCGCAACTCCAAAATAAGAGCGGCTGAAAAGGGAGGACCGCAACTCCAAAACAAGAGCGGCTGAAAACGGGGAACCACAACCCCATAGGAAAAGAGGCTGAAAACAGGGAACCACAACCCCATAGGAAATGAGGCGAATGAAATTTTTTTGGGAGGTAATGGTTATGTATTTTGGCAAGAGTTTTAAGAAGCTATTCGCGCTCCTGATTGCCATGCTTATGATGGTTGGGATGCTTCCGCTTTCCACATTGGCGGAAGACTTTGACGACATCGGCGATGACACGGCCGTCATCGGTGAACTGCAGGACGGCGAAGCGGGATTCACGGATAGCGAGGAGCCGCAGATTGGGGCAGGAGATGCCGAGGCCGAAGACGCAGAAGAGGGAGAGGCCGGGGCAGGAGAGGCAGGGTCTGGAGATGCAGAAGAGGGAGAGGCCGGGGCTGGAGATGATGATTCCTCTTATATTGATGGAGTTGCCGGGATAAGCGCATTTGAGGAAGAGTCGGAAGAAGCGATTGACGGCGCGGTTCTTGGTCTTGCAGGCGATACCGCCGTTGGCGATGCAGCCATCGATATCATGTTCGCGGCAGCGAGAGGGGTCATCGGCAACGCAACCGTGACGTTCTATGTGGACGGCAACATATATGAAACTATCGAGCTCGATTCGGAATCAGGCGACGACTGGCTGCCTGAAGACCCTGTCAAGCCCGGTTTAGATTTCGGGGGTTGGTACGAATCAGGTTCGACCACGCCCTTTGATTTTGATGACGATATCAGCGGGAGCCTTATCTTATACGCCAAGTTTTTTGCTACGGTGAAATTCTGGGTCGATGGCATGCAATATGGGGAGACGCAGACGGTCCCGGAAGGCTATCCGGTTGACAGCGTCCAGGCGCCGGAAAAGGAAGGGTACACCTTTGTCGAGTGGAGGACATATCAACATGGCGTGTTCAACCTTTCAGAGCTAGTAAATGAGCACCTCGACATAACGGCGCGCTTCACTAAAGACGACACGGGCGAGGAAGACCTGTACAAGGATTATTGGCTCGCAGGACCGGGCGGATCGGTCAGGAATTTCGTATGCCCGGAATGCGGGTTCAGCTCCGGGAACCAATACACCACAGGCGTGCGTCTCTATTTCTACCCACTGCCGTTGGAGGAGGGCATTGCTAGGCAGTTTGCGCTCATTGTCATTACGTGCGAACGCTGTGGAGTGATCAGCGAATGGCAGAACACGAGCAACAAAGGCGCTAGCCTGTCCGGAGATGGAGCGGCGCCGAGCTCCACAAACAACATCAACATGGGCGAGGCTGTATTGGTAGCGACATACGTTACGATTACGTATTTACCGGGCAGCGATGGCCTTGTGGAGCATAATGGGCCCGGTGTTGTCAAGAAAGACGAGCCATGGGAAGCCGGATGGGAGCCGGGGGTCACTCCGAATCAAGGATATACTTTCCTTGGGTGGAAGGACCAGGACGGCGTGATGTATGGAAAAGGATCGTCCCCCCCGACGTCGGATAAGAATTATACGTTCACCGCGCAGTATTCGAATTTGCCCATTGTGACGATTACGGCGAAAACCACGGCTAAGCTTTATGATGGGACGGCGCTGACCGGGCAGGACACGGGCTATACGGTGTCGGGGCTGTATTACGGCGATACTGTCAGCAGCGTAGATATTGACGGCAGTATTACGAATGCGGGTTCCGTGAGCAGTACAGTCGATGTGAACTCATTGGTAATAAAAAATGCGAGCGGTGTAGACGTTACTGATTCATATTTGGTGGTAACAAACAACGGCACGCTGACAGTGATGAAGAGGCATTTGACGCTGACGTCTGCGACCGACGACAAGGCATACGATGGGACACCGCTGACGAACGGCACGGTGATGGTGACAGGCGACGGGTTTGTGGCGGACGAGGGTGCGACGTATGACGTGACCGGGACGATCACCGACCCGGGAAGCGTGCCCAATAAGTTCACGTATGAGCTTGATGGGAACACAATCGCGGGCAACTATGACATCACCAAGGCCTATGGAACGCTCACGATCACGAAGAGCACAGCTGAGATAGCGATAACGGTTAAGGACAATGGCAAGAAGTACGACGGGACCGCGCTGGCCCCGGTGGAAAGCACGGTAGATGGGCTGCCGAGTGGCTACACATTGACGGTGGCGGGTTATACGGGGTCTATCGTGAACGTAAGCGATAGCGGCGCCGGGCTTGGCGGGATCAGCGGATACACGATCACCCGCGATTCCGACGGCGCGGACGCAACCGGATTTTTTGAAAAAGCGACGGTCAACAAGGGCGCGCTGACGGTGATGAAGAGGTCTGCGGTGCTGACGTCGGGCGATGGCAGCAAGGTATACGACGGGACGCCGCTGACGAATGGCACGGTGTTGGTGAGCGATGAAGGGTTCGCAACGGGCGAAGGCGCGACATATAACGTGACCGGGACGATCACGTACCCGGGGACGGCGGATAACAGGTTCTCGTACACGCTGAATGGCAACACGCTGGAGAGCAACTACGAAATCACAAAGGTCGAGGGCAAGCTCACGGTCAACGCGAACGCTGCAGTAATAACAATAACTGCGGCGAGCGACGGGAAAGTGTATGACGGCACTGCGCTGACGAAAGACGGGTTTACCACATCAGAGCTGCCGGCCGGAGTGACGCGCGTCGACGCGGTAGTGGTCGGGAGCCAGACCGGCGTGGGCTCGTCGTCGAACGTGGTGGAGAGCTACAAGCTATACGACGCTGACGGCTTCGACGTGACCGCGTACTTCGCGCCGGCTGTTAAGATACCGGGCACCCTGGCTGTGGCGGCGAGGCTGTTGACGATAACTGCGGCGAGCGCCACAAAGGGCTACGACGGGACGGCCTTGGTGGATGGCGGTTACGAGATCACCGATGGGACGCTTGCGGAAGGGCAAACGCTCGACAGCGCGACGGTGACGGGGTCGCAGCTGTACGTAGGAAGCAGCGCGAACGTCGCAAGCGACGCGGCCATAAGCGATGTTGCGGGCACCAATGTGACTTCGAACTACGACATAAGCTACGTTGATGGGGCACTGGAAGTGACCGGCAGCGGAGCGGGAGCCATCACGATCACCGCAGACAGCGACAGCAAAACATACGACGGCACGGCGCTGACGAAAGACGGGTTTACCACATCAGATCTGCCGGCCGGAGTGACGCGCGTCGACGCGGTAGTGCAGGGGAGCCAGACCGGCGTGGGTTCGTCGTCGAACGTGGTGGAGAGCTACAAGCTATACGACGCTGATGGCTTTGACGTGACCGCGTACTTCGCGCCGGCTGTTAAGATGCCGGGCGCACTGGTTGTGGCGGCGAGGCCGTTGACGATAACTGCGGCGAGCGCCACAAAGGGCTATGACGGGATGGCCTTGGTGGACGGCGGTTACGAGATCACTGATGGGACGCTTGCGGAAGGGCAAA
>WRMX01000132.1 GCA_009776905.1 Oscillospiraceae bacterium
GGTGCGCAGCGTAGCTGCGTGAGGGACAAGCGAGTAGAGCGAATTCATTTCGCTCGTAAGCGAGCTGTCCCGATGGGTTGTGGGCGCAGCCCACGTTAGTGGTCGTGGAACGGGGGAACCGTCGCCATGTTTAGATTTCACCGCGAAAACCGCATCCCTGTTTCAGCGCGCTAACGATTGCTAACGTCAATGAACCTCTGCACCGCGTTTTTCATTTCATCCTTAGGGACGGAATCGGTGAAACGCGGTGCCCTCATGTGCAAATCCCTCAAAGGCGCCGGAACGCCGCAACCGGTTTCATCTGCAAGGCGATTTACGCTATCCATGCCATTTCCGGAGAGCTCATAACCAAGCGCAGAAAGGACGCTGTCGCTGAACTTAAACGGGCTGGCCGTCGAAACGACGACCGTAGGGCTCCCGTCGCCCGTGTCCGCGCGGTAATCGCGCAGGGCCTTGTACGCCACGGCCGTATGCGTGTCTATCAGGTAGCCATGCTCGCGGAAAACGCCGTCAATCGTCGACGCAGTCTCCGCTTCGGAGCATCGGCCCGAAGCAAACATTCCCGTTATGGCATCGCGGACGTCGGAAGGCACGGCGTAGCGTCCCGTTTTCGACAAATCGGACATATACGCCGCAATCGCGCCGCCGTCCTTGCCGGAAAGCTCAAACAGCAGCCTCTCCAGGTTGCTGGAAACAAGAATGTCCATCGATGGCGATGCGGTCGTATAAAAAGGCCTGTTTTTGTCATATACGCCCGTTTCGATGAAATCCGCGAGCACGTCGTTTTTATTTGACGCGCATATCAGCTTTTTAATGGGAAGACCGATTTTCATCGCGTAATATCCTGCGAGAATGTTGCCGAAATTCCCCGTAGGCACGCAGAAATTGATCGATTCGCCCAGCTTGATCGCTCCGCTCGTCAATAAGTCGCAATAAGCCGAAACATAGTACGCGATCTGCGGAACCAATCTGCCCCAATTAATCGAATTCGCCGAAGACAGGAAACAGCCGCGCACATCAAGCTCCGCGTTGAACGCTTCATCGGAAAAAATCGACTTGACGCCGGTTTGCGCGTCGTCAAAATTCCCTTCAACGGCAACGACATTGACGTTTGCGCCCTTTTGGGTGATCATTTGCAGCTTTTGCACGTCAGAGACGCCATCTCGCGGGTAAAAGACCATTATCTTTGTGCCTGCGACGTCGCAAAAACCTTCGAGCGCCGCCTTACCGGTGTCGCCCGACGTCGCGACGAGTATGCAGACGTCACGTGTCTCGTTTGTTTTCCGCAGCGAGGCAATCATCAAGCGCGGCAGCATTTGCAGCGCCATATCTTTGAACGCGCTTGTCGGGCCGTGCCACAGCTCCAGGAAGTGCGTGCTGCTATCGAGGCGGTGCAATGGAGCTATTTGAGGATGGTCGAAGCCGGACGCGATCTGCGCTTGGTCGAAGCCGGGCGCGATCTGCGCTTGGTCGAAGCCGGGCGCGATTTGCGCTTGGTCGAAGCCGGGCGCGATTTGCGCTTGGTCGAAGCCGGGCGCGCTATATGCCTCGCGTGTGTAATCATTCAGTTCCTCGCTTGTGAAATCATCAAGGAACAAGCCGAGGATGGCGGCCGCGCGGCCGCTGTAAGGCTCTGATGCGAGCCGCTCAATTTCGTTGAGCGATACCCATGGCAAGGACTCAGGCAGATACAGCCCCCCGTCGCTCGACAGCCCTGTTGCGATTGCTTCGGCAGCGGTGATCTTTCCACCGCCCCCCCTTGTGCTATGATAAAACATGGCCGGTTATTTTCCTCCTCGTGTGTTTTTGATCATATATTTCCGCCTCGTCCTCCAACTATGTCATTCCGAGCGTAGCGACTATGATATTCTGAGCGTAGCGAAGAATCTTTCGTTTCACTATCGTGCATGAAGGTGTCGCTAAAACGCATTCTCAATGTGGAAAATCTCAGGCGAATGGACCTCATCGGGCGCATATATCTCAATCACATCAAAACGTGGCTGCAAGGCAGTCTTATGGCTTGCAAGCCAAAGGCTCGCGGTCTTGCGGATTTTCCCCTGCTTGGACATGCTGACAAATTCTCGAGCATATGCGAAACTCGCGCTCTTGCGCAGCTTCACTTCCACAAAAACGACATATTCGCGGTTTTTGGCAATCAAATCGATTTCGCCAAAACGGGTTCGCCAACCGGAGGCAACGATTGCAAAGCCTTTATCTTTTAGGAATTTCATTGCAATGCTTTCGCCCCATTTTCCGCGTTCGCGCGTATTTGTTTGAGGCGCTTCCGACTCCGCCATAAATACTCCAATCCGCTATCTGTAATCACTGTCATTCTGCAATCGCCCGCAACCGAAGAATCTTTCGCACCAATCCCTACAACTATAATCCCTTCAAAAACGACCTCCTGTGGACCTCCGAAGGACCGAACTCACGCAACATATTGTAATGCAACCTAGTGCCATATCCCTTGTGCCGCTCAAATCCGTATTGCGGAAAAACCTTCGCCAGCTCCAGCATAAACCTATCCCTGCTGACCTTTGCCAGAATCGAAGCGGCGGCAATTGAAGCGGATTTCCCATCGCCACCGACGACGCAAACGCTGTTTACGCAAATGCCTTTATTGCGGTTTCCGTCAATAATCGCAATGTCAGGCGGAAGGCACAGCATATCAATCGCCCGATTCATCGCCAGATATGTCGCGTTCAGAATATTGAGCGAATCAATCTCGTCATGCCCCGCGGACGCGATCCCATATGCGACGGCCTTTGCCGTAATTTCGTCGAAAAGCCTATCGCGAGTCCGTTCAGAGAGCTTTTTTGAATCATCGAGGCCGATGAACTCCTCGCCGATCGGCAATATGACGGCGGCCGCATAAACGGGCCCTGCAAGAGGACCGCGCCCTGCCTCATCAACGCCACAGATAGCCGTATATCCATCTGCTGCAAGCCCGCGCTCAATTGTCCACAGATCATGCACCATCAAACAACCCCAACATCAGCCAAACGTGGACGCTCGCTCTTGTTGCTGCGCCTGTCTCAGACGTGGACGCTCGCCCTTGTTGCTGCTCCTGTTACTACTAATACGCTCGCCCCTAAAGAGGCCGATGCCTAACATCATCCCTGCGGCGCACGCTCGAGCGTGATCCTGCCGAGCTTCCCTCCCCTGAATTCATCGAGCAAAACGGTGGCCATTCGCAGTAAATCAAACTCACCTCCGGAAACAAGAAACCCTCTGTTCTTCGCCGCCGCCGCTAATAAATCAAAACCGGTATCGCCCTGCCCCGCAACGCTTCCGCCCTGCCCAGCAACGCTTCCGCCCTGCCCCGCAAACACTTTGTACCTGTCGGCTATGCTCTGCGGATAAAGGACCGAAAGCCGCATTAGCAGATTCGCGCCCAATGTCTCCGTGTCCATGATTTCATCGCGTATTGCGCCGGTGAACGCCAAGTTCTCCGCAACCGTCCTGTCTTCAAACTTCGGCCATAAAATGCCGGGAGTGTCCATCAGCTCCAGCCGGCTGTCGACGCTGATCCACTGCTTGCCCCTCGTGACGCCCGGGCGGTCCGATGTCGCGGCCGCCTTTCTTTTTGCGACCCGGTTTATGAAGGACGACTTGCCGACATTCGGAATGCCGGCAACAAGCAACCTGAGCTTCCTGCCCGCCTGCCCTCGCTCCGCATAACGCTCAAGCTTGTCAGCAAGCACGGCATTGACGACCGCGGAAAGACCCGCGACGCCCTTTCCGCTTTTGCTGTCCGTCTCGAGGACCGCAGCGCCGGCCCCGGCGAAATACCCGCGCCACGCAGCCGTCAATGCAGGATCGGCCTGGTCCACCCTGTTGAGGACGATGATCCTCGGCCTGCCGCCGGAAATCTCATCCATGTCCGGGTTTCGGCTGGAATAAGGGATGCGCGCATCGACGATCTCGCAGACAGCGTCGACCAATTTGATGCTGTCTGCAATCATCCTGCGCGCTTTCGTCATATGTCCCGGAAACCATTGAATTGTCATTTCTTCTTGCATAAAGCTATCTATACACGAGCCCGAATCGGCTCCAGTCGCGCGTCGTGCTGCCATCGATTCCCGGTATCATCAGCAGCAAAACTTTGCCGAGCACATACCTTGTGTCGACCATTCCGACCCGCGAATCGCGGCTGTCGGCGGAATTGTTCCTGTTGTCGCCCATCACGAATATATGCCCCTTAGGGACAGTGACCGGCCCCGTAAAGTTCAACCTGTTGTATGTGGGCGCGTTGATGTATGGCTCATATTGCACGACGCCATCGACGAATACATCGCCGGTGTCGAAGTTTATGTCGATGGTCTGCCCTTCCGTGGCAATGACGCGCTTCACGAGCGGCGTGTTGTTAAACGCGTCGGTCGGAGGGCGGAAAATGATTATGTCGCCGTTTTTCGGCGTATAGAAAAAGTTGGATATGACTACCCTGTCGTTGGATTGCAGCGTCTGGAGCATGGAATGCCCCTCGACGCCGATCGTCCTACCGAAAAACACAAACACGAATATGGCGCATACGACAGCGGAGACGATGCATTGCATCCAGTCAAAAAGCTCCATTTTTGCCTTGCTTTTCTTTTCCTCGGCATCTTCGTCGTTTGTTTCCGTTTTTTTATCAGACTTTTTGCCGTCGGCATCGCCCGCAGAGCCGCCTGCCGCATCATCTGCAGCGGTATCGGATTCAGCGGCATCGGACGCAGCTCCGGCAACGTCGGACGCGGCAGCATCGGACGCAGCTCCGGCAACGTCGGACGCGGCAGTATCAGCAGCGCCGGCGGCATCAGGTGCTGCATCGGACGTATCGCCGGCATCATCGGACGCAGCGCCATCAGCGGTGGCATCAACAGCGCCGGTAGCATCGGAAGCACCATCAGCGGCATCGGTAGCATCATCATCAGCGGCGGCATCAGCACTGCCGATAGCTTTTTCTTTATCACCAGCCGCTGTTTTCTTTCTTAACATCCGCAGATCACCCCTAAACATCAATAACCAATCAAATAATCAACAAACAACCATATTGTCTGCTACGAAGCTCACGCAGAATTCCGCAACCAACATGCAAGCATTATACACGCAAAACAGCAAGAAAAAAAGGGGGGTGAACCCCTTTTTTCATGATACCATGTCATGCGGTTCCGGAGCAGCCGGGAGCAAGACAAGATACATAAAATCCATATATGACGATCGCGCAGCAATCATCATATCCTCTCCTTGACCTTTGCCCTTTTGCCAACCCTGCCCCTGAGGTAATAGAGCTTCGCCCTGCGGACCTTGCCGCGTCTGACGGTCTCGACAGAAACAATTGACGGAGAATGGACGGGGAAAACTTTTTCGCATCCGACATTATATGAAATTCGCCTGACGGTGATGGTCTCGTTGATGCCGCCATGCTTCTTGGCAATAATCGTGCCCTCGAATGCTTGGTTTCTCTCGCGGTTGCCTTCTTTGACGCGCACGGTGACCCTTACGGTGTCGCCTACTTTCATTGACGGCAGCTCCGGCTTAAGGTATTGGTCGCTGAGCGCCTTGACTAAATCCATTACATTATCCTCCCAAATAGGCGTTCATGCCGCGCATTGGCAGCAGCGGACCGCCTTAAATCGCATATTACGCGGGACCCGGAAAGTCTCGCATATTGACGCACCAAAAGATACTAGCACATACGCCGTCCAAATGCAAGCATTATTTTATGTTTTTGTTTTTCTGAAAAACCAATGGCGCATCGCGCGCGGATATGGTACAATCAAGACAGAAAACGACACGGGAGGCGCAACTTTGAGATCAATCAGCCGCGCAATCGACAAATTCTGCATCAAGCACCGTAGGTTCGGCATACCGAAACTGATGAGGTACGTCGTATTCATATCTGCGGCCATCTACGTCATATCCATGATGGACAAAACCGGGACGCTTTTCAGCTTCATCGCGTTCCACCCGCGCATGATCGCCCGAGGCGAAATATGGCGGCTCGTGACATGGGTGTTCATTCCCCTCGGCGACAACGTAATTTTCACAGCAATTTCGCTGTACTTCTACTATTTCATCGGGACAACGCTGGAGCGAGAATGGGGCACGCCCAAATTCACCATATACTACCTTGCCGGCATCGCGCTTAACATCATATACGGTTTTGTTACGTGGTTCATAATAAAATCAACTATGTATTCGGCGATTTTGGATTATGTGTGGTACGGTTTCATCCTCCTGACGCCGAGCTTCCTGAACCTGTCGATGTTCTTCGCCTTCGCCGCGCTCTTCCCCGACAACCGCGTCATGCTCTTCTTCATCATCCCGATTAAAGTAAAGTGGCTCGCGCTCGTCGACGCCGGTTTCTTCATATACTATGTCATAGAAAGAATGGTCAATGCCCAATACGCAATGGCCCTGCTCCCGATCGTCGCGATACTCAATTTCATAATAATATGCGGGGGCGACGTGATCGACTATCTGCGGCCGTATAAGGCGCGCGCTTCGCCGCAGGTCGTTAAGTTCAGGAGGGCGGCAAAGCAGGCCCAGCGCAGTAATGAGGACAGTCCATTTCGCCACAAGTGCTCCGTTTGCGGGAAAACCGACGCGGAATACCCGGGCTTGGAGTTTCGCTATTGCTCCCGTTGCGAGGGATACCACTGCTATTGCATCGACCACATCAACAGCCACATACACATTGTGTGATGATGCTACGCGGATATGTGAAGCGGCCGGATCGCAAATGCGACCCGGCCATGTCATATTGTGGTAATTATTGGACCTTGGCGCACAGCGCCGATGAAAGAAAATATCAGTTGTAACGCTTGTTCTTATTCTTGCGGGCGGCCTCGGACTTTTTGCGGCGCTTGACGCTGGGGCTCTGGTAGTATTCCTTCTTCCTCAGATCCGAGAGCACTCCTGATTTCGCGCAATTGCGCTTGAACCTCTTCAGTGCGCTGTCCAGAGACTCGTTGTCTTTGATGTGGACTTCCGACATTTATCTTCCCTCCCTCCGGCACGCGCCTCGAAGCGCGATTCAAGGGCCATTCACATGGCTGCATCGTTGTTGCTTGATGTTCATTATATAGACGCGCAACGCGGTTGTCAATCATTTTTTTCGAGCTTTCTCCGAGAGCAATCCCATGTCACGTGTTCGTTATCGTCTCGTGCGCAAGCGCGCAGCGCTTCTTGTCGTGAGCCACGCCCATGCATAGGACCTCGCCGCGAAGGCCCTCGTAGTAGCGGTTGTCGAGTATCTGCCGCAGCGCGTCATCCTTCAGCGTCTCGATTTCCTCGCCCTGCTTGAACTCTATGACGACGTGCGGCCTGTCGCCCGACAGCGACTCCATCAGGATGTCGCTGCG
>WRMX01000133.1 GCA_009776905.1 Oscillospiraceae bacterium
CGCCGAACCGGTTACGTCAAGGAAACCTTCATCAAGCGAGATATATTCGATTATATCAGTGTATGTCAGCCAGATGTCATGAATCCGTTCTGAAGCCTCAACATACTTGCCCATGTTTGGGTGCATATAGATTCCGCCCGGACACAGCCGGTACGCTTCCTTTATGCTCATGGCAGAGCGGACACCGTACTTGCGGGCCTCATAGCTGCAGGTGGAAACTACACCACGCTCATGCGGAAGGGCGCCAATAATTAGCGGCTTCCCACGGAGCTCCGGATCGTCCCGAACCTCGACCGCCGCATAAAATGCATCCATGTCAACATGTATGATTGTTCTATCCATTTTTGCCATCCTGTCATATCCTTCGCGAATATGATAGTTGCCTAACGTTACAGTCCCCATATGATCCAAAGAATGGTAATATGCCTTAGTGTTGTCGGCGCAACTATAATAACAGAACCGCCGATTCTTATCAATTGTAATGGGAGCTCAATATCAAAAATACTTGCCAAAATTTTTGGGAAACAGAAACAGGGGGACGGTTCTCTCGTGTTCCTATTTGAGGTAATGCTGTTCATAGGGTTTACAAAAAAATCCGAACTTCACACCGATAGCCTTGATTATCGGCGCGGAGTTCGGATTATCCCCTTTGGCACCCTCGACGAGACTCGAACTCATGACCCCCCGCTTAGGAGGCGGGTGCTCTATCCACTGAGCTACGAGGGCTTGTTACGCAAGTATATTGTATATTCTTTTTTATGTCAATGATTTTGCGAAAAATGTGCAGGGGAACAGGAGGGACGGTACTCATGTTTCGCAAAGTGAAACATAAGAACCGCCCCCCCTGTTTCATAAAAGCCTTAAAAAGAATAGTCGAACAAAAGCCCGGAACTCAAATAGTTGTATTGGATCAGCTCCGCGAACCCGGAATAAGCAAAATTCTCCATTANNGAGTTNCCCAGTTGCTTGCTGCTGACATAATTTGCGGTATTACGCGTCACATTATCCGCCAGTTTGGCAATTTGGTTTGTAAACCCATAATTTTTCCCGCTGTTCTCGGTGAAAAACTTCTCCAAGCTGCCGTTCTTCGCGGCTNCATCGAACTTTTCNCTATCAAGCGTCATCAATCCGTCCTTNTCAAAGCCGATNCCGATATCCGTCAACGAGCCCAAATACACTTTGGATGTATTGATCATCTTTGTCGCAAGATTCTGTGCCTTAAAATCATCGACATTCTGCGCGGCTGCTGAATACAGATCGTTATAGCTCTTAATAAAGTTTTCAACAGCAGTCTTAGAATAGCTTGAATCTATGCCGGACGAAACCGTGATCGCTTTGTCGGATGCTTTATTGAATGTGGCGCTAACGCCGCCGCCGAGGTCGATGGTGTTGGACTGAGACGTACGGCTGGCACCGCCATCGATGCTGAAGATGGCATCTCTCGCCGCGCGGGTAATATTATTCGCACCGGTCTGCGAAACAAGATTTCCGGAGATATCAGTCAACGTGAACTTGTTTTTGATATTATCGCCTGTGCCTGTAGATTCCAGCTTAAGCATACTCGTATTGTTCTTCGCATCTGTCTCGACGGTCGCTTTGATGCCAAGGCCGGCCTTGTTGATGGCATCTGCCATTTTCTGCTGCACGACGCTATTGGTGTCGCTCGCGCCAATATTGACTGAGAGCTCGGTAGTCTTGCCACCGATGTTGACAGAAAACTTATTTGTCCCTGCAGGGCCGTATGTGTCGTTGGAGTTCATAACTTGGCCTTCATTCAATTGGCCTGCGGCGGTCTGGTCTATCTTGACAGAGGTTTGTTTGATGGCCCCGGGGTTGATGCCGGTGTATTTGACAGACATAGCTTCGGAATCAGACGACACCGCGCCTTTTCTGACAAAAGCGCTCCCGGAGAGGTCTCTTAACGAGTTGCTGAGGCTTTTTGACGCGGATTTAATGTTGCTGATATACTGCAACGCTCCATTCCCAAGTTGGTTTGAGTTTTGAGTTTTATTGGTGGGGAACAGGCTCTTGTTCATCTTGAGGTTGTAGAGTGATGCGTTGTTTTGGAACATTGCGCTGTATAGGTTATATACGGAAGTATTGCTGTTAATACTGTTAATTCTCATTTTTAACTCGCTCCTTTCGTTTCCGACATTTATCCAATTGCATCCTAGCACCAAATCGCGGATTTGTCAATAAAAATCACGATTTTTCATCAAATTTTTACAACTTCCGAGCTGCGGGGCGAGAGCTCCACATTTGATATTTCCTCGAGCCTCCTGAGCCTGTGCCCCAAGCAGGACTTTGTCACCGGCGGAGTCGAAATATCCGCGAGCTCCTTTATGCTNGACTCCGGATTNTGCATTCGCAGCACCGCTGTCTGTTTTAGCTTATCCGGCAAACTCTCAAACATGCCCGCATCGATTATTCGTTCGATGGCTGCGATATGGGCTGCTGACGCATCTATCGTCTTCGTGACGTTCGCCGTATCACAATTCACAAGCCTGTTTACGCTGTTTCGCATATCTTTCTCGATTTTTGCTGACATAACTGCCATCGCATGGATTGGCGCCCCTATCATCGTCAGCAAATCCTCGATTGCCGCGCTCTGCCTGAAATAGGTTACATAATTTCCGCTCCGTGCCATCTCCTTTGGTACGAAGCCCATATCGAGCAGCAGCGCGAAAAGCTCACGGCTGACATTATAGTGGTCCGTCACTATTTCCAAATGATACCTCTTCGCAGGATCGGTTATCGCACCGCCGGCAAGAAATGCTCCGCGAATAAAGCTCCTTCTGCAACACTCATCTTCCAGCACCCCTAAGTTTACATGATGCGCAAGCAAATTTTCGGGAGCGTATCCATATTTTTCCAATATAATGCCAAGTTTTTGCGGATCTGTGATTATATATGCCTGTTTCCCTGTCCTTTCAGCCTCCGGAACAGCATCAAACGACAGTTGAAACGCTCGTGCGAATTGTTCGATCAAGCGCTGCCCCAGCGCATGGTTTCCCGTTACAATTCTTATCTCGCGAATGGAAAATGTATTGCAAAATAGCAAAACCCCATAACACTCCGCCAATGCGCAGCATTTTTCCCCTCGAGATGAATTGCACAACTCCATTTTTGCATTATATGAAAATGACATAATATCGCTCCCTATCGGGTGTTACGCGCATATAAACTATTTCATTCCCGGACTCATAAACTCTTATGCTTCCACGCTGCGGCTCTGGCGTTTGTTCCGCCGGTACGTCAGTAACGCTATCACAAATGCGAGCAGCAGGACAAAACACCCAACAAAGGCATAACGCGCGCTTGTGGATTCGCCGAACAGCGCTGTCGTGAGGTTCGTGATGATGATCGGCGAAATGAACGCCCCCATCGAGGGGCCGAACGTCGATACAAGCGCCGTGGCGGTCGCTGCGGTCGATGGGTCGTCAGCATACATCGATACCATGACGATGCAGCGCGGCGCGACGATGCTGAGCGCCATGCCGACGACAAAGACAGCTATCATCACAACCGGCAACGTTGAAGGGAAAAGGCTGAGCAGCGTATATCCGGTGAATATGGAGCATAATGCAAGAGCGATCGAATAGTCGCCGATTTTTTTCGAGATTTTTCCATAGAAAATCCCCGAAAATACCCCTCCGCACATCTGGATCGCAATTGCCAAACCTGCTGTTTTGGTGCCACCTATGCTTGCAATATGTGTCGATAGGTTCGCTCCGCAAACTGAATAACACATCATAAACAATATATTTATGACACAGTAATAATAGACCATCGGATGCAGGCTGCCGAGAGTGTTCTTTTTTTCCCGCTTTGCTTCCGGTACTTTGTAGTTCGACACAGTCAACAGCACAAGCAATGCGGCCGGCAGTCCGACNAACAGGACAAAATATCCNCCATACCACATATATGTTGCCAAAAAGCCCCCAAGCAAGCTCATCATTATCCCGCCTGCATTAATGAGCGATGTCTGATATCCCGCAATGAGCTGCCTTTCATCAGGGTCGAAATTGTCGAATATCAACCCGAACATATTAGGCATGAAACTGCCGGTCGCTATGCCGAGTATCATGCTGAGCATGACGAGATGCCAAAACTCCGTATGGAAAAGTATTGCCAGCACGCCGTTCGCAGACAACAAGCATAGCCCAAAGAGTATTACTCCCTTTTTAGACGCAATGCGCCTGTTTACAAGCATGGCAGTAATGAGCGCGGCTATCGGCTGCGCAAGGGCGGTGAGCGACAGCGCTGTTTGGATCGCGCCCAGCGAATATCCTTCAAATGCCGTTGTCCTGATCTGGTTGATCCCCGGCGTCAGCGCCAGCCCCGGCATTTGTATGATCGCAACGATCAGTATTGTCCACATCAGTTTTTTCTTTTGTTTACTCACAATATCCCTCTCATTCGCGTTCAATATCTCGGTGTATGCAATCAACAGGGTAGCCTTGCTCGCCCAGATACTCCGCCAGTGCCTGCGCGATGGCGGGCGCCCTGTGCTTCCCGCCCGTACAGCCGATACATATCACAAGGTATCTCTTTCCTTCTTCGATATAATGCGGCAGCAGATAGTCCAGCAAATCGCATAGCTTGGAGAAAAACACATTGCTCTGCTCCAGGCTGAACACATAATCCTTGACGATCCCGTCGAGACCCGTTTTCTCGCGCAATTCCGGAATATAAAACGGGTTTGGCATGAACCGCACGTCAAAAAGCAAATCGGCCTCGATAGGCAGCCCATGCTTAAATCCGAACGATTTGACATTGACGCTCAAGGCTTTATACTCCTGGCCATCCATGTATCTTTTGAATAATCTGCGTTGGAGTTTGTTTAATGTCAACCCCGTGGTGTCAATTACCTCGGCTGCGCGCTCTCGAACGGGCATCAGAAGCTCGATCTCAGTCTTGACCGTTTCTTCCAAGCTGCGCCCCTGCGTTTCCAGCGGATGGCGATGGCGTGTTTCTTTGTATCGCCTGACAATTGTCTCCACCTCTGCCTCGATGAACAAAATCTCATACGTGCAACCGATTTCTCTGATTTCATCAAGAGTATAAAACAACTCATTGATGTTCTCGAGCGCCCTGACATCTGTTACAAGCGCAACTCGTTCATATCTGCCGTGCGCAGCAAGACACAGCTCGGCGAATTTTGGCATCATAGACACCGGCATATTGTCAACGCAATAAAAATCCATGTCTTCGAGCACCTTGACGACACGGCTTTTACCCGCGCCCGACAGCCCGGAAACTATCGTTATTTCCACTGCACCTACCCCCTTATTATCTTCAGCTCCGGCTCTAATTCTATGCCGGTTTCAATATACACTCTCTCGATGACGTGATCGATGACAGCCATAACATCCGAAAACGTCGCTCCTCCTGTGTTTACGACAAATCCCGCATGCTTTTGCGAGACCTTCGCGCCCCCAGCTTCATACCCTTTGAGTCCCGCCTGCTCGATGAGCTCTGCGGCATATCCTCCTGCGGGGCGCTTGAAAGTGCTGCCTGCGCTGAGCATATCGAGCGGCTGGCTCTCACGCCTCTTTCTGTTAAGCTCATCCATCAACGCTTTGATGCCTGTACTATCTTTTTCAACAGCCTTAATGGCGGAGGACAATATAATGTCGCTATTGTCCGTAAACCTGCTGTGCCTGTAAGAGAACTCATGCTCATCGTTGACAACAGCATAATAGCCATTTTCCATGTTGAAGGCATCGGTCCGGTAAATGATATCCTTCATTTCCGCGCCATATGCGCCTGCATTCATAACGACGGCTCCGCCAAGAGTGCCGGGAATCCCATGTGCAAATTCGAGGCCGGATAAGCAATGCTCATATGCGAAAAGAGCAAGCTTTGAAAGCGCAACTCCGGCTCCCGCAACTATTTTTTCGTTGTCTATAAGCTCAATATCATTGAGGCCTGAAGTATTTACTGCAACTATATCAAGCGGCTTGGCATCTTCGACGAGCATGTTTGTCCCGTTGCCGAGAACCAGCGGGGTTATGCCGAACGATGAAAAATGATGAAAAATGTCTGCAGCTTCTTCAGCTGTTTTTGGGAAATACATGGCTCGGACAGGGCCGCCAATCCTGAATGATGTGTGCTCCCGCATAGGTTCATCAATCCTACAGGCGACAGTTTGGAACTCGGAAGCGGCGGCATCAACGGCTTTTGATATGATGTCCATAAAAATCAACTGCTGACAGCATCGAAATGCTCGTCGATCTGCTTGGCAAACTCCGCTGCAGCGTTGTACCCCATGAGCTTTTGACGTTGGTTCATGGCAGCGACTTCAAGAATGACAGCAAGGTTGCGCCCCGGTTTTACTGGGATTGTCACAGTCGCAACGTTCACGCCCAAGATGTTGATCGTGTTTTCGAGCAACCCAAGCCTGTCGTAGGCGGTGCTTTCATTCCACTGCTCAAGGTTGACGACAAGGTGGATGTTTTGGGAGGCTTTCACCGCGCCGACGCCGAATATCTGACGAACGTCAATGACGCCTATGCCGCGCAGCTCGACGTAGTGCCTGATGAGCTCAGGAGCCGTGCCCTCGAGCACGTTGACATCGATCACCTTGATTTCCACCGCATCGTCCGCGATGAGGCGGTGGCCACGTTTGAGCAGCTCGATCGCAGCCTCGCTTTTTCCGACCCCGCTCTCGCCGGTAAGGAAAAGGCCTATGCCATACACTTCCACAAGCACTCCGTGCCGCGTGATGCTCGGAGCGACCGCTCTTTTGACAATTCTGATTACGTCCCACATGATCTCCGTTGTGTGCGCGTTCGTGCTGAGAATCGTCACATCATGTCTTTCCGCCGCAATGATAAGGTCTTCTGTCGCTTCGGCTCCATGGCACATGATGATTGCGGGGATTTTTTTATCAAGCAGCTCTTCCCATTTGCGCAACCGCTCTCCCTGAGGTTGCATTTTCATATACGCTGATTCCATGCGCCCGATCAACTGCACGCGCGTGGGTTCAAAGTGCTCGAAAAAGCCTGCCAGCTGCAATCCCGGGCGGTGCACGTCGCCCGTGTATATGAGCACATTATCAAAATCCGTCGATTGGTATATTATATCAGCATGTAATTCGGTCGTAAGCTGCGATAATTTATAGCTTCTTGATGTATCCATTGTTTATTCCTCCCTCTAACGTGGGCTTCGCCCACAACCCATCGGGACAGCTCGCTCACGGGCGAAATCTTCCGGGGTCCCCGCGAAACAGAGTTTCGTGGGGTGGAAGTTCGCCCTACTCGCTTGTCCCT
>WRMX01000134.1 GCA_009776905.1 Oscillospiraceae bacterium
GGGGACAGGGGGGCAGGGGGACGGCTCTGCTGCACCACACGGGACAGCAGAATCGTCCCCCTGTTCCACGTCATGCGTATTTGTTGATTATTAGTTCGTCTATTTTTCCGGTGTCGAGCGCGGTCTGCCGTGCATAGAGAGAAACCTTATTGCTATCGTCCATAGCATCCCAAATATTCTCCGCGAAATACCCCAAACCGTTTTTAAGCCTGATGTTCACTGCGATCGGCTCTCCCGCAAAAGAGGGCGGAGGGCTGCCGTCGCGCTTGTATGTCGAGATGAACCGGCCTTGTCCGGGGACGGATGCGGAGTAGTCGAAGAAGCATCGGCAGCAGCAGCTTGGGTCTCCGTCAGCCGCTTTGATAATTGACATGCAATAACTCGCGTCCGCGTTCATTATGCCGGAGATGCGGGGGGTGTAGATTGGCGGGTCCGGTTCAAACTCCCATGTGGACAATGCGCTTTTGAAGTCGGAGCCTCGGGATAAGTTTTCGATTATCGCATCTGTTTGCGAGCCGTTCGTCACGACAGCAGCTCCGTTTATTGCTCGTACGGGGTTATATATGACGAGGCTGGGGTCTGTCAGCTTGTCGGGGTCGCGGGCCTCCGTGCGGATGCCGTCGGACGTGCGGGCAAAGATGCGGTTGCGGCTGTTTTCGCTGCGCCCCATGATGAAGTAGACCACGACGGAGCGCTTGGCGTCTTCGCTGAGCCCCATTATTATCCCGCGCCCCGGATATGGATTGTTATGCAATAGCGAGCTTATGTTACTGCTCATATGTGCGCCTTTCTGTTTGTTGAAACTGACACGATTCGGCCGATTATGCTGAAATTGACACGATTCGGCCGTTTATGTTGAAATTGACACGATACGGCCGTTTATGACCAAACGGCCTTCGCAATAGAGCGATATCGCTTGCGGCAAGATTATCCATTCCGCTTCCTCCATCACTCGGCGCTGCAAGGTCTGCGGGGTGTCCCCCTCGATGACGGGCACCGCTTTTTGCAATATTATCGGGCCGTCGTCGGCGATTTCGTTCACAAAATGCGCCGTTGCGCCCGTCAGTTTGACGCCGTGCGCCAGAACAGCCTCATGCACGCGCAACCCGTAATAGCCCATTCCGCAAAATGACGGGATGAGCGTCGGGTGAATGTTGATCATCCTGTTCCTGAAAGCGTCGATCATCGGTTGCTCCAATATGAAATTGAAGCCGGCATAGACGACAAGCTCGATATCCGCTCTTTGCAGCGTGTCCAATATGGCAAGCGTGAATGCCATGCGGTCGGGGTAGGAGGGCTTGTCGACGACATATCCGGGAATGCCGGCGCTTGATGCGCGTTGGAGCGCGCGGGCATCCGGTTTTGATGAGACGACCGCTGCCAGCTCGCAGTTATTTATTTTGCCGGACGCTTTCGCGTCGATGATTGCTTGCAGGTTCGTCCCTTCGCCGGATACGAGCACGCCTGTTCTAACCATTTGGATATTTCACCGTTTCTTTCATAGTTCTGTTATCATTTTTTGGAGGTCCTTGTCCTTGCTCCTGATTTTTTCAGCCATGTCAGCTTTGAACGCGCTGAGCTTATCGGCGATATCCGCGTCATGGACGCCAAGGATTTGCGCGGCGAGGAGCGCGGCGTTTTGCGCGCCGGCGATTGCCACTGTGGCCACGGGGACGCCTGACGGCATTTGCACTATCGACAGAAGGCTGTCGAGGCCATCCATTGTCGAAGATTTGATCGGCAGCCCAATGACGGGTAGCGTCGTATATGCGGCGACGACTCCCGCGAGGTGCGCGGCTTTGCCTGCTGCGGCAATGATGACGCCGATCCCGTTGTCTCTGGCGTTTTTGGCGAATTGTTCAGCGTCGTATGGCGTTCTGTGCGCGGAGATAACGTGCGCTTCAAACGGGATGTCGAAGGCTTTCAGTTGCTTTAGCGCGTCAGATACTGCGGGGAAGTCGCTGTCGGAGCCCATTAGTATGGCGACTTTTTTCATTATTGTGACCATTCCTTTCGACAGGGTTTGACGGTTTGTTGGTTGGGAGATGCGCGACGACGTGGGGTGCGTTGCCGTGCGGTGACGTGCGGTGGGGTGCGGTGCGCTGATGTGCGGTGGGGTGCGGTGCGCTGATGTGCGGTGGGGTGCGGTGCGCTGATGTGCGGTGGGGTGCGGTGCGCTGATGTGCGCTGCGACTGACATGCGGTGCGCTGACGTGCGGTGGGCTGATGTGCGGTGCGACTGACATGCGGTGCGCTATACGACGACGGGGTTTGGCGAGTCGCTCGATGCGTCGACCCAAAACGGCGGCACCATGACATTGCTGTTATCGACAAGATTGAGGCGATCCAGGCCGCGCTTGATGAACGTGTTCCAGAACTTCATATCGTGCGTTCCTGCGCCTTCTTCATAAACATGGTCGAAACCTATGCTTTTAAGATGATTGCTCAATTTCCTGTTTCCATAGACGAGCATGTCGTTATATCCGCAGGCAATATACAGATCGGGAATCGGGCCGCCGCTTTCCAAAACCTGCTGCGCGAGCAGCTCCAGGTTTTTGTCGCTCTCCATGACCTTATCGAGATCGTCGAAAACATCGATGAAGTAGCCTCTGTTCGTGCCCATCATGTTCGGCTCGTCTGTCGACGTGATTGCAGTTTCGACGACGAGTGCGGAGGACAGCGCGATGACATGGCCAAAGACATCGTTGTGCTTGAGCCCATTATAAAGAGCGCCGTATCCGCCCATTGACAGCCCACCGATGATCGTGTCTTCTCTTTTGTCCGATAGCGGAAAGATTTTGCGCGTGAAGTTCACGAGATCACGCGCGAGATATGTGCTATATAATCTGCCGGAGTGTTCGATGTCCACATAGAATGAGTTTTCGCCGGACGGCATAACGACCGCGATGTTGTTCATTTGCGCGAATTCCTCTATTTCGGAGCCTCTGAGCCAGTCCGTCCAGTCTCCAGAGTAGCCATGCAGCAGATATAGTGTTTTAAATGGTTTGTCCATGTTCGGCTGCGGGCCGAGGCGCATGTCAGCGGGTATGATTACGTTTGCGGATACAAGCCTTTTGAGCGATTCCGATGCGAAGTTCATTTGAATCCATGCCATAGTAGTCAGTCCTTTCTTTTGGTTTTTTCTATTTAACGTACGGGCGAAACTGTAACTTGTTTTGTTTGCGTTCTGAGTCCGTCAGTTACTATACTAATGCTTATTCACGTGTTCGTCAATAGGAAAGGCAACATTATGCAGCTGTATAATTTACAATT
Organism: Oscillospiraceae bacterium; assembly: GCA_009776905.1. Lineage (GTDB taxonomy): Bacteria > Bacillota > Clostridia > Oscillospirales > Oscillospiraceae > WRMH01. Next base: position 3,274 of record WRMX01000134.1, read on the forward strand.
CACGCCTGACAAGGGCGTGAACAGAAACTTGCATAATTCAGGCATCCGTTATATACTTACGTGGGCTGCGCCCATAACCCAAGAAACAGAGAAACAGGGGAGAAACAGGGGGACGGTTCACGCGGTTCACGCGGTTCACGGGACGGTGCCTGTCCACTTTGAGAAACACGAGAACCGTCCCCCTGTTTCTCAGTTTCATCAAGTGATGATGCGGAGGGATTTCATGCCGAATGTATATTTATGCGATGTTGTGAATAACGAAAGGTTGACGGACTGCGTCCATTCCATCACGATTTCATGTCCGGAAATCGCTGCAACAGCGCGAGCGGGGCAGTTTATAAATGTAAAATGCGGAATGGAAAGGCTGTTGCGCCGTCCAATCAGCATTTGCAGCATTGATGAAGATGAAATCAGGATGATTTTTGAGATTAAAGGTGAGGGGACATTGTGGCTGTCGCGCATTGAGAGGGGAGAGAAACTCGATGTCTTCGGCCCGCTCGGGAATGGGTTCCGCATTGCGTCCGGCAGCGGGGCATCCAACATTGGGGCGCCCGGCGGCCTTAATGATGCGTCCGTCGTCGGGTCATCCGGCAGCGTCAATGATGCGTCCGTCGTTGGGGCATCCGGCGGCGTCAATGATGCGTCCGTCGTTGGGGCATCCAGCGGCCTTAATGCTGCGCCCGTCGTCGGGGCATTCGGCGGCCTCCGAATATCTAGAGGAAAGGCCATTGTAGTCGGTGGAGGCATCGGCGTTCCTCCATTGTTGTTCGCCGCCGAAACGTTGCGCTCGATGGAGATAGCACCGTCGCAGGGGGCGCCGGAGGCTTCGTCGCAGGGGGCACCGGGAGCGCCATTACATCCGGCATCGTCAGGGACAGACGTGGCTGCGATTCTTGGGTTTCGCGACTCACGGAGCATAATACTTAAAAAAGAGTTTGAAAGTGTATGCAAGAATGTATATATTTCTACAGATGATGGCAGCAGCGGCATAAAAGGAAATGTCATAGGGCCGCTTGCCGGTCTGATTGAAGAAGGCGGAGTTGATGCCGTTCTGGCTTGCGGACCGCGAGTCATGTTGAAAGCGGTCGCAGAGGTTTGCGCTTTGCATGAGATTCCTTGCCAAGTTTCGATGGAGGAATACATGGGGTGCGGCGTGGGGGCATGCCTTGTTTGCGCATGCGCCACAACGGTTGAAGGCGTGCAAACTATGAGCCGCGTGTGCAAAGATGGCCCTGTCTTTGCAGCAGACGAAGTTTTTTCATAAGTGGAGGTTAGTATTGTGACGGATTTATCGGTCAGTTTTGCCGGATTGTCATTCAAAAACCCTGTCGTCGCCGCGTCAGGGACGTTTGGCTTCGGCAGGGAATATGGCGAATTATATGATCTGTCCTTGCTGGGCGGAATATGCATGAAAGGGCTGACCGCGCAGGCGAGGCTGGGGAACCGGCCGCCACGTGTTGCAGAGACGGCGATGGGCATGCTCAACAGTGTCGGGCTGCAAAACCCGGGAGTGGATGGCTTCATCACGGATGAGCTGCCATTTTTGCGTGGATATGATACTGTCGTCATCGCGAACATTTCCGGCAACACCGCCGATGAATTTGCAGCGATGGCCGGCAAGTTGTCGGACGCGGGCGTCGATATGATAGAAATTAACGTTTCCTGTCCAAATCTTGAATCGGGGGGCATGCATTTCGGCACGTCCCCCGATGATGTCGCACTGGTAACTGAGGCTGTAAAGCGTTGCGCAAGCGTGCCTGTGATGGTGAAGCTGACGCCAAACGTAACCGATATTGCAAGCATAGCGCGGGCTGCTGAAGCTGCCGGCGCAGATGCTGTTTCGCTGATCAACACGCTTCTCGGGATGCGGATAGACATTAAATCGCGCAGGCCTGTGCTGCACAACAACACGGGCGGGCTGTCAGGGCCGGCTATTTTCCCGGTGGCGGTGCGCATGGTGAGGGAAGTCTCGCAGGCTGTGAGCATTCCGGTTTTTGGCATGGGGGGCGTCTCGACCTGGAGCGACGCTGTCGAGATTATGCTGGCGGGCGCAAACCTTGTCGGCGTCGGAACAGCGATGTTCAGCGATCCATTTGCCCCATTGACGATCATCGAGGGTTTGGAAAAATATGCATCAGAACAAGGTTATGCCGCCATCCGCGATTTGACCGGAAAGGTCATCATGAATTGACGCTCCCTATGTTCCTTCTTTTTTGATACCTCCACATTACATTATGCTGTATTTTGAGCTGCAGAATCAATCCTTTTCTGCGATTAAAATATATGATAGAGGAATGCCCTTCCTATCGAAAATATCTGAACCTATATTACCGATTTCGTAATCATACTCGTTCAGCTTGACAGTTCTAATGCCGTTTGCAGATAAACCATTTATTATGTCCGACATTGTGTGAGAAAAATCTGTAAAGGGTTTCGATTCATACTCAATCGACATATAGCACATTCCTTTGTTTCCAATCCATGGCTCTTTTCTAAAATATGAATGCGCAACCCGACATAGATCATTTGGGTCAAATTCATCTTCGCCCGGAAATGCGAGCATGCTTGCAAGCGGATGACCGTCGTTAATCATCAGCGTACCGCCGCTTTTAAGGCACGCTCCCGCTTTTTCAAAGAGTTTGGTTAAATCTTTGAACCAACATAGGGCGCCGATTGTGAAGAAAATAAAATCGAATTTATCGTAATAACTATCGGGTATATCTAGAATACTGCAGTTAATAAACTCGCAGTTTTTAATGTCCGCTTTTTTTGCGGTCTCTCTTGCCTGTTCCAAGATATTTTCGGCAATGTCAAAGCCATATCCGTAATCCGCACCGCTGTCTAGAACAAGCGAAAGCAGTTCCCGCCCGTTGTTGCAACAGAATTGCGCCACTGTTTTTCCATGAAAGCTCATATTTTGAATTTCATTTTTCATGTCGCTGTCAAAAAACTCGAAATTACCCTTCTTTAGCCTAATATAATTGTCGTCGCCCCAATTCGGCTTGCGATTGTTAAACGCTTCTTCCCAGGCGGCTTTATTAGCATCAATATAATTCATTTTTCCTCCAATTTATATGGCGCGGGCCTTATAGAAAATAGCAAAATCAACCTGCTTATAGATGGATTTTAGCATTCTCTATAGGATTGTCGATAAACACGCACCGCAGCAGGGTGAATTGCCGTTATCACAGGGGGACGCTTGGCGAAGTCGCGGACCGGGTGCGCCGATGCCCGAACTATCGCAAATTGTCAAAGGGAGCAGAAGGTTTTAGGTTTCCCCTCCGACCGCCATTTCGCTAAACCGCCTGTTATGTGAAGTATTCCCGGGTGTAGATGATTCTATCTCAAAGCGGTAGAAGCCTCAATCGTGATGTCTTTGCATCAAGCGTGAGAATTGCCCCGGCACCTAGCTCAACAGCGTTTTGTGTAGCAGAACTAATAACAATACCAGCCAAGTCTTCCCAAGGTACATTCCGGGCGCGAACCTGAATGACACTAGGCTTGATGTCTTTTGTAGCAGACAAAATTGCGCTAAAATCTAGATCGCAGGTAACAACGATAGAATTATGCTCCATTGCATAGCTCATTATCTCAGAATCTCTGGCATCTGGCGCACCAACTCTGTACCAATGCTCAGATTCTATATCTTTTGTAGCCAGCATATCGGCAAACTTTATGGGCAGATTCATATCAACAAGCAGCTTCATGCTGATATAATCACTGCCTCTCTGCCATCAACAATCCACGCAGCATAAGCTATCGCTTGCATTACATCCTCATTTTCTAAGTATGGATAATCATCCAGCAATTCTTTTATCGTTTTTCCTTCGCTGATAAGAGTCAGTATCATTCCCACAGTAACACGAGTTCCCTTTATGCAGGCCTTACCTCCCATCACATCGGAATTATGCGTAATCCTTGTAAGTTGCTCGTACATATCATCACATCCTCG
>WRMX01000135.1 GCA_009776905.1 Oscillospiraceae bacterium
CCGCCGCTACGAGAGGTAAGGGGGGCTCAGCCGCCGATTGAGACATGGCCCATTTGGTCGGTGCGGTATATGACCACGGAAAACCGCTCGAGCCGCCTGATGGTATCAGGCGAAGGGTGGCCGTACGTGTTGTAGCCGGAAGATATCACGGCGATGCGGGGCGAGACTGCATCGAGAAGCTCGTCGGACGTGGAGAACCTCGACCCATGGTGGCCGACCACAAGCACGTCAATTTTGGGCAGCTCCGCGAAGCGCAGCAGGGTCCTCTCGCCGGAAGCCGGCATGTCGCCCGTTATAAGGGCGGAAACGTCGCCCATGCAGAGTATCGAGAGCCCGCGCTCGTTTTCGTCTCCGAACCCCAACGGGGGATATATAATGATATCCAGATTCCCGAGAGAAACGCCGAGCGTCTCCGTGACATATATTATATCAGTTCCGCGCTGTCTTGCAAGCGAAATTATATCTTCCGCGAGAAAAGAATCTTCCGGGTCGGGTATCATCAGCGCGGAGACGCTCATGCGGCTGAGCAAATATTCGACTCCGTTTGCGTGATCCGCATGGAAATGAGTGAGGATCAGCATGCTGATCGACGTCCGCCCGCTGTTGGAAAGGAACTCATGAGCGATCATCCCGGCATCCTCGCCGCTGCTGCTCCCGCAGTCGATGACGATAGTGTTGTCATTTGCGGCAATAACGGTGCTGAGCCCTTGGCCGACATCGAGCACCGTCAGCGTGCCCGCGCCCATCCCGGGCACGAGAGGGGAGACGAGGAGAATGGCGCACAGGAGGATGACCGCGAAGCAGCAGGGAAGGATGTATTGCTTCAGCCGAGCTTTCATAAGTGGCAATGTGATGAAGAGGATGTATATATACGCAAGCCAGCACACTATGAACGCATTTGATGAATATACCGTAGAATATGGAATAGCTGCCATCAGGCGGGCAACGTAGATTATGTATCGGACGCCGAAGGTCGGAGCAACCGCTACTACCGACCCGAGCGGCAAAAACAGGAAGCCGAGCACGCAGGAGACCAGGCCGGACATGAACGTGACGGACACTGCCCATAATGTCAGCAGGTTTGTTAATGGAGCGATGAGCGAGACCGTCCCAAAGTGGATGCCGGTGAGCGGGAGGGTGAAGATAAGAGCGCCGATGGTCGTCGCCAGGCTCTTTGATATGAACATCATTACGCTTTTTGCAGCTTTGCTCTTGATTCGGTTGCTTTCGTGGAGGCCATCCGTGACCGCCGCGTCTATCCTTGACGAAAACAGAATGATGCCGAGGGTGGCGGCGAAGGACAATTGGAATCCGACGGACACGCATGAAAATGGGTTTGCCGCGAGGAGCAGAATCAGAGCGGCGCCGAGCGATGTCAGGCTGTCACTCTCGCGTTTGAATATCGGGGCGCATATGAGGAAAAGCTGCATGATCCCGGCGCGGGAGATCGACGGCGTGAAGCCGGTCATCGCCATGAACATGACAAGCACGGGAATCCCGACAAAAGCAAAAAGCCGCTTGTTTTTCACAAAAGCGGCAAGGAAGCTCATCAGGAACGACACGTGCATCCCCGATATGGCGACGACATGCGAGATGCCGGAAGCGGACAGGGCGGTAGTCAGCTCCGTCTGCGCGCTCAGGTCGCCGCGTTCGCCGACAAGCAGCGCTTTCATAAAGGGAGCCGTGTCTTCGCCGTATAGGCGGTCGATCATGGAGGCGACGGCCCCGGCAAGCCTTTTTGGCACGTATTTCAAGCCGTTTTCCGAGCCGACGACGGAAATGTCGCCGGATATATAACCGATGAGGTATGTGCCCCGCGCGATGAGGTCGTCGATGCGTTCGATTTCGCCCGTGCCGTCGGTCCTGCGGAACTGCGCCGTGAACTCGATGATGTCGCCGGGCTTGAGATTGGTTTCGTGATTATAATATAGCCGGGCGCCGATCTGCGGCCCTGTCGGAGGGCGGATGCGGGCGTCGATGCGGTATCCTCTTGCCGTGGGCGAGGGGAGGTCGCCGACAATCGCCGTGAGCCGCCCGGAGTCCGTATCCACGTTCGATGCGGGGGCGCTGTATATGGCTGCATATGCACAGCTCCACAGGCATCCCGCGGAAAGCGACAGAAGGATGATCATTATTCGTAGGCGGATGTTGCCGCGAAAGAGCAGCCCAACGAGCGAAGTGGCCGCGGCTGCGGTAGCGATGCCGCATATCAGCATGGAGCGACCGAGGAGGAGGTATTGAGATATTATGACGGCGGCTGCAAAAGAAAAGGCCGCTGTTGCAAGTTTTCGCATATAAGATGTTCCTTGACGGCATTCGGCGCGATGCATATGCAAGCAGGAGGCTCGAATTATCGGTTAGGCGAATTGAGCCGGAGCACGCGGCGTCCGGGTTGTGGGGGTGCGAGCCCCACGTTAGCGCATTATACCCATTTTCGCATAGCGCAATATTGCTGTCAAGGGCTGCGGGCGCAGCGTTTTTCAATGATAATAAAGTAGATAACGCCGGTTTTCATTCAGCATTATCTACTTTGCATATTGGCTAGATTTGATTGTCTTTATGAATGTGCATAAGAAAAAGTGTAACGGAAAATTTTCTAACGTGGGCTGTGCCTCAGTCTTAAAATGCGGCGATATCGTGCTTGCCTTTAAGGGCCCATATTTTCCGTATGCTTATGGGTTTTTCGCTTTTTCGGAGAGGTCCGCGATTATGCCGCCGAACTCCTCGTAATACGCCTCCTTGCTTTTGTGTCCTTCGAGGTGCAGTGGCATGCGCTCCAGGTTGGCGAGGATCGTCGGGATCCATCTGTATGGGATGCCGATGAGCAGCGTGTCGGGCGAATAGAGCCTGCGCCCGTGCATGCCGTGGACGAGCGCCGGCACGAGGAAGTTTACCTCTGCCGTTTTATACGGATGTATCAGCAGCCACGCGCAGCCCATGACGGGGGTGCATGTCGATTTATACATCTCGCCCGTTGTGTATGTCATGGCGCGCATGACGATCTCCGCTTTTTCCGGGCTTGCGGCAACGACGAGGACATCCGGCTCGTACGTGAGCTTCTCGACCGGGGAGAACAGGACGTAGTTAACGATCCCTTTGTTAAGCTTTGGCACGAACTGGTAGAAGTGCTGGTTGCAGCGTGCTTCGTCGAAAACGCCGAGTCTAGGGCCGATCTGCCCGCTCTCCTCAAAGCCCGCGAACGAGTCCATGCCGAGCAGGATGTTCCCGACGCATGTTTCGTCGTTTTCCTTTGAGAAATAGAAGCTCCTGTTTTCCGCCTGAGCCGTTTTGAGCATTTCGCACAGCGAGAGCTTGGCGTCCTTTTCGAGCGGGGGAACGTCGTCCGGTTTGAAGAAGCTGAATTTAACGCCTATCGGCGGGAGCTCGAGGTCGAGTTTTTTCAGCGGGGTGAAGTCATTTGTCATGTTATTCATACGAGAAGCCTCCTTAAGGCGCTTTGCCTACATTTATTCGGTGCGCAGGGCGACGACGGGGTCCTTTTTCGCTGCGACGCGCGAAGGAATGAGCCCGGCGATGAGCGACAGCACCATGCTTATTATCACCAAAATCAAGCCGCCGTTGAACGGCAGAATGGCCACGTTGCGAATTTCCGTCAAATTATATATGATCGCATTGGCAGGAATGCACAGCAACAGCGTGACGATGATGCCCAGCGCGCCCGCCACGAAGCCGATGATGAGCGTTTCCGCGTTGAACACGCGCGAGACGTCGCGCTTTGATGCGCCGATGCTGCGCAAGATGCCGATTTCCTTCGTGCGCTCGAGCACGGATATGTATGTGATGATGCCTATCATTATCGATGAGACGACGAGCGATATCGAGACGAAGGCGATCAGGACATAGCTTATCGCGTTGATGACGGTCGTGACGCTGCTCATCAGCAATCCGACGAAATCGGTGTACGTGATGCTTGAATCCTCGTCCACGCTGTCGTTGTAGTCGGCTATATACTGCACGATGGCTTCCTTGTTGTCGAAGCTGGAGGGGAATATGCTGATCGACGAGGGGTTGTCCAGATCGACGACCCCGAGGAGCTTGAGGTTGTCCTCATATGTGCCCGTATCCGGCTGCGTGTTCACGTTCTCGTTGAAAAGCTCAACGATCCTACTGTCAGGGGCGCCGGCTTGCTTCATGGCGGTGATGTTCGCCACGGCCTGCTCGCGCGAGTCGTCGGGCATGGCCTGCACGAACGTATACACTTCCTCGATCGTCGAAAAAGAGTCCGATGCTGCCTCGCCGAAGGGGCGTCCCGTGAAGACGTTGATGTCGGGGTTTTGAAGCTGTTCCATGACAATAGCGGACCGGTTGGTCTTGTCGATCATCAGCTCCGTAAGGGCGCTTGTGTAGCCGACCATGCCGCTTTCAGACGTGGCGATGGCGTCCTCGCCGGGGCGTGCGATGCCGACGATGTTGACGCGTTCGGCGTTCGCGTAGACGCTTTGCATGAACGCGACGTCGTCGGACATGTCCTCCCAGCCGTTATCGGTCTTTACGTAATATTCATATGGCAGGACGACGCGGTAGTTGAGCGCGAGGATTTCGTCGTATTCGTACGTCTGGCCGCGCTCGATGGGGAAGGGCTGGCCGCTGAATATGGACTGGCGCAGGTCGCGAAGGTCTGCGGGTCCGCGCAAGCCGAGGGAATAGAGCGCGAAGTCCGTGATCCTGTTGTTTTCATGGACGATCAATATCGCGTCGTTTGGCCCTTGCGGCCATTGCCCCGCGACGAGGTCATATTGCTCTGCAAGAAACGCGGGGTTGTCCATCAGCTCCGTCCATATGTTGTAATTCGACATCATGGAGCTCTGGAAGATGCCGACGCCGCCCATCGAGCCGCTCATGCCGAGCTCCTCGAACACCTGGTTCGGGTTGACCTGGTTTGCCCCGCCATATCCGTCTTCAATGAATACATTGAGATCGAGGTCGTATCCATACGATATGGCGGTGACCAGCGGGTCAATCGTGTCCATGTTCGCCTCGATGTTTCGCTTGAAGCTCGCGAGGTCGTTGGACTGCACCCGGGAGAGCATCGTGTTGATGACCCTGCCCATCATATTATTCACGTATATCTTATCGAGGGGGAGCTGGTCGCCCGAAGCGCCTTGCGCGCCCCTGTCGTCAGTTGGCTGCATGAAACTGCTGAAATCGAATGCTTCACGCTCAATCGTGATGGGGTATGACGACAGCGTCTCTTCCTCGACCTTGGCGATGTATGTCTGAAGGCCGTTCGACAGCGATAGAATGAGCGCGATGCCTATTATGCCGATGCTTCCGGCAAAAGCCGTCAGGAACGTGCGGGTCTTTTTTGTCATAAGGTTGTTGAGGCTCAAAGCAAGGGCGGTGAAAAACGACATTGAGGGCCGCTCTTTTTTCGCGGCCTTTTCAACCTCGGACAGCGCGTCGGGAGATATGGGGGCAGTGTCGCTCGTGACCAGCCCGTCAAGCAGGTGGACGATGCGCGTCGAATATTTATTGGCGAGATCGGGATTGTGCGTCACCATGATGACAAGCTTTTCCGTGGCGATCTCTTTCAGAAGGTCCATAATCTGGATGCTCGTTTCGCTGTCGAGAGAACCGGTGGGCTCGTCCGCGAGCAGGATGTCGGGGTTGTTCACAAGGGCGCGCGCGATGGCCACGCGCTGCATTTGCCCGCCGGATAGCTGGTTGGGCTTTTTGTTGTATTGGTCCGAGAGGCCGACCTGGTCGAGCACCTGCTTTGCCCTGGCGGTGCGTTCGGATTTGGACACGCCGGTGAGCGTCAGGGCGAGCTCGACGTTTGAGAGCACCGACTGGTGCGGGATGAGGTTGTATGTCTGGAACACGAATCCGATGGAGTGGTTGCGGTATGCGTCCCAGTCTGCATCCTTATATTCCTTTGTGGAAACTCCGTTGATGACAAGGTCGCCTTGGGTGTATTGGTCGAGGCCGCCAATGATGTTGAGCAGCGTCGTCTTTCCGCAGCCCGAAGGGCCGAGGACGCAGACGAACTCGTTTTCGAGGAATTCCAGGTCGACGCCTTTGAGCGCTTCGACGGTCATCGTGCCGGCTTGGTAGTTTTTTGTGATGTTTTTGAGCTGGAGCAAGTACAAAACCCCTTATTATTTCAATATTTCGGACAATGTTATCAAACTTTTCTACATTAAGTGTTAATATAGTGTTAATTCCGCAGATTACGTTTATAACTACGTGTATAACGTTTAATCTGCGTCTATTTATGCATTATTGGCGGTGCCTAATTCCGCAGGCTGCCTATGGGTGAGGCTATGGGTGAAGCTATGGGTGAGGCAGTTAATTCCGAAGGCTGCCTATCGGGGCGGGGATGCGCCCGCCGCGCGCGATGAAGGCGGAGCTGTCGCCGGCCGTGACGGGCATTATCGGCGCGGAACCGAGCAATCCTCCAAATTCCACCCTGTCGCCGACATCTTTGCCGGGCACGGGTATTATGCGGACGGCAGTGGTCTTGTTGTTGACGACGCCGATGGCGGCCTCGTCCGCGATGATCGCGGAAATGGTCGAAGCGTCGGTATCCCCGGGGACAGCAATCATGTCGAGCCCAACGGAGCATACGCAGGTCATCGCTTCCAGCTTTGGTAGCGTCAGCACGCCCGATTCCACCGCCGCGATCATTCCGGCATCTTCCGAGACGGGGATAAACGCGCCGGAAAGCCCGCCGACGTGCGACGATGCCATTACGCCGCCTTTTTTAACCGCGTCGTTGAGCAGCGCGAGCGCGGCCGTCGTGCCGTGAACACCCGCGCGGCTTAGCCCCATCTCCTCCAGGATGTCCGCGACGCTGTCGCCCACGGCTGGGGTGGGGGCCAGAGAGAGGTCCACAATCCCAAAGGGGACGCCTAGGCGGCGCGAAGCTTCCTGTGCCACGAGCTGCCCCATGCGCGTGACTCGGAACGCCGTTTTTTTGATCGTCTCGGCGACGGTGTCGAAAGGCTCGCCTTTGACCGTGCGGAGCGCGTGCGCGACGACGCCCGGCCCTGATACTCCTACGTTTATGACGCATTCCGGCTCGCCCGTGCCGTGGAATGCTCCCGCCATGAAGGGGTTGTCCTCGACCGC
>WRMX01000136.1 GCA_009776905.1 Oscillospiraceae bacterium
AGGCCGGAAGCGATAAAGATGTGCCCGCTGGTCCTCGAACTGCGCGGGAGGACGGACATGTTCGAGACTGTCGTCTGCGTCACCGGCCAGCACCGCGAGATGCTGGATTCCGTGCTTGAAACGTTCAATGTCGTTCCCGACCATGATATGTCGATTATGGACAGCGGGCAGACGCTATTTGACATTACCGCCAAAGTTATGGCGGGGATGCGTAGGGTGCTCGACGTCGAAAAGCCCGATGTCGTCCTTGTCCACGGCGACACCACCACGTCGTTCGCAGCCGCTCTGGCATGCTTTTATGCCGGCATTCGCGTTGGCCACGTCGAGGCCGGCTTGCGGACATACAACATTGATTCGCCATATCCCGAGGAGTTCAACCGCCAGGCTGTCGATATCGTTTCCGTGCTCAGCTTCGCGCCGACGGAAGCGTCTCGAGCCAATTTGCTCCGCGAGGGGAAGCTGGCGGAAACAATATTCGTAACGGGAAACACGGGCATAGATGCGCTGAAGACGACCGTCCGGGCGGATTTTTCGCATCATTTACTGGAATGGGCCGCCGGTTCGCGACTGGTCGTTATGACCGCGCACAGGCACGAGAATCTAGGCGAGCCGATGCACCGGTTTTTCAGGGCGATACGCAGGGTCGTCGATGAATTCGACGATGTGAAGGTGATATACTCCGTCCATTTGAATCCCGTTGTCGGGCAGGCTGCGGAGAGCGAGCTTGGGGAGCATCCGCGCATACGCTTGATCAGCCCGCCGCTCGATGTGATACCGTTTCACAACTTCCTCGCGAGGGCGCACCTGATACTGACGGACAGCGGGGGCATCCAGGAGGAAGCCCCGTCGCTCGGCAAACCCGTGCTCGTGCTGCGCGACACGACCGAGCGGCCGGAGGGCATCGAGGCGGGGACGCTCAAGCTTGTCGGCACGGGCGAGGAGTCCGTTTACGATGGGTTCAAGCTGCTGTTGACAGATGTGGTGCTGTATGAGAAAATGAGCGCAGCGTCCAACCCATATGGCGACGGCCTCGCGTCGAAGCGAATAGCGGATATATTAGCCGAGAAAATACGATGATGGCGTTAGCTTCGCAGCGCGCCGGCCATCATGCGAAAGGCAAATGGTTTTTACCCAGGAGTAGAGCCCTGAACACCGCGCCTTTGTAACACATCGCGCGGCGGGGCCTCACATTGGTAATATGAAATTTTATAATTTACAGGAGGATTCATCATGGCAGTACCGGCATACGACCCCAAAGAATTGACGGTGGTGGGAGAGATTCCGCCCAGGTTCGGCATTGGGTTGCCGATCCCAATCTACAGCTACCCCGTGACGCCGAAGGAAGCGTTCAAGGCGATGGTCCAGCGCCAGCCCGTGTGGCAAATCTCCGGCATCGAGAGCAAGATTTTCGCGCCCAAGCTTCTGCCCGACAACGTCGCCCGCGCGATGGTCATACAGGAGGAGCCGTTCGACAACCTCAACGATGGCGGCGGCAAGGACATGTTCGGCTTGGAGTGGGAATATATCGCCCAGGTCGGCGGTTCGATGATCCGCCCGGGCAAGCCGTTCCTCGAGGACGCCAACGAGTGGTATGACAAAGTCGTGTGGCCCGACATCGAGAAATGGGACTGGGAGAATTCGGCGAAGAACAACAATGGCACGTTTTTGGGCACTGACACGTACAACACGTGCTGGCTCCAGACCGGATTCTTCGAGCGCCTTATTTCGTTCATGGACTTCGAGGGCGCCATCATGGCGATGGCGGACGAGGACCAGAACGGCGCCGTGAAGGATCTGTTTGACAAGCTCGCCGACCAATACATCAAGATATTCGACAAATTCATCACGTATTTCCCCAATATCGACGGCTTCTGCGTACATGACGACTGGGGCAGCCAGAAAGAGACGTTTTTCTCGCCCGCGTTGGTGGAGGAGATGATCGTTCCGGCGATGCAGAAGGTCACGAATTTCATCCATTCCAAGGGCAAGGGCGCGGAGCTTCACAGTTGCGGACAGATATTGAAGCAGGTGCCGAACATGATCAAGGCCGGCTGGGACTATTGGGGCGGCCAGGCCATGAACGACACTCATACGATTTATGATCTATATGGCGATGGCATCACCATCGGCGTCATTCCCGACTCCTTCGATCCGGAGACGACTTCCGAGGAGGACCAGCGCGCGGCCGCGAGGGCTTACGCGGACAAGTTCTGCGATCCCAAAAAGCCGTCGTTCCTCAATGCATATGGCGCGATGCTGACTCCCGCATACAGGGAGGAGCTCTACGTCCGCTCGAGGCAAAACTACAGCAAGTAACGCGCGGCGTTGGGGTTGTGGGGGGTGGAACCCCCACGTTAGAAAGTGGCGTTTGAAACAGGGGAATGGCTCTCGCGTATTCTCCTGTTTCCTCCTGTTTCCTCGTATTCGCCAAAATGCAGGCCTTTTGCCTATGGAGGGGATAATAATGAGAACTATGCTCAGCATTAAAACCTTGTTCCGTACGAAACTCAAGACACTGCTGACGTTCATGTTGCTCGGGGCGACTTCATATATGCTCTTCTTTGGCATCGCGGAATATGCGGCAGTGTCGCGCGCGATGGCGCAATCAATCGGCTTCTACAAAGGCATAGGAGCTGTGGAAGCCGAGCCTCCGCTCGAGGAGATCCCCGATGATTTCTGGCCTGACTATCTGCCATTAGATATATGGTCGCCCGTTTCCGTATACGGCCTCGACTTTTATCTCTACGCCGACGAACGGGTCGCATACAACCCATATGGGGAAGAAATAAGGCAATACAGTTACGCGGGGCTCAGCCAATCAACCATCGACACGATAGCTGCCTTGCCGCAGGTTTCGAGGGTGAGCACGAGGTACATGACGGCAGGAGTGTCCCCGACACTGGAGCGCAGCTTCGATAATGACAATTATTACTTATACTCTGCACGATTTGTCGCCGAAGCGACGCTGTATTCAGTTCAGCAACTCAACCCAAATGCCGATCCGGATGTGCCTAAAAGCTACAAGCTCCTATTCATCGACTTTACGCTCCTCTCTGGCAATCAAAAACTATCCGAATTCTTTGAAGGGGACGACTGGCGTCTGGCTGAAGCATATTCACATGCATTTGGACCGGAATACGAAGGTGATGGTAATTTTCCGGATGCTTCGTTTCAAACCAATAAAACGCAGGTCAGGATTGTTTTACATGGGAGCGAGATATACCGTAGCGAGTTGTACAGCACCGATTTTATGGATAGCCTTGTCCCCGGGGAGCGGTATGTGATCATCGGGCGCTATACGCCAATATATATGGCCAATACAATTGGCGACGTCGACATTTCGTTGTCGGACCCGATGACGCTGGACTGGTGCCCGCAAATATATCCGCTCGATGATATGCCGGAAAACTACATCAACCTCCCGGAGTTCGCCCCGCTGCGCGAGATGATTGAGATTACAGAAGCAGACACCCATACGCTCGATGTTGTTTATGCTGATGATATGTCTACGATAATGCGTTTCGCCGAAGGCAGCATGCAGATCACCGACGGAAGGGCGCTCACGGAAGATGACAGCGCAAACAAGAACAACGCCTGCGTGATGAACAGCGCGTATATGTCTGAAAACGGCTTGAAGATAGGAGACAAGATAGCCTTGCGGCTCGGGGATGAGCTGTTCGACCAGAACCAATCGCTCGGTTCGGTCGCCGTCGTCCGCGAACGATACCCAAGCGATTTCACGGAGCAGGAGTTTGAGATCGTCGGCGCTTACAGGGATGTGGACACTGTTGCCAATCAATCAAAGAATCTTCACTGGGCATATTCTCGAAACACTGTCTTTGTCCCGCAGGCGTTCCTTCCGGTCGATGTCCCCGATGATTACATCGTAAGGCCGGGAGAGTTCAGCTTCGTAATAGACGACCCGAGGGATATAACTGCGTTCCTTGAGGAAGCCCGGCCAATCATAGAAGATGAACTCGGGCTCACTTTGTTCTTCAGCGACGGCGGATGGTCCGCTGTTGAAAATCAGATACGCCAGGCCGGCGCGAGCGCAAAAGTGAGGCTCGCGGCGTCCTGCTTCTCCGTTGCGGTCGCCGTCTGCCTCACGGCCTACCTCTTCGTCTGGCGCAAACGCAAGGAATATGCGGTCATGCGCGCGCTGGGAACCCCAAAACGTTCGGCTAACCGCAGTTTGTCTGTTCCCCTTGCAGTATTGGGACTGGCTGCAACGGCCGTGGGGTCGGTGCTGGGCCGTATTACTGCAGGGAGCAGGATAGAGAGCGTGCTTGCTCCGTTTGCGGAAGCAGGCATCGCTACAGAGGCAAGCATTCCGGGATACTTGGTGATAGTATGCTTCGTATTGGCTCTCGCCGCACTGGCGATCTTCACGGCTATCATGCTGCGCAGCACGAGCGCCAAACAGCCGCTGGAGCTGCTGCAGATCGGCGAAGGACAGGTTACGGCCAAGAATGGGAAAAAACACGTCCTCCGAGCAGAAGCGGAGACGACAGCACGAGAAATGGACGAGCGCGCCTTGGAGGCTGCTGCGGAACTCGGGCTGGCAGGTCGCATCCCGGAAATGGACGAGCATGCCTCGGGTGCTGCCACGGACATCAAGAAGGGAGGTCGCATCCCGGAAATGGACGAGCACGCCTCGGGTTTCACCACGGACATCAAGCAGGGAGGCCATTTCCCGCTTGCAGGGGCGACAGCCCGGAAGCGCGCCCGAGACAAACAGGGACCCGGCCGCCACGCGGTCCGCTACGCCGCACGGCACATCCGCCGCCAACCCGTAAAATCCCTGCTCTCCGCCGGCCTTGCCCTCCTGATCGCAGGCGCGGTCGGACAATTGACGCAGGTACGGGGTACATACAGGGAAATGTACCGAGGCTTGGACCAGAAAGCATACATTATCGATGGAATTACCCTGCTTGACGCGATCGAATCTGCTACCTTCGGTCAGTTGAGCGCTGTCTATTTTGAGAACAGCACACAGGTACTCACTTGTTTCCACTTTGACCCAACGGTCGTGTTTACGAACGACATTGAGCGATACAGCGACGGAGCAGTTGAGATAGAGTTCCTCGACGGATACAACTACGCGTCGCAAAGCAAGATAGACGAGCCATTATACGGGCCTACGAACAGGACATGCGTTATGGACGCCGGATTGATGCGTAGGCTGGGACTTGAGCTCGGGGACTCGGTCAGGCTCACTGATGCGTACGAGATGGCCGCGCTATACAGAGAGCATTTTGGCCTGCCGCCCCTGGACATGGATCCGGTGGAGCTGCAGAAGAACAAAGAATCCCTCGACCCGCTGTATGACGAGATTTCCGTGTTCTTAACGCTGGTAGGAAGCGATGTGTCCGGCAGCGCGCCCAACATGGTATATCTCCCGATGACGAGAGCAATCGACTCGCAGCTCTCGCACCTGAATGACAAAATATTGGACTATGCGGAGTATACATTGACATCGCCGGAATACGCCGGGGAGTTCAACTCATTCGTCGAGAAAAAAATTAAAGGCCCCGCAGTCGGAGACGTTGGGTCACCTTTCATGATGGACACGAGCGAGGCGGACAATATTCTGCAGAAGGTAAGGCTGCTTGATATGCTCTATCCTATTGCTGCGGCGATATCGTTGGTGCTTTCAGGGCTGTTTCCCGGGCTGATCGTCATGCAAACAGACAGGGAGGCGGCAATCATGCGCGCCATTGGCGCAACGAAGAAGCGCGCAAGGGCGATGCTGACGCTGGAGCAAGCCACGCTCTGCATCGCCGGCCTATTCTGCGCAGCAGTTTTGCTTTACGCCATCAATGGCGCTGCGATTGCAGGCTATATTGGAGCCATCGGAATATACGCTGCTGCGCAGCTTGTGGCTTGCGTTGCGGGAGCGCTTATTTGCGCAGTGGTCGCGACCAGGCGCAGGGTATTGGAGCTTTTACAGGTAAAAGAATAAGAGCGATAGCTGATAGATAGGAAACAGGAGGACCGGCCGAGACTGCTGAAAGAGTCTGTCAAAAACTCTAAAATGCATGCTCGGCGATGGAGTTGATCCCTTCGGCGGCATGGGCTCCGCATCCGATCGTCATCTGCGAGATTCTATATTTTGCAGACGGAAACCCTGATGTTGACAGGTTTTGAGGTTTGTGGTCATTTTGGCCACAAAGCTCAACACGTTGATTTCAGCCGCTTTC
This sequence comes from Oscillospiraceae bacterium, assembly GCA_009776905.1. Classification (GTDB taxonomy): domain Bacteria; phylum Bacillota; class Clostridia; order Oscillospirales; family Oscillospiraceae; genus WRMH01. The sequence goes on from WRMX01000136.1 coordinate 6,201, forward strand.
GTCGGTTGTTATTGTATGCATATGCAAATCCCTTTCGTAGTAGCGGTCGGGAGCTGGGGGCGGCTGGGCGTTTGGGTTCCCGCGCCTTCACGCGCGGTATCTGCTCCATGGCTACTGTTGCTGCAAGCACTGTCCCGAGTTCCGGAATGACATCTTCCGTGTACGATAAGCACTGTCCCGAACTCCTGAATGTTATCTACCGTGTACGATAAGGCTTAAAGCAGCTATAAGGTCAATAGGAAATTTCTTCCACAAACGGAAATATACGCGGAAAAAACATAAAAATTGCAAAAAAAAGCGGCTTAGGGTTAGTTTTGTGAATAAATTAACCCTTCCATTTTATTCGGAAGTGTGTATGATGAATGTGAGGCGCCAATTCTACCGGGGAGGGACCATTGACGCAAACGGTTACATCCGGGGGTCAAGCCACGTAACACAACAATTTTAAGGGAGGAAATCAATATGATAAAAAAGACAATATCAATTGTTCTCGCGCTCGTGTTCGCGCTCAGCCTGCTCACCATCACCGCGTCGGCTGCGGGAGGCGACACGCCCTCGTCATGGGCCGTTCCGGAGGTGGACAGAGCAAAGGGCCTGGGGCTCGTCCCGCCGACGCTGCAATCGAAGTATTCCGACGCAACGACCCGGGCGGAGTTCTGCCTGCTCGCCGTGACGCTGTACGAGAAAGTGACGGGGACGACGATAACGGGGCGTCTGAAATTCACCGACACGACCGACGTGAACGTCGAGAAAGCCGCCTTCATCGG